>LEKJ01000062.1 GCA_029852775.1 Pasteurellaceae bacterium LFhippo2
AACGACGCACTGCATTTCAAATCATTCACAACAGCGCGTCGTTGTGTGGTGCGCATTATAGAGATTTTTAAAACCCTTGCAAGTACTTTTTGCAAAAAATTTTAGGAAAAAGATCTTTTGGTTAAAGTGGAGTCAATTTGAGCAAATATACAGCTTATTTTTCGAAATTTTGATTTTATTTTTATTTTGTGAAGTAAATCACATTATTCTTTCTATTCTCAATCGCCTGTTACTGATATGATAAGGAACTTTTTTTTACTTTTCTTAAACTACGAGGAATTATTTATGAGCCAATTAGACGCTTTACGTCAAATGACTGTGGTTGTAGCTGATACTGGTGATATTGAAGCTATCAAAAAGTATCAACCTGAAGATGCAACAACAAACCCTTCTTTAATCTTAAGTGCATCTGCACTTCCACAATATGCACCATTAATTGATGAAGCCATTGATTACGCAAAAGCAAAAAGTGATGATAAAGCTCAACAACTTATCGATGCTGAAGACAAGTTAGCGGTAAACATTGGTTTAGAGATCTTAAAAATTGTTCCAGGACGTATTTCTACTGAAGTTGATGCTCGTTACTCTTACGATACAGAAAAAACGATCGCTAAAGCGCGCAAATTAATGGGCTTATATAATGAAGCGGGTATCAGCAACGATCGTATCTTGATCAAAATCGCTTCAACTTGGCAAGGTATTAAAGCAGCTGAGCAATTAGAGAAAGAAGGCATCAACTGTAACTTAACCTTATTATTCTCTCAAGCTCAGGCTCGGGCATGTGCGGAAGCAGGTGTTTACTTAATTTCACCATTCGTTGGTCGTATCCTTGACTGGTACAAAGCAAATTCAGATAAGAAAGAATATGCACCAGCAGAAGATCCAGGTGTAGTTTCTGTAACGTCAATCTACAACTACTATAAACAGTATGGTTATAACACTGTGGTTATGGGTGCAAGTTTCCGTAACGTAGGTGAAATCACTGAATTAGCAGGTTGTGACCGTTTAACTATCGCGCCAGCTCTATTAAAAGAGTTAAGTGAAAGCGAAGCACCATTAGTACGTAAATTAGAGTACAAGGGTGCTGTTGAAACTCGTCCTGCTCCAATGACAGAAGCAGAATTCTATTGGGAACACAACCAAGATCCGATGGCAGTTGAGAAATTAGCAGACGGTATCCGTAAATTTGCGGTTGACCAAGAGAAATTAGAAGCGATGCTTTTAGCGAAGTTCTAATTTAATAAATAGAAAATATAGCCCCTGTCTGTTGCAACAGATTGGGGCTTTTTATTTACAAGCGGTATGATTTTCTAAAAATTTTGCAAAAGAAAACGCCCTAGAGTTTCACATCTAGGGCGCTTATTGTTTTAAATTTTATAGCATATTACGCTTTTGCTTTTGCTTTTGCTTGTGCTCTTTTACCAAGAACAACTGTCACTACAAATGCGATAACTGCTGAAATTGCCATACCTACACAGTACATTGCTAAGCTTTCAGGTTTGATTGATGGAATACCTGGTAAACCAGCTGCACCTAATGCAATCGCTTTTACGTTGAAGAATGCAATAAATGCACTTGCTGTACCAGCAGCAATCATTGCTGCAATGAATGGGTAACGGTAACGTAAGTTCACACCGAACATTGCTGGTTCTGTAATACCTAGTAATGCAGAGATACCTGATGGTACTGCGATACCACGTACTTTTGCATCTTTCATTACAAAGGCTGCACCTAAACATGCTGCACCTTGTGCGATATTAGACATTGCTGCGATTGGGAAGATAAATGTACCGCCAGTGTTAGCCACTTCTGCTAATAACTGAGTTTCAACTGCGATAAATGTTTGGTGCATACCAGTGATTACGATTGGCGCATAGAATGTACCGAAGATCGCACCGCCTACGAAACCTAAACTATCATATAACCAAGTTAAACCTGCTGAGATTAATGAACCTGCTTCACGGCCTAATGGACCAATGATAGTGAACGCTAAGAAACCTGCGATAAATAATGAGAATAACGGCGTAATTAAGTTATCTAGGAAAGATGGTACCACTTTACGGAAAGATTTTTCTAAAGTTGCTAATACCCAAGCAGATACTAATGTTGGGATAACAGTACCTTGATAACCTACTTTTTCGATTTCTAAACCGAATACGTTCCAGTATTGGATATTACCTTTTGCTAACGTTAATGCGTAGTTCCAACCATCTGCTAAAGCAGGGTGAACTAATAACATACCTAATGCTGCACCTAAGAATGGGTTACCACCAAATTTACGGGTTGCAGAGAAACCTAGCAGAACAGGTAAGAATACGAATGGTGCATTTGCAAAGGTATTCATTAAATCAACTAAGTCTGCAATACCTGGGTACATATCAACCACATTAACGCCTTCAGCAAAGAAACCTTTTGCAGTCAGCATTGAGTGGATACCCATTAAAAGACCGCCCGCTACGATGGCAGGGATAATTGGAACGAAAATATCCGCTAAGCCTTTAACGGCTTGTTGTAGGATATTCTGTTTTTCTGCACCAGCGCTTGCAACTTCAGACGTTGTCATATCGCCGATACCTAACATTTTTGTTAATTCTGCGTGTACTTTATTTACTGTGCCAGAACCAAAAATAATTTGGTATTGGCCTGCAACTGAGAATTGACCTTTAACGCCATCGATATTCTCGATACCTTCTTTGTCAATTAAATTCTCATCTTTGACAACCATACGTAAACGCGTTGCACAGTGTGCTGCAGCAGAGATATTCTCTTTGCCCCCGAGTTTATCAATCACTTGTTGAGCGATTTGAGGAAAGTTCATAGTTACCACCTAATGTGTGAGTTTAAAATTAAAAATAAAAATTTTTGTATGCTTTCATTCTAACTAAAACGTTTTAGCAACAAAAGCAATTTTTGCTAAAACGTTTTAGTTTTGTGATCCAGATTCAATTTTTAGCAAGTTTAGCAAAATACTATTAAAAATTAAGCAAATTTACCCTTTCAGACAGATTAGAAAGAGATTTACTTATTGCTGTTTTTTGCTTCAATAAATGTATTATTTTTTTGATCTAAAATAAATTCATAACTTAGAGTTCAGATAGAATAGCAACCAGTTTTTTAATTTTTTAAGAGGTATTTATGCTCTATTTTGAATTTATCCTATTATTAGGATTTTTATACGCAGGTAGTCGTTATGGTGGTATCGGCTTAGGCGTAGTTTCTGGTATTGGTCTTATTGTTGAAGTCTTTATTTTACGAATGCCTGTCGGTAAAGCACCAATTGAGGTAATGTTAATTATTTTAGCGGTGGTTACTTGTGCTTCTATCTTAGAAGCCGCTGGCGGTTTGAAATTTATGTTACAAGTTGCTGAAAGAGTATTGCGTAAAAATCCAAAACGCATTACCTTACTCGGTCCAATCGTAACTTATGTGATGACATTTATGCTTGGTACAGGTCACTCTGTTTACTCTGTAATGCCAATCATTGCCGATGTAGCTCTCAAAAATAAAATCCGTCCTGAACGTCCTATGGCTGCAGCATCTGTTGCATCACAATTAGCAATCACGTCAAGCCCACTTTCTGCAGCTGTTGTATTCTATCTAGCACAAATTACTGCTTTACCAGGTTTTGAACACGTTACCCTATTAAGCATTATCGGTGTAACTGTTCCTGCAACATTTGCGGGTACCATTGCTCTTTCACTTTATAGCTTACGCCGCGGTAAAGAGTTAGAAGATGATCCTGAATATCAACGCCGTTTACAAGATCCTGTATGGCGTGAACGTATCCTTAGCACCACAAGTACAACATTAAATGAAGCGCTTCCACCAAATGCGAAAAAAGCAGTTTATCTGTTCTTACTTTCTCTTGTTGTTATTGTAATTATTGCGATGTTCCCTGAAATCCGTACTGTTGGTACAGGTGAGAAAATCAAGCCAATTTCAATGGGTGTAATCATTCAAATGATGATGTTAGCCTTCGGCGGTATCATCTTAACAATGACCAAAACTAACCCGCAAACAGTACCAAATGGCGTTGTGTTTAAATCAGGTATGGTGGCAGCAATTGCAATCTTTGGTATTGCGTGGATGAGTGATACTTACTTCCAATATGCAATGCCACAGTTCAAAGCTGGTATTACTGAAATGGTTGAAGCTTACCCTTGGACATTCGCATTAGCACTCTTTGCAGTATCAGTGGTAATCAATAGCCAAGCAGCAACGGCGGTTATGATGTTACCTGTGGGTATCGGTTTAGGCTTACCAGCGCCACTATTAGTTGGTTTAATGCCTGCAACTTACGCTTACTTCTTTATCCCGAACTATCCATCAGATATTGCAACTGTAAACTTCGACGTAACAGGCACAACCAAAATTGGTAAATACTACTTCAACCATAGCTTTATGTTCCCTGGCTTAGTCGGTGTTGGCGTTGCTTGTGTTGTTGGTGTAGCAATTGCAAATATTATCATCTAAACGTCAATAATAAGTAAAAGCGAGTGAAGTTAATTCCACTCGCTTTTTTTATTGAATCCCTTGTGTAATAATGCGTACTAGTTAAATCTCAGGAGCAACTATATGAAAATACTTAAAACCTTAGCTGTAATTTCACTTTCTTCATTTTTAGCAATGAATAGCTTTGCTGCTGAAAATAAATCTTCTCAACAAGGAACTCAACAACAGATGACAGATAAGAATCTTATTGCATTTAATAAAGCAATTAAAATTAAGCTGATTGAACGTAAGATTGGAAATGATGGCCAACAAGATTTTGCAATCAATATTTTTGAACTAGAAAATACTGGTAATAAAAATATTAAATCTCTACATTGGACAGCAGTATATACTGTAGACGGCCAACCATTTATGAGCCAGCCAATTAGAATTAACTCAGAAAAGCCATTAAGAACAAAAAGCAAAGAAAAACTAACTGTTCAAATTCCATTAGGTACGGTTAATGAACAAGCTAGAAATATTTTCAAAGACACAAACGCTTCTATCGGGGTAATGAATCGAGCAGAATTAATTCAATTTAGCAACGGTAGCAAAATCGAAGTCAAATAAAGCTACAAAAAATGCCAGCAAATGCTGGCATTTTTACTTTATACATCAATTTTAGCTATTATTCATTACACGCTGAATACGGCCGCTTTCGCTCTCTTCATCACGAATAGTCATAATTTCACAACCGTCTTTAGTCACAACAATTTGGTGTTCATACTGTGCTGAATGGCTACGATCTTTGGTTTTTACCGTCCAACCATCGCCCATTAAACGAACTTCTTTTTTACCGGCATTGATCATCGGCTCAATGGTAAATACCATACCTTCTTGTAACACTAGACCGCCATCATCAGAGAAGTAATGCAATACTTGTGGATCACAATGGAATTCGTCACCGATACCATGTCCGCAATATTCACGCACCACAGAGAAGCCTTCTTTCTCAACATATTGCTGAATCACTTTACCAATTTGGTTTAGACGAATGCCCGGTTTTACAGTACGTAACGCAATATATAAAGATTCTAACGTTACATCTAATAAACGTTTATCTTTAACATTTGGCTCACCCACAACATACATTTTTGAGTTATCGCCAAAGTAACCGTCTTTAATCACCGTTACATCAATATTTAAAATATCGCCTTTTTTCAGTTTTTTATCATCACTTGGGATACCGTGGCAAACCACTTCATTTAATGAAATACAAGTTGCTTTAGGGAAACCGTGATAGCCTAAACACGCAGGAATCCCTTGTTGTACTTGCTCAATATATTCGTGGCAAATACGATCTAATTCGCCTGTGGTTACGCCTTCTTTTACATAAGGCTCAATCATCACTAACACATCAGACGCTAACTTACACGCCACACGTAATTTTTCGATCTCTTCAGGAGTTCTAATTGGAATATTTTTCATTACTGCTCTTAATTAAAAATGGGTTGAAATAAAAAAGTCGGGAGATTATACGCTTTTTTCAGCAAAATTTCACGAATAGCAACAACCGGTCTGAATTTGCAAAAAAATTACCAAATCAGACCGGTTGTATCTCAATTACTTAATTGAAAGATTTAACTTCTTAATCAAGAAGTTAAGTAAAATGCCATATAAAGGTAGGAATAGAAGTAGGCTCACAAATAATTTAAAGAAATAATCGACTGTACCAATCGTAAACCAATGCTCCGCCATATATTCATCAGTACTTTGATAGAAGGCTACAGCAAAGAATACGAAAGTATCAATCAGACTTCCCAAAATCGTTGAGCTGGCAGGCGCTAACCACCAGATTTTGCCTTGGCGTAAGCGATTGAAAACGAAAATATCCATTAACTGCCCAACTACATAGCCTGCAAAACTCGCTAAGGCAATACGGAAAACAAAGCTATTAAATTCCGCTAAGGTAGCAAAACCTTGGAATTGTCCTTCAAAGAAAATAACCGAGATAATATAGCTCACCACTAAAGCAGGGAGCATTACCGCAAAAATAATTTTACGAGCTAAATCAGCACCAAAAACACGTACTGTTAAATCCGTTGCTAAGAAAATAAATGGAAAGGTAAAAGTTCCCCACGTGGTCGGGATTGTTGTCTCTAAAACAGGAATGTTAATTTCAAAAGCAATCTGCACTAAGTAGTTACTGATTGTGATGATAAAGACGTGGAAAAGAGAAAGTAATAGCAATGAGCGACGTTTCTGCTCATCAGAAAAGTAAGAAATAACGTTCATATTGTTCCTTTTTATTAAGTTTGGTTGATTGGGGTTAGGGAACCCAAGGTTAAAAACAGGGGGCGAATGATACGCTTTCTGAAAGGAATTTCAAGGGGAAATTGATATATGTCGGTCTAATTATTTATTGATAGCTAAAGCGCCTACATTTGAAACTTAAACCACTACAACTGGTTCGATTTTCAAAAAAATTTGCAAATTGTGATGACATAAAATTGGCACGAACGTGGACGTTCGCGCCATCAATATAACAATATTATTTCGTCAATAAATCCAGCGCTTCTTGATATTTAGCGACAGTTTTCTCAATCACATCTGCTGGTACTTTTGGCGCAGGCGCTTGTTTATTCCAACCACTATTTTCCAACCAATCACGTACAAACTGCTTATCAAATGATGGTGGATTTGTGCCTTCTTGATAAGTTGCTACCGACCAGAAACGACTTGAGTCAGGCGTTAAAACTTCATCCATTAAAGTTAATATACCGTTTTCATCTAAACCAAATTCAAACTTAGTATCGCAAATAATAATACCTTTGGTCAGCGCATATTCAGCCGCTTCTGTATAAAGCGCAATTGCAGCTTCTTTGACTTGTTTCGCTAAATCCGCCCCAATTTGGCGTTCACACTCTTCATAACTAATATTAATATCGTGATCGCCCACTTCCGCTTTACTTGATGGGGTAAAAATCGGCTGTGGTAATTTACTTGCTTCAACTAAGCCTTCTGGTAAAGCTAAACCACAAATCGTGCCTGTTTTTTGGTAATCTTTTAAACCACTTCCTGTTAGATAACCACGCACAATAGACTCAATTTTTACAGGGGTTAAACGCTTACACACAACCGCACGATGTTGAATCGCTTCAGCTTCCTCTTTTGGTAATACATCAAAAACAGAATCGCCAGTAAAATGATTTGGCATAATATGCGCCAACTTGTTAAACCAAAAGTTAGAAATCTGAGTCAGAATCTCGCCTTTACGCGGAATAGGATCGTCCAGAATCACATCAAATGCCGACAGCCGATCTGTCGCTACCATTAACATACGTTTATCATCGATCTCATATAGATCACGCACTTTACCTGAATAGATTTTTTTTAGACTGATTTGCATAGCAATTTCCTGTTAGAAAAGAAAGACGGCTGATTATAGCAACTTACGCAATCGTTTGCTATTTTTATAAAAAATTTTACGCTTTTGTGTAAAAAGTGTTGCAAGCGCTCAAATTTTCGATTAAATTCGCAAACATTCAATTTTGGAGAACAGATTATGACCTTTATTCGTACTCATCATCACCACCATTTACCTGATTAATCTTTCGGGCATTTGGCGTGTACGGAAGATAGACTTCCGAGTACGCATAGAGCAAAACATCAGCCCCTCGGAAGCAATTCCGAGGGGTTTTTCTTTATCTAAAATCTAATAAAAAAATAGGAATTTAATATGTCAAACACACAACGATTACGCATTGCGTTACAAAAAAAAGGCCGACTCAGCAAAGAATGCGCTGAATTACTCAAACAGTGTGGGGTGAAAATCACTTGGAATGAGCAACGCTTAATTGCTTACTCTGAAAACCTACCGATTGAAATCTTACGCGTGAGAGATGACGATATTCCGGGGTTAGTTTTTGATGGGATAGTTGATCTCGGCATCATTGGCGAAAACGTGTTGGAAGAAGAAGAACTTGGACGCTTATCCACAGGCGAAAGTGTTGAATATAAAAAATTACTCTCTTTAGACTTCGGTGGCTGCCGCTTATCTCTCGCAATTGACCGTGACCAAGCTTACAACGGTATCCAAGATCTTTCCAATACTCGCATTGCCACCGCTTATCCTAATCTCTTAAAACGCTATATGAAACAACAAGGCGTGCCTTTCAAAAGTTGTTTACTCAACGGCTCTGTTGAAGTTGCCCCAAGCGCAGGTTTAGCAACAGCAATCTGTGATTTAGTCTCATCAGGTGCAACTTTAGAAGCAAACGGCCTAAAAGAAGTTGAAGTTATCTACCGCTCTACTGCTTGCTTAATCCAACGCTCTGAATCTCTCTCTGCTGAAAAGCAAGCCCTTGTCGATAAATTACTGACCCGTATTCAAGGCGTTCAACAAGCCTCTGAAAGTAAATACATTATGCTCCACGCCCCAAAGGATAAATTAAAAGATATTGTTGAATTATTACCTGGTGTAGAAAACCCAACCATTCTTCCGCTTGCCCACGATGATAATAAAGTGGCTATGCACGTTGTGAGCCAAGAGAATTTATTCTGGGAAACGATGGAGAAGTTAAAAGAAGCAGGGGCAAGTTCAATTCTTGTATTACCTATTGAGAAGATGATGGAGTAAATCTTTTGTCACTTTCTTTGCTTCGCCAAAGAAAGTAACCAAAGAAAGGCGACCCTACTTCGCCCCTATGCTTCACTTTGTTTGAATTTGCTTAACGGAAAAATTTAAAACTCGCTTGCTACGCAAGCTCAAACACTAAATTTTTCCTACAAATTCAAAGTCGTTCAGGGGCTCAGAAGGGCACCCGATCGAAAAAATAGCATTTTAAGAATATATAGGAAATAAATATGCAAACTTTAATTTGGAACAATTTAACCGATAAAGAAAGAGAAATAGCCCTAACCCGCCCTGCGATTTCAGCTTCAAACGACATCAAAATCGCAGTGGAAAATATCCTTAGCCAAGTGCAACAAAATGGCGATAAAGCTTTGTTTGAACTCACTGAAAAATTCGATAAGGTGAAATTAGAAAGCCTTGTGGTATCACAAGAGCAAATTGCTCAAGCGGTGCAAAATGTACCTGAAGAATTGAAACAGGCTATTCAAAATGCACAGCGTAATATTGCCACTTTCCACGAGGCACAAAAACCACAAGCAGTGGATATTGAAACTCAAGCAGGTGTGCGTTGCCAAGTGGTTACTCGCCCGATTAATCGTGTTGGTTTATATATTCCGGGCGGTTCAGCACCGCTATTCTCAACGGTATTAATGCTTGCGACCCCAGCCAAAATTGCGGGCTGTAAAAAAGTAGTACTTTGCACACCGCCACCAATTGCCAATGAAATTCTCTACACAGCAAACCTTTGTGGTATCGACACTATCTATGCTGTCGGTGGTGCGCAGGCAATTTGTGCAATGGCATTAGGTACGGAAACAGTGGCTAAAGTGGATAAAATCTTCGGACCGGGTAATGCGTTTGTAACGGAAGCAAAACGCCAAGTTAGCCAATTAATTAATGGCGCAAGTATTGATATGCCTGCTGGTCCGTCTGAAGTATTAGTGTTAGCCGATGAATTTGCTGATCCTGATTTTGTCGCAAGCGACTTACTTTCACAAGCGGAACACGGTACCGATAGCCAAGTGATTTTAGTTACCCCAAGCCAAGAGTTAGCCGAGCAAACCGAACAAGCAATTGAACAACAACTTGCAAAATTACCGAGAAAAGAGACCGCTTGCAAAGCCCTTGCTCACAGCCGAATTTTTATTGCTGAAGATCTACAGCAATGTGTAGCAATCAGCAATGAATACGCCCCTGAACACTTAGTGGTGCAAGTGGAAAATGCTCGTAGCCTATTGCCATTCTTAGATAACGCAGGCTCAATCTTCTTAGGCGCATATTCCCCAGAAAGTATGGGCGACTACGCAAGTGGCACCAACCACGTGCTACCAACCTACGCTCACACTAAAACCTATTCAAGTTTAGGGTTAGCGGATTTCAGTAAACGAATGACAGTGCAAGAACTTACCCCACAAGGTTTTAAGGATTTAGCCAAAACCGTAGAATTAATGGCAAGTGCTGAACAGTTAGAAGCACACAAACAGGCGGTTTCCATTCGTTTAGCCAAATTACAATAATGTTATGTATGTAGGGGCGTACTGCGTACGCCCGCGGGCGTGTGCAACACGCCCCTACAACAGAGGAAAATAATATGCAAATCACACAATTATCCCGAAAAAATATCCAAGCCCTTACCCCCTATCAATCGGCACGTCGTTTAGGGGGAAATGGTGATGTATGGCTTAATGCAAATGAATACCCAACTTCGCCAACTTTCAATCTACAAAACCCAATTTTCAACCGCTATCCAGAAGCACAGCCTGAAGCGGTTATTCAAGGCTATGCCAATTACGCTGGCGTAACAGCGGAAAACGTTATTGTTACTCGTGGTGGTGATGAAAGTATTGAGTTACTTATTCGTGCTTTCTGCGAACCAACAGACAGCATTCTCTACTGCCCGCCAACCTACGGAATGTATTCAGTCAGTGCGGAAACCTGTGGTGTTGCCCTGAAAACTGTACCACTTACCGCCGATTTCCAACTTAATTTGCCTGAAATTGAGAAAAATTTAGATGGGATTAAAGTCGTCTTTGTATGTAGCCCAAATAACCCTACAGGTAATCTCGTCAAGCGGTCAGATTTAATCAAACTTTTGCAAATCACCGCAGGCAAAGCAATTGTGGTAGTTGATGAAGCCTATATCGAATTCTGCCCACAGGCAACAATGGTAACGGAACTTGCAAACTATCCACATTTAGCGATTATCCGTACCCTTTCCAAAGCCTTTGCTTTAGCAGGATTACGCTGTGGCTTTACCCTTGCCAATAAGGAATTAATCGGTGTATTACAAAAAGTGATTGCCCCTTATCCACTGCCTGTGCCTGTTTCAGATATCGCAGCTCAAGCTCTACAGCCACAAGGCTTAGCTCAAATGCAACAGCAAGTAGAAGATGTACTCACCAACCGCCAATGGTTAATCGAACAACTTCAAACCTTGCCACAGGTGGAAAAAATCTTCGACAGCGAAGCAAACTATATTTTGGTGAAATTTCAAGATGGCGAAAAAGTCTTTAAGGCACTCTGGGAGAAAGGAATTATCTTGAGAGATCAGCATAAGGCGTTGGGGTTACAGAACTGTATCCGTATTTCAATAGGTACAAAAACTGAATTAGAGAGAACGGTAGAAGCGATAAAAATCGCATAGCCCTACCAATGCAACAATTAATAAATTAACGGTGCGTTGACACGCCCCCTACAAGAAATGGAGAACTATATGCAACCAACCTTATTTATCGACAGAGATGGCACACTAATCGACGAGCCAAAAACGGATTTCCAAATTGATAGCTTAGAAAAACTTAAATTTGAGCCGAATGTTATCCCTGCGCTACTCAAATTAAAATCAAAATACCGCTTTGTGATGGTAAGTAACCAAGATGGTTTAGGCACAAGCTCTTTCCCACAGGAAGATTTTGATAAACCCCATAATGCAATGATGGCGCTATTTAATTCACAAGGGATTGAGTTTGATGATGTGTTAATTTGCCCACACAAACCCGAAGATAACTGTAACTGTCGTAAGCCAAAAACGACCCTATTAGATAAATATATCCAACGTCAGTTATTTGATCCTGCCACAAGTTTTGTGATCGGCGATCGTGCTACCGATGTGCAACTGGCTGAAAATCTCGGGATCCGTGCCTTACAGTATCACCCTGAAAAATTAAACTGGGATCTGATCGCCGAAAAATTATTAGGTGAGCCTGTTACCAATATTGGCGATCGTGAACCACGCTATGCGGAAGTGGTACGCAAAACCAAAGAAACTGATATTAAAGTTCAAGTGTGGTTAGATGAAACAGGCAACAACGAAATCAAAACTGGCGTAGGCTTTTTCGACCATATGCTCGACCAAATCGCTACCCACGGCGGTTTCCGTATGAATATCTCGTGCAAAGGCGATTTATGGATCGATGAACACCACACCGTTGAAGACACTGCCCTTGCGTTAGGTACCGCATTAAAACAAGCGATTGGCGACAAACGTGGTATCGCTCGTTTCGGCTTTGTGCTACCAATGGACGAATGCAAAGCAGAGTGTGCTATGGACTTATCCGGTCGCCCATTTATCAAATTTAAAGCAGATTTCAAACGTGATAAAGTCGGCGATTTCAGCACCGAACTCACCGAGCATTTCTTCCAATCAATCGCATTTACTATGCTTGCAACCTTACACTTAAAAGCCAAAGGCGATAACGATCACCACAAAATCGAAAGTCTATTTAAAGTGTTTGGTAGAACACTAAGACAAGCGATTCGCATTGAAGGGAATGAATTGCCGAGCTCGAAAGGGGTTTTATAGATGACGAATATAACAATCATCGACACTGGCTGCGCTAATCTTTCTTCGGTCAAATTTGCATTTGATCGATTGGGTTATCGTGCCGAGATCACTCGTGATCTCAATAAAATTCAATCGGCGGATAAATTACTCTTACCTGGTGTAGGCACTGCTATTGCCGCTATGCGTAATCTGGAAGATCGCAAGCTGATTGAAACTATCCAAAACGCTACTCAACCTATGCTAGGGATCTGCTTAGGTATGCAACTAATGACTGAATTTTCTACGGAAGGCAATGTTGCGACCTTAAACCTAATGAGTGGAAAAACCGAGTTAATTCCTGATACCAATTTACCGTTGCCACATATGGGCTGGAACAAGGTACGTTACCAAGCCGATCACCCACTTTTTGCGGGGATTGAGCAAAATAGCCACTTCTACTTTGTGCATAGCTATGTGGTAATGCCAAACGAAAATACCATTGCGACCAGCGATTACGGTGTGCCATTTAGTGCGGCGCTAGGTTGCAAAAACTTCTATGGCGTACAGTTCCACCCAGAAAGATCAGGGAAAAATGGGGCTCAATTATTTAAAAACTTTATCGAAAATTTATAACTTGTCGCAAAGCGACAACACTATGCTTAACCTAGTACGTCAGTGCTAGGACAGGAACAAACACAATGAAAAAATCCATAATCATCCCCGCACTTGACTTAATTGATGGGCAAGTAGTGCGTTTATATCAAGGGAATTATGCCCAAAAGACCTTATATAGCGATAATCCGATTGAACAGTTTCAAACTTATGTGGATCAAGGTGCGGAACAGTTGCACTTAGTCGATCTGACTGGGGCTAAAGATCCGAATAAACGCCAAACTAAATTAATCGGTGAGATCATTGCACAAGTGACATGCCCGATCCAAGTTGGTGGTGGTATTCGCTCAGAGCAAGATGTAGCGGATTTACTGGCGGTTGGAGCTAATCGTGTAGTGATTGGCTCAACGGCGGTGAAAGAACGTGAGCTCGTTAAAAGCTGGTTTAATAAATATGGCGCAGAAAAATTTGTGCTTGCGTTAGATGTGAATATCAATGCCGAAGGTGAGAAACAGATTGCGGTAAGCGGTTGGCAAGAAAACAGCGGTGTATCGCTTGAAGAACTAATTAACGACTTCCGCTCGGTCGGCTTACAACACGTGCTTTGTACCGATATTTCTCGTGATGGCACATTGGCAGGTTCAAATGTCGATCTCTACCAAGAAATCTGCTCGGCATACCCTGAAGTGAGTTTTATCTCATCGGGTGGTATCGGCTCTCTTGATGATGTAAAAGCATTAAAAGGCACAGGCGTAGGCGGTGTAATTATCGGGCGTGCGCTATTGGAAGGAAAATTTGATATAACGGAGGCAATTCAATGTTGGCAAAGCGAATAATCCCTTGTTTAGATGTGCGTGATGGACAAGTGGTGAAAGGGGTACAATTCCGCAACCACGAAATTATTGGCGATATCGTCCCCCTTGCGCAACGCTATGCCCAAGAGAGCGCAGATGAATTAGTCTTCTATGATATTACCGCCTCATCAGACGGTCGAACCGTTGATAAAAGCTGGGTAGAACGTGTAGCGGAAGTGATCGATATTCCGTTCTGCGTAGCGGGGGGAATTAAAACCATTGCCGATGCGGAGCAGATTTTCGCTTTCGGTGCGGATAAAATCTCGATCAATTCTCCTGCTCTTGCCGATCCTGATTTAATCTCTCGCCTTGCGGATCGTTTTGGTGTGCAAGCGATTGTGGTTGGGATTGATAGTTGGTTTGAGCAAGAAACAGGGAAATATTGGGTCAATCAATATACAGGTGATGAAAAACGCACTCGTCAAACTAACTGGCAGTTACTCGATTGGGTACAAGAAGTGCAAAAACGTGGCGCAGGCGAAATCGTGTTAAATATGATGAACCAAGATGGTGTACGTAAGGGCTACGATTTAGTTCAGCTTAAAAAAGTGCGTGAAGTGTGCAAAGTACCGTTAATCGCCTCGGGCGGTGCGGGCGAAATGGTGCATTTCAGAGATGCTTTTGTGGAAGCCAATGTGGACGGCGCATTAGCCGCAAGCGTGTTCCATAAGCAGATTATTAATATTGGGGAGTTGAAGGAGTATTTAACCCAACAGAACGTTGAGATCAGAAAATAGTGTAGGGGCGTACTGCGTACGCCCGCCACCCTTTTATATTTTTCGGGCGTACGCAGTACGCCCCTACATTCATAGGAAACAAAATGCTAAACACAACTCAAATCAACTGGCAAAAAGTCGATAACCTATTACCTGTTATCGTGCAAAATGCCCAAACGTTAGAAGTTTTAATGCTAGGTTATATGAACCAAGAGGCGTTAGATAAAACATTGGCTGAGAAGAAAGTCACATTCTTTTCTCGTACTAAACAACGTTTATGGACCAAAGGTGAAAGCTCGGGGAATTTCTTAAACGTGGTCGATATGAGCTTAGATTGCGATCAAGATACCTTACTGATTTTAGCAGATCCCATCGGACCTACTTGCCATACAGGCACAGAAAGCTGTTTTAGTGGTTTATCTGCTGAACCAGATTGGACATTCTTTAGTAAATTAGAACGTTTGATTGCGGCTCGTAAAGGCGCTGATCCTGAGAGTTCTTATACGGCTCATCTCTATGCACGTGGCACCAAACGTATTGCACAGAAAGTCGGGGAAGAAGGCGTTGAAACGGCGTTAGCGGCAACGGTGAAAGATCGTGATGAAACCATTTGCGAAGCAGCGGATTTAGCTTATCACTTAACGGTGTTGTTGCAAGATGCGGATTTAGCATGGGCAGATGTGATTGGAAAATTAAAAGAACGTCACGAAAAATAGTCTTGAAAATATTGTAGGGGCGTACTGTGTACGCTCTCGGATGCAACCACCGTGTAATGAGATTTAGTGGATTCAAAACGCAAAAAACCGAGACTCTTTCGAATCTCGGTTTCTTTAA
>LEKJ01000063.1 GCA_029852775.1 Pasteurellaceae bacterium LFhippo2
GACAGTATCTACCTATGAGCATTATTCGAAGATAGAATGTAGGGACACGTTGCGCGTGTCCGTAATTTATAAACAATAGGAAAGCAAATTATGTGTGGAATTGTTGGCGCAGTAGCGCAACGTGATGTAGCAGAAATCTTAGTAGATGGTTTACACCGCTTAGAATACCGTGGCTACGACTCAGCTGGTGTAGCTGTATTAAGCCCGGAGCACGAATTACAAATTGTACGTCGTGTAGGTAAAGTAAAAGCATTAGATGAAGCGTTAGAGCAAAGCCCAATTTTAGGTGGAACAGGTATCGCTCATACGCGTTGGGCAACACACGGTGAACCATCTGAAGTAAATGCACACCCACATCGTTCAGGTAAAATCGCGGTTGTTCATAACGGTATTATCGAAAACTATGAAGAGTTACGTACTGAATTACAACAACGTGGCTATGTATTCCAATCACAAACGGATACTGAAGTTATCGCACACTTAGTTGAGTGGGAATTCCGTACAACTCAAGATTTATTAAAAGCGGTACAAAAAGCAGTTGTTCAATTACGTGGTGCATACGGCACAGTAGTATTAAACCAAGATCAACCAGAGCATTTAGTGGTAGCGCGTTCAGGTAGCCCATTAGTGATTGGTTTAGGTATGGGTGAAAACTTCTTAGCTTCTGACCCATTAGCACTATTAAGTGTAACTCGTCGTTTTATTTACCTTGAAGAAGGTGATGTGGCTGAAATCACTCGTCGTACAGTCGATATTTTTGATCGCGATGGTGCGAAAGTAGAACGTGAAGTTCACGAAGGTAACTTTGAATCAGACGCTGCGGATAAAGGTCAATATCGTCACTATATGCAGAAAGAAATTTTTGAGCAGCCAGTGGCAATTATGAACACTCTTGAAGGTCGTATTGTAAACGGTAAAGTAAACCTAGAAGCTATCTCAATGAATGCGGAAGAGATTCTGAAAAAAGTTGAGCATATTCAAATCGTTGCTTGTGGTACATCGTACAACGCAGGTATGGTTGCGCGTTACTGGTTAGAGTCTATTGCAGGCGTTGCTTGTGATGTGGAAATTGCGTCAGAATTCCGTTACCGTAAATTCGTTACTCGTCCAAATAGCTTATTAGTAACTATTTCACAATCAGGTGAGACAGCGGATACTTTAGCAGCATTACGTTTAGCGAAAGAGTCTGGCTTTATGGGTGCAATGACAATCTGTAACGTAGCAAGTTCTTCTTTAGTTCGTGAATCAGACTTCGCATTTATGACTCGTGCAGGTGTGGAAGTAGGTGTAGCTTCAACTAAAGCGTTTACAACACAGTTAACTTGTTTATTACTTTTAACAGCAGCAGTTGGTCGTTTAAAAGGTAACTTAAGCGAAGAACAAGAACACGATATTGTTCAATCATTACAACGTTTACCAGCACAAATTGAAAGTGCGTTAGTAGCAGATAAAATGATTGAAAAATTATCAGAAGACTTTGCAGAGAAACACCACTCACTATTCTTAGGTCGTGGCGAGTTCTACCCAATCGCAATGGAATCTGCATTAAAATTAAAAGAGATTTCATATATTCACGCTGAAGCTTATGCAGCAGGTGAGTTAAAACACGGTCCATTAGCATTGATCGATAGCGATATGCCAGTAATCGTGGTTGCACCAGAGAATGATTTATTAGAGAAAGTGAAATCAAATATCGAAGAAGTACGTGCGCGTGGTGGTCAGATGTATGTATTTGCAGATCACGATGCAGGCTTTAACGATCAGGAAGGTTTCAAAACCATTATTTTCCCTAAAGTAGATGAAGTAACAGCACCTATTTTCTATACAGTGCCATTACAGTTACTTTCTTACCACGTTGCATTAATCAAAGGTACAGATGTGGACCAACCACGTAACCTTGCAAAATCGGTAACAGTTGAGTAATCTCAAATTTGCAAAAGATAACGCCCAAGCGACCGCTTGGGCGTTTCTTTTTATAATTATTATGGGAGATGTCTCCTTTTGCTTTGGTGGCGCATACTACGGATTTTTCACCTCAAAGGCTGAGAGATACTTCACATTTTCTCATTTATTTTTTGATCTTTACGCCAAAATGATTGGCAATCGCTCTTTCATTCATTTGCATAAATGGCAATCCAGATAGACGCTTTTCTCCAATAACCAAAGTTGAGCTTCCGCCACCATCTAAATTAAGAGCTTGAGCAATCCCCAATTTTTCAGCCAATTGAGCGAGTTCTGTTAAGTTATAACCAGAAAAACCGAGCTGACGCCCTTCAACCACTACTAAATAGAGCCAGTTTTTGCTTGAATCTAAACCAATCATTGAACGTGGATGTTGCGCTTCTCCCATTGCCACACAACCTGTTCGCTCTTTTGGCGGACATTCAAATTTCCCTAATTTAGCGTTATAAACTTGCCAACCAGAGATCGCAACTTGCCATTTAGGATTTGTTTGAGAGATCTTATTATTATCTTCGATCATACAGCGATTATTTTCATCACAGGCAAAAATTGCTTTAAAGCGCGTATCTTTAGTCCCTTTCCAAATTTTTCCATTGCTAATTACTAACCCGATAGGCTGATGATTTTTCATATAAAAATTCGCATTGATTGCGACATCGGTCTGATATTTTTTAGCGAAATCGGATACCGTGGTTTGGTTATCTGCTGCATCAGATGCAATAAGTTCTAAATTCTTACAGCTAAGATTAATTTTAGCGATATGGATATAGTTACCTTCGGAATAGCTTTGGATACAGTCCGAAGGTTCATTTGTGTAGCTATTAGTTGCAAATAGTAAAGAGAGTGAGCCTAGTAGTAATTTGATAATTTTGTTCATAAAGGAATGATATAAATAAAAATGTCCAAGATGAAAAATCTAATGGATGCTATAGGAAGTTGAATAAAACATTTAGGATTTTAAATTAGACTAAGGTCTTTAACAAGACTACTTTATCTTAGATGCATTTCCGTTGTGCCTTCAGACTATTTATTCGAAATACAATAAATAGAGTTTAAAGCTATTTTTATGGGTAAAATAAGATCAAATGATGTATAATATGTGCGCTTTACATGTTAATTATATTGATATTATAAGGAAACCTTATGGCACACAAAATTACAGGCACATCGTTGAGTGAAACGCTCACTGGAACAGATGTAGAGAATAAAGTTACTAATGGTAATGATGATATTTGGGCTAGAGGGGGAAATGATACGATCAACCCCCTAACTGGCATAAACAATATTTATGGTGAATCAGGTAACGATACTGCTAATATCGTTGTTAATAGTACTAACTCTTATGACGGTGGAGAGGGCGCAGACACACTTAATGTTGAGTGGTCAAAATTGCCATATTCGGGTGATGATATAAACTTTTCTGCTAGAACAAGTTCAGGTTGGGTACATTTCAGGGAAGGGAGCGCAAGTAGTAATGGCAAAGGGACTTTACAAACATTAGACTTAGCTAATATTGAAAGGGTTCTTTCTACAAAACCGACAGAGTTTAGTTTAAATGCGAGTTCTGCAAGTGTTCATTTTAAAGATGTTGAGAAAGTAAATATCAATGCAGGCAGTGAGCATGATGTGATTATTTATCAAAATGGTAGCTACTATCATGGTGGTGGCGGTTTTGATGTTTTCTATGCAGATTGGTCAAAATGGAATGAAGGAATTACTTTTCAAAATGGTAGTACAGAAGTAAAAGGCAAAGTTTCTGTATCGGGCATGGAAAGATTACTACTTCGTTTAGGCAATGGTAATAATGTTATTGATACATCGAATGTAAATGGACCTTATAGCTCTACGAATAC
>LEKJ01000064.1 GCA_029852775.1 Pasteurellaceae bacterium LFhippo2
GTACAACCTGATAACATCCTTTACATCGTAACCCGAAGACATCGTTTACATTCCGAGTAAACTATCGTTAAACATCCATTTGGAGAGATAACGATGCCTTGGAAAGAAACGAATGCTATGGAACAAAGAACGTTATTAATTAAAGCTTGGTTGTCCCAGCGTTATACAAAAACTGAACTGTCTGAACAGTTCAATGTAAGTAGACCAACTGTCAATAAATGGATTGAACGCCATTCTCAAGTTGGTTTTGATGGTTTAAAAGAGCTATCTCGCAAGCCACATCATAGTCCAAATGCAACGCCGCAATGGGTTTGTGAATGGTTGATTACCGAGAAACTCAAACGACCTGACTGGGGTGCAAAGAAGTTATTAGACTTATTTGCTCGTACTTTTCCTGATGCGAAAAAGCCAGCAGATAGCACGGGCGATTTAATTCTCGCTCGAGCTGGATTAGTTAAACCACGTAAAACTCGTCGTTACATAAGCGCAGATACGCAACCCTTTAGAGATTGCACCGCACCAAATGGAACTTGGAGTGTTGATTTTAAAGGACAATTCCAGCTTGGTAATAAAAAGTGGTGTTATCCTTTAACCATTACGGACAATTTCAGTCGTTTTTTATTGCTCTGTGAAGCTTTACCGAATACAAGAGCAACGCCTGTTATGACGCTTTTCGAGCGTTTATTTAATGAAGTTGGGCTACCTAGTGCCATTCGTTCTGACAATGGTTCGCCATTTGCCTCAACCGCTTTGGGTGGTATTAGTCGATTGTCCAAGTGGTGGATAGATTTAGGTATTCGCCCTGAGCGAATTAAACCTGCTCATCCAGAACAAAATGGACGACACGAACGTATGCACCGCAGTCTTAAAGCCAGTTTAAATGCGCGTTTAACTCGGCTTGAACAAGACTTTAAAGCGCAACAAATTGTGTTAGATGATTTTCGTCGTGAATACAATGAAGAACGTTCTCACGAAGGATTAGCACGTAAAACACCGTCGGAGTTTTATGTGCCCTCTAACCGAATTTATACAGGTAAAATCGAACCTTATCACTATGGCGAAAGTGCTGAAATTCGCCAAGTTAGAAGTAGTGGGGAGATAAAATGGCAAGGTAATATGTATTATCTTAGCCAAGTTCTCGCACACGAACCTGTTGCATTTATTCCTTACGCTGACGGCATTTGGAATATTTACTATCGTTTTCATTTTCTCGGTCAGATGGATGACCGAGAAAAGAAAATTAAACCTGCCACTGATTGGCATAAATCAACCCAATGAATGTAAACGATGTCCTTAGGGAAATATGTAAACGATGTTTGGGTTGTACA
>LEKJ01000065.1 GCA_029852775.1 Pasteurellaceae bacterium LFhippo2
GGTTGAGAGACAGTATCTACGATTCTCATAAGATAATTGTATTTGTGAATTTTAATTTTCTTGAAATGTGTTTGATAACCGTGTAAATTCTGCTGTATTAAATTTTTTACAATAATAGTTCATAAAAATGAACACTTAACACAATAAAGGCAGAACACAATGATGAATAATCCCCTTAATCCTATCCGAGATCAGATCGATCATGTTGATCAACAACTTATCCAACTCCTTTCTAAACGTCTAGAGCTTGTGGCGGAAGTCGGCAAAATCAAATTAGAACACGGCTTACCTTTATATGCGCCAGATCGCGAAGCAGTTATGCTAAAAGCGCGCCGAGAAGAAGCCGAAAAAGCTGGAATCCCTGCTGATCTTATTGAAGATGTATTACGCCGTGTTATGCGTGAATCTTATGCGAGTGAAAATAAACACGGCTTTAAGGCAGTAAATCCTGATATTCGCAAAATCGTAGTAGTGGGGGGACGCGGTAAATTAGGTGGATTATTTGCACGCTATTTTCAATCATCAGGTTATGATGTTGATGTGCTAGGCAGTCAAGACTGGGACAACGCTGAAAATATTTTGGCAAACACCGATGTCGTGATTGTCTGTGTACCGATTGATGCGACATTAACGACCATTGAACGTTTACAGCCTTATTTAACTGAAAATATGATCTTAGCCGATCTAACATCGGTAAAAGCGCAACCATTAGCGAAAATGTTAGAAGTTCACGAAGGCGCTGTGGTTGGTTTGCACCCGATGTTTGGCCCTGATATTGCAAGTATGGCAAAACAGGTTGTGGCTTGCTGTCATGGTCGTTTTGCAGAGCGCTATCAATGGCTATTAGAGCAGTTTAAATTGTGGGGCGCGAAAGTCGAGCAGATCGATGCTCATGAACACGATCACTCAATGACCTATATTCAAGCATTGCGCCACTTCTCAACCTTTGCTTATGGCTTACATTTATCGCAACAACCTGTGAAATTATCGCAACTACTTGCGCTTTCATCACCGATTTACCGCTTAGAGCTCGCGATGATTGGTCGTCTGTTTGCGCAAGATGGGGCGTTGTATGCGGATATTATTGCCGATAAACCAGAAAACTTAGCAGTTATTGAATCACTTAAAAATAGTTTTGAACAAAGTTTAGCGTTCTTTGAAAATAATGATAAGCAAGGCTTTATCGAAACATTTGAAAAAGTGCATTTATGGTTTGGCGATTATTCAGAGCAATTTATGCGTGAAAGCCGTAACTTATTACAAAAGGCGAATGATTTAAGAAGTTAAATCTCTTTAAAAATTGGCGTATTTGTGCTATTTTCTCTGCCGATTTTTTTATCCCGAATAATCGGGTCGATTTAACCTATTTAGCAAGGCAAATTTATGTCAATCAAATTAACAACAAAACAGAAACAATATTTAAAAGGCTTAGCACACCACTTAAGTCCAGTGGTAATGCTTGGTGGTAACGGTTTAACCGAAGGTGTGTTAGCGGAAATCGATAATGCATTAAATCATCACGAATTAATTAAAGTGAAGATTGCAGGTGCTGATCGTGAAACTAAACAGCTAATTATTGATGCTATCATTCGTGAAACTAAAGCGACAGAAGTGCAAACTATCGGTCACGTTTTAGTGTTATATCGTCAAAGCGAAGAGAAAAAAATTAGCTTACCAAAAGCAACGAAGTCTATCTAATTTGCAAAAAATTTTGGAAATCAAACCGCTTGTGTTACAGGCGGTTTTTTTATAAGGATCCTTATGTTTAAAAATCTCTCTTTTTACACCTTTTTAATGTTACTGGTGCCATTAGCTGTGTGTGCTACGGGCTGGCAGTGGGCTGGCGATGAACATTTAATTCACGCGTTAGATTATCCACTTTATCTTTTAACGGAAACAGGTTCAGTGCCTTATGCGCTAATTACTTGTGTATTGTTAATGTTGTGGCTAATGTGGCTTACCCGTAAACATATCTCTTGGTTTCTCGTAGGCGCAATTTGTGCAATTTCTGTAGTGGGAACTCAAGGCATTAAAACTGTCGCGAAATCTGCTTTTGCGGAACCGCGTCCTTATGTGGTGCAAATGATGGGGGAGCAATCAGAACAGTTCTATGAATTAACCCGTGACCAACGCGCATTAATTGTAGAAGAACGTTCAAAAGATTCTGAACATCGTTATGCAGTAGAACATCGCTTACATGAAACAGGCTATTCATTCCCATCGGGTCATACTATTTTTTCTGTTTCTTGGGTACTCGTTTTCGTTGGATTATTATCAGGAATCAAGGGGCAAGCGGTCACTTTTGCAAAAATTTTTGCAGTTTCTTGGTCAATTATGATGTTGATCAGTAGATTGCGTCTTGGAATGCATTATCCTATAGATCTGTTTGTGAGCACTTTATTAGCGTGGGCATTCCACTTAGTGCTATTTATTTGGATTGTGCCTTATCTAAAAACGTGGAAACTATTTAAACGATTCGAACTTCAAAAGAGAGGATAATTATGGCGTATTACTATGGCCTAGATATTGGCGGTACAAAAATCGAATTAGCAGTTTTTAATGAAAAATTAGAAAAATTGCATAGCGAACGTGTACCGACTCCGCAAACAAGTTATGAAGATTGGTTAAGCAGTGTGGAAACATTAGTACGTGGTGCCGACCAAAAATTTGATACACAAGGGACTGTGGGCTTGGGGATTCCCGGCTTTGTAAATGCGAGTACAGGTTTGGCGGAAATCGCAAATATCAAAGTTGCTCATGGTAAGCCAATTTTAACCGATTTAAGTGCGCGTTTAGGCCGAGAAGTTCGTGCCGAAAATGACGCAAACTGTTTCGCCCTTTCAGAAGCTTGGGATGAAAGCAATCAGCAATTCTCTACAGTGCTAGGTTTAATTATTGGTACGGGCTTTGGTGGAGGTTTAGTCTTTGATGGCAAAGTTCACTCTGGCAGTATCGGTATGGCAGGTGAAGTTGGCCATACACAGTTAAATTATCACGCATTAAAACTATTAGGATGGGACAAAGCGCCTATCTATAAATGTGGCTGTGGTAATGAAGCTTGCTTAGATACCTATATGTCTGGTCGTGGTTTTGAACTGCTGTATAATGATTTAGTCAGTGAAAATGGCGAGAAAGTGGATGCGAAAACCATTATCAGCCGTTTTTATGCAGGCGATGAAAAAACCGTTAAATTTGTTGAAATGCATATTGAATTAATGGCGATCTGTATTGGTAACTTAGTGACGATTTTAGATCCAGATATGATCGTATTTGGTGGTGGTTTATCGAACTTCGATCATATTTATGATGCTCTACCAAAAGCATTACCAAAATATCTACTTAGAAATGCGAAAGTTCCAACCTTCAGAAAAGCAATTCACGGCGATTCTGGTGGTGTGCGTGGTGCCGCAGCGCTGTTCTTAAAATAGAATTTAAAATAATCGTAGGGGCGAATGGCAATTCGCCCCAAAATGCAAATGGGCGAATAGCTATTCGCTTCTACGGAGACTTCTATTATGCTTCAAATAACCCCTATTCCAGCCCTTTCGGATAACTACATCTGGCTTCTCCAACAGAACCAACAGGCTATTATTGTTGACCCAGCCGAATCCCAACCTGTCTTAGACTTTCTTGCCAAACATCATCTCAATCCTACCGCTATTTTACTCACTCATAATCATAACGATCACACCGATGGCGTGCCAGGCATTGTTGCACAATATCCAGAGTTAGCCGTTTATGGCCCAACCGAAGTGGCACAATTCGCAAATCATATTGTTAAAGATGATGATGAATTTGAGCTACTAGGCTTGAGCGTTAGAGTGATTAAAAGCGCAGGACATACGGCAGAGCATGTGAGCTATTTAGTAAAAAGTGAACATCTCTTCTGTGGCGATTCGCTGTTCTCTGGTGGTTGTGGCAGAACGTTTACCGGCGACTATTCAGCACAATTTGCAGCGTTACTCTATTTTAGTCAACTTGAAGATTTTGTGATGGTATATCCTGCTCACGAATATACCCAAAGTAATCTAAAATTTGCGGCGGCTGTTATGGAGCCAAATTGTATGTTAGCTGAGTATCAGGAGCGAGCAGATATTTTGCGTGCGCAAGGTCGTCCGACTTTACCAACCAATATTGGTGTCGAAAAACAGATTAATCCATTTATGCAAGTGAAAACATTGGTGGATTTTATCCAATTAAGACAACAAAAGGATGATTTCTAGCCTTTACAAATACACAACTGTTAGCATTATGTTATAATTAGCCGTTTTACATCATCAAGAATTTGATTGAATTAAGAGAGTTTTCTGTGGATTTTGATCTTCAAAATATGCCAAAGCATGTTGCAATTATTATGGATGGTAATGGTCGCTGGGCGAAACAACAAGGTAAATTGCGTATTTTTGGTCACCAAAATGGCGTGAAAGCGGTGCGAAATGCAGTAAATTTTGCAGCGAAAAATAATATTCAAGTATTGACTCTCTATGCTTTTAGTAGTGAGAACTGGAGCCGTCCAGAAGCTGAGGTTTCTGCGTTAATGACGTTATTTATGAAAGCCTTGGATTCTGAAGTGAAGAAATTGCACAAAAATAATATTCGCTTGAAGATTATTGGTGATAAATCTCGTTTTAGTGAGAAGCTACAAGAACGTATTCAACAATCAGAATATTTAACCGCAAATAACACCGGATTAATTTTGAATATTGCGGCTAACTATGGCGGCTATTGGGATATTGTGAGCGCGGCACAAAAGCTTGCAACGGAAGTGAAAGGGGGAAGTCTTGAAGTTAATCAAATTACCCCAGAACGTTTCCAGCAAGCATTGGTAACAGAAGAACAACCCCAAGTCGATCTTCTGATTCGTACCAGTGGTGAGCAACGTATTAGCAATTTCTTGCTTTGGCAAATTGCTTATGCTGAGCTTTTCTTTACACCTGTATTATGGCCAGATTTTGGTCCAGAACATTTTGCACAAGCTGTGAAAGCTTATCAACAACGTGATCGCCGTTTTGGTGGTTGTTAATTTATAAGGAATATTTAATGCTTAAAGAACGTGTATTATCAGCGATTGTAATGGTTGCGGTTGCGTTATTAGCACTATTTTGGTTATCACCATTACCATTTACTTTAGGTTTATCAGCATTGATTGTTGCTGGTATGTGGGAATGGGCACAATTTGCAGGATTTAAACGTCCTGTTTCACGTGCGATTATTGCAATGGTAACTGGTGGGGTTTTACTTTTCCCAATAATGGCTGCTACAAGCTATATCCAAGCAACGCGCTTTTTAACTGATGCGACAACGCCAATCCTATTTGTAGGCTGTATCTGGTGGATTGTAGCTTTCGGTTTAGTAGTGACTTATCCAAAATCAGCAGAAAGTTGGTCAAAATCAGTAAGTGCAAAATTTATCTTTGGTATTTGCACTTTACTTCCATTCTTAATCGGTACTTTAGCCTTACGCTTCTATCAATATAACCAAGATGAACATTTAGGCACTTATCTTATTTTATATGTATTCCTATTAGTATGGGGCGCAGACTCTGGCGCTTATTTCGCAGGCCGTGCCTTTGGTAAACGTAAACTAGCACCAAAAGTATCTCCAGGTAAATCTTGGGAAGGGGCGATTGGTGGTGTAATCACTTCAGGTATCATTGCGTTTATCTTCTTACAAGTAGCACCTAATAATATGCTAGGTAGTGATATTTCAACAGCTGGATTTGTCGTTTTATCTATTGTAACCGTGATGGTTTCAATTTTAGGCGATTTAAGCGAAAGTATGTTTAAGCGTCAGTCTGGCATTAAAGATAGTAGTAATTTAATCCCTGGACACGGCGGTATTTTGGATCGTGTAGATAGTTTAACTGCAGCTGTGCCAGTGTTTGCAACAGGCTTTTTCTTTATTTTATAAGGGCATATTTTGACATCAACATTAGCCTTTTTTGTATTGATCTGCGTACTCGTGTTTGTGCACGAGTATGGTCATTTCTGGGCGGCTAGAAAATGCGGTGTACATGTGCTGCGCTTTTCTATCGGTTTTGGTAAAGTTTTATGGCGTAAAAAGGATAAGCACGGTACTGAATTTGCTTTTTC
Source organism: Pasteurellaceae bacterium LFhippo2 (assembly GCA_029852775.1). GTDB lineage: Bacteria > Pseudomonadota > Gammaproteobacteria > Enterobacterales > Pasteurellaceae. Next base: position 6,093 of record LEKJ01000065.1, read on the forward strand.
ATTGATTCCTCTTGGCGGTTATGTGCAAATGCACAATGGTGAGCCAGAGCATAATCTGCCAGAAAGTAAATCACTGAAAAATAAGAGTGTGTTACAACGCGCTTTTATTGTGATTGCAGGGCCAGCCGCGAATTTTATTTTTGCTATTCTTGCGTATTGGGCGGTGTTTAGCATTGGTGTACCAACCTTAAAACCTGTGGTTGGAACGGTACTTCCACAAACCATTGCGGCTCAAGCCAGAATTCAATCTGATTTTGAAATCAAACAAGTTGATGGACGTAAGGTTTACGACTGGGAAGATGTGACTTTAGCTTTAATTGGCAAAGTAGGAAGTCCAAAAGTGGAAATTAGTGGTTCGCAAATGGACGAGAATTTTCCGCGTACTTTCACGCTAGATTTAACGAATTGGGATGTGGATGGCACCAAGCAAAGTCCATTAACAACTTTAGGTATTAGACCCCAAAGTGGTTCGGTTGAACCATTTATTAAGACAGTGGTCGAAAACAGCGTGGCTGATAAGGCTGGATTGCTTTCAGGCGATAAAATTCTTACTGTAAATGGACAGGCGTTTGATTGGTCTCATTTAATTGAACAAGTTCAAACGGGTAATCCGATGAGCTTGATTGTGGAACGTGGTGGGGAACAAAAAAGTTTTGAATTCGTCCCACAAAAAAGTGAAAAAGGCCGTTATATTATAGGGTTACAGCCAACCTATAAGCCATTGGCGGATAAGTATCGTACAGAATTAAAATATGATATGCTTTCGGCCTTAGAGAAAAGTATTTATAAAGTGGTTTCGTTAGTGAAAACCATTTTACAGTTTATCGGTAATTTGATTACAGGTGAGCTATCAATTAAGAATATGGGCGGCCCGATTTCAATGGCAAAAGGCGCAGGAGCGACAGCCGAAATTGGCTTAGTTTATTACCTTGGATTTATGGCACTAATTAGTGTCAACCTTGGGGTAATGAACCTATTCCCTATCTTACCATTGGACGGTGGTCAGCTATTGTTGCTCTCAGCAGAAGCAGTGAGAAGAAAACCTTTAGCAGAAAGTATTCAGTTGCGTTTCCAGCAATTAGGTATTTTATTTGTATTCGGTTTAATGGCTTTTGCCTTATTCAATGATTTAATTCATTTTTAATAGTCAGTTTTAATTTGATCGTTTACAAGCGGTCAGTTAGCTTAATAATTTTACAAACCAAATAGGATCATTTCGATGAAAAAACTATTACTCTCTACACTTTTAGTAGCAAATGGCGTTGCTGTAGCAGCCCCATTTGTTGTTAAAGATATTCGTGTTGATGGTGTTCAGCCAGCAACAGGTGAAGCGATCATCTCATCATTACCTGTACGTGTTGGCCAAACAGCAAGCGACAACGATGTTGCTAATGTAGTTCGCCAACTTTATGTTCAAAATACATTTGATGATGTGAGTGCGAAACGTGAAGGTAATACTTTAGTAATTAAGGTTGTGCCACGCGCATTAATTAATAAAGTAGCGATTGAGGGTAACTCAGCGATTCCTAAAGATCCTTTAGAACAAAATTTAAAAGCAAATTTAATCAATAGTGGTGAAGTATTTGACGCTGCTAAATTAGACTCTTTTAAAAATGCATTAATTGAACACTACCATACTACCGGCCGTTATAACGCTACAATTGATACGCAAGTAACTAAAGCGGAAAATGGCGGTGTTGATGTTAAATTAGACATCAAAGAAGGTGAAGTTTCTTATGTTAAGAACGTGGCTTTCGAAGGTAACCAAGCATTTAGTTCAAAAGAGTTAACTAAACAGTTAGACATTCAACCTGATGTTTCTTGGTTTAATATTTTCCAAAGTAGCAAATTTGAATCTCAGCCTTATAACCAAGATTTTGAAAATATCCGTGATTACTATATGAACCGCGGTTATGCAAAATATCAATTAGCAGGCACAGATGTTCAATTTAGTGAAGATAAGAAAGATGTAAACCTAACTTATAAAATTCACGAAGGTGACCAATATCGCGTAAGTGAAGTGCGTATTGTGGGTAATACTGCAAAATTAGACTCAGAGTTAAACGCGCTATTAAAAGATTACAAAACAGGTGACCTTTTCCGTAAAGATGAACTTCTAAAAATTGAAGAAGGCATTAAATCGGTTTTAGGTGATAATGGTTATGCGTCAGCAAAAGTTGATCTGAATCCTGTTTTTGACGAAGAAAATAAGACAATGCGTATTAACTTCATTGTTGACGCAGGAACACGTATTTACGTTCGTAAAATCCGTTTCCAAGGCAATGATGTAACTGCAGACTCAACGCTACGTCGTGAAATGCGTCAACAAGAAGGTGCTTGGTTATCAACAACTAAAGCAGCTTTAGGTCAATCTCGTTTAGAACGTACAGGTTTCTATGAGTCAGTTGAATTGAGCTATCCAACAGTTCAAGGTACAAATGACCAAGTAGATCTACTTTATAAAATCCGTGAGCGTAATACGGGTAGTGTGAACTTCGGTATCGGTTACGGTACAGAGAGTGGTATCAGCTACCAAGCTGGTATTAAACAAGATAACTTCTTAGGTATGGGCTCAACAATCAGCCTAAGTGGTACTCGTAATGACTATGGTAACAGCATTAACTTAGGTTATACCGAACCGTACTTCACTAAAGATGGTGTGAGTTTAGGTGGTAACGTATTCTATGAAGATTACGATAACTCTAAGAGTGATTCAGCATCTCGTTATAAACGTAGAACTTATGGAGCTAACGCTAACTTAGGTTTCCCAGTGGATGAGAATAATTCATACTACTTAGGTTTAGGCTATACACACGACACAATTAAACACGCAGAACGTGAATTTACTCGTGAGAAATATGTTCGTTCAATGAACTTCCCATATACATCGGAAGGTACAACGTATCCGAAGATCAAAGCAGATGATTTCGATTTCTCATTTGGTTGGACACACAACAGCTATAACCGTGGTTATTTCCCAACTAAAGGTACTTACGCAAGTTTAGGTGGTAAGGTAACAATTCCGGGTTCGGATAATAAATACTACAAACTAAATGCGGATTTCAGAAACTACATTCCGTTAAATCGTGAGCAAAAATGGGTATTATCAACACGTGCAGGCCTAGCTTATGCTGGTGGCTTTGGCGGTAAAGAAGTGCCTTTCTATCAATTGTATAGTGCAGGTGGTATCGGTACATTACGCGGTTTCGGCTATGGTGCTATCGGTCCTAAAGCGATTTACTTTAATAGTGAAAACCAACAATTTACAGGGGCTAGTAACGATGTAGTTGGTGGTAATGCAATGGCGAGTGCAAGTGTAGAACTTATTATGCCAACACCATTTATCAGCGAAAAATATCAACACAATGTTCGTACTTCGTTATTTGTTGACGCGGCAAGTGTTTGGAATACAAAATGGAAACAAAAACCAATTTTAGACAACGTACAATATAACTATTCAAGTTTAGAAAACTTTAAAGATTATAAACGCGTGCGTGCGTCAGCGGGTATTGCATTCCAATGGCAATCTCCAATTGGTCCACTTTCATTCTCGTATGCTAAACCAATTAAGAAATATGCGAATGATGAAATTGAGCAATTCCAATTTAGTATTGGTGGCTCGTTCTAATTGAACTAAACTTTTTAGCGGTTGAATTTGCAAAATATTAATTAAATTTGACCGCTTGTACTCTTTTTAAGGACATTTATTAATGAAAAATTTATTTAAACTTGCGACGGTAACGGCAGCTTTAGCATTAACTGCAAATGTAGCAAATGCAAACGATCGTATCGGTTTTGTGGACCCTAGCTATTTGATGCAAAATCACCCTTCAATGATTGAAGCAAATGAGAAATTTGCTAAGTTTATGAAGGCAAATGAAAACAACAAATTTGAAGCGGAAGATAAGGCATTACAAGCTGAAGAGAAAAAACTTGTTGATGACCGTAACAAATTAGAAGCTGATGCGAAAAAATTACAAGCTGAACAAAAAAATGTAGAAGCGTCGTTAAAGAAAAAAGTAGCGGCATTAGAGAAAGAAGCTCCACGTTTACGCTCTAAAGATATTCAAGATCGTCAAAACAAAATCAACGCAGAAGCAAATGCTTTCCAAAAGAAAGTAGAAGCGATCCAAAAGCGTGAAGCTGATTTCGCAAAACGTGGAGAGGCTTTCCAGAAGAAAGTAAAAGCGTTCCAACAAAAAATCTCTAAAGCGCAACAAACAGATGCTGGCTTCGATCCAGAAGCGGTACAAAAATATGTAGTTGATGACATTAATGCACAAATTAAAGCAGTAGCGGATTCAAAAGGCTATACTCTAGTATTTCCACCATCAGTAGTACTGTATGCGAAAGATGAGTCGGCTGATATTACAGAAGAAGTTTTAAGTGCATTAAAAGCAAATGTAAAACCGTTAGCACAAATTGCTCCAGTAAATGGTCAAGCGAAAAAAGCTGAAGCGCCAAAAGAAGAAACTAAGACTGAAACAAAAGCGGAAGAAGTGAAGCCAGAAGCGAAAGCAGAGGAAGTTAAATCTGAAGCGAAACCAGAAGAAGCGAAACAATAATGGCAAATTTCCGTTTAATTGAATTAGCGGAGCAGATCGGCGGTATTCTAAAGGGTAGCGCCGATTTGGCTATTCAAAGCATCGCACCGCTAGATAAAGCAAATAGCACACAAATTACCTTTATTTCAAATCCAAAATATCGTGAACAGCTTGCAAATAGCCAAGCTGGAGCGATTATTGTGACTGACGCAGACGTTGAATTTTGTGCTGAACACCAAAATTTAATCATCGTTGCAAATCCATATTTAGCTTATGCAATTCTTGCAAAGTATATGGACAGTACACCCAAAGCAGCGACAAACATCCATCCAAGCGCTGTCATTGCAGAAGATGCTAAACTAGGAAACAACGTTTCAATCGGTGCAAACGCAGTGATTGAAAGTGGCGTTGAGCTTGGTGATGATGTAGTAATTGGAGCGGGCTGTTTTGTGGGTAAAAACAGTAAAATAGGCGCTCGCACTCAATTATGGGCGAATGTGTCGATTTATCACAATGTTCAAATTGGAACAGACTGCTTATTCCAAGCTTCGGCGGTTATCGGTAGCGATGGCTTTGGCTATGCGAATGATAAAGGCCAATGGGTTAAAATTCCACAAACAGGTGGCGTGATTATTGGTAATCGTGTGGAGATTGGTGCTTGTACTTGTATCGACCGCGGGGCGCTAGATCCAACGATTATCGAAGATAATGTGATCATTGATAACCTTTGCCAGATTGCTCATAATGTACACATCGGATTTGGTACAGCTGTGGCAGGCGGTGTTGTTATGGCGGGAAGCCTTAAAGTAGGCCGTTTCTGCCAAATTGGTGGTGCAAGTGTTATCAACGGCCATATGGAAATCTGTGATGGTGCAATCATCACTGGTATGGGTATGGTAATGCGCCCAATCACTGAAAAAGGTATCTATTCATCAGGTATCCCATTACAACCAAATAAAGAGTGGCGTAAAACAGCGGCTCTAACGATGAATATTGATGAAATGAATAAACGCTTAAAGGCGCTTGAGAAACGCTTAGCGGAATAATGAAATCTAAAGTAGTAAATTAAGAGGTCAAAAGTGACAACTGAAGTTCAAACAGAAAATAGAGAACCGAAAATTATTGAAGTAACTGAAATTATGGATATGCTTCCACATCGTTATCCATTTTTATTAGTTGATCGTGTTGTGGATTTTGAAGAAGGCAAATGGTTGAAAGCGGTTAAAAATGTAAGTGTGAATGAACCTTGCTTTACTGGCCATTTCCCTAAACAGCCTATTTTCCCGGGCGTGCTGATTTTAGAAGCAATGGCACAGGCAACAGGTGTACTTGCAATCAAAAGCTATGGTAAATTAGCTGACGATGAACTTTACTATTTTGCAGCGGTTGACAATGCGCGTTTTAAACGTCCAGTTGTGCCGGGCGACCAAATGGTTATTGAAGTTAACTTTATCAAAGAGCGTCGTGGTATTACGGTATTTACCGGTAAAGCTTATGTTGATGGTAAAGTTGTATGCGAAGCAGATTTAATGTGCGCGCGTAAATAATAAAAGACAAAAGGAATGGGGGATTGAATGTCCCCTGATAAAAATTAACCCTATTGAAAGGGAGAGAATTATGCAATTAATTGATTCTTCAGCGAAAATTAGCCCATTAGCAGTGATTGAAGAAGGCGCAACAATCGGCGCTAATGTTGAAATTGGCCCATTTTGTGTGATTGGTAAAGATGTAAAAATCGGCGCTGGTACAAAAATTCATTCACACGTTGTGATTCAAGGCGATACTGAAATTGGCGAAGACAACCAGATCTTCCAATTTGCAAGTATCGGGGAAATTAACCAAGATTTAAAATATAACAACGAACCAACCAAAACAATTATTGGCGATCGTAACCGTATTCGTGAGAGTGTAACTATTCATCGTGGAACAACCCAAGGTGGCGGTATCACTAAAGTGGGCGATGATAACTTATTTATGATCAACTGCCATATTGCGCACGACTGTCAAATCGGTAACCGTTGTATTATTGCAAATAATGGTACATTAGCAGGTCATGTAACCTTAGACGACTTCGTTATTGTTGGCGGTATGTCTGCGATTCACCAATTTGTCGTGATTGGTTCGCATGTAATGTTAGGTGGTGGCTCAATGGTTAGCCAAGATGTGCCGCCTTACGTGATGGCGCAAGGTAACCACGCTCAACCATTTGGGGTAAATCTTGAAGGTTTAAAACGTCGTGGTTTTGAAAAGGCAACAATGCACGCGATCCGTAACGTGTATAAATTAATTTATCGTAGTGGTAAAACCCTTGATGAAGCAATGCCTGAAATTGAGCAATATGCGAAAACAGAAGCAGCTGTAAGCTTATTCTTAGATTTCTTTAAGCGTTCTACACGCGGTATCATTCGTTAATTTTTAGCGAATTTATCTTACAACCGGTCAGTTTTGGCAAATTTTTTGCAAAACTGACCGGTTTTCTCAAATTTCTGACAAAAAAGTTGCATTTCTTAAAGAAATAGCTTAAATTTCGCTCCGTCCGATCAAAAATTCACATTTCAAACTATCCTCTCTGGGTAAGATGCTCGCTTTGAGTATCAATTTCTATTTATATCTCAAAATAAATAAAGGATTTGATTATGCAAAAACTCATAATCATCAGAGGTCATTCGGGTTCTGGAAAATCGACTTTTGCAATGCAAAAAATAGCAGAGTTTCAATCTGAATACCCGCAAAGTGCTATTTATCATATTGAAAATGATAAATTTATTGAAAAAGATGGCAGCTATCACTGGACGCCTGATAACTTCAAGTTAGCAAAACAGCAGACAGATCAAGCGCTTAAAAATGCGTTATCTTTTGCAAAAGCAAATTGCCATAGCGATGTTTTAATTGTGGTGAGTAATGTTGGGGCAAAGGCAAGCGCACTTCGCCACTTAATTAATACTGCTAAAAAGCAAAGAATGGAAACAGAAATCTATCGTATGCAAAACTTTTTCCAAAATTCGCATAATGTAGATCCTATGACTGTTTACTCAATGTTTATTGATGTCCGTAATAATCCGATGACGACAGAGGGTGAAATTATCATTCCAGCTATTCAGCCAATGACTGAACAAGATAAACAGACTATTCAACGTATGCAGGCATTTTCAGCCAAAAATTTGCCTAAAAATGAAGAATATAATAGCTATGTGACATTGGACTATATTCGCTTTACTAAAAATAAAAAATTATTTACGGCTAAACAGAGTCGCTTATATCCTGGATTAACCGTATTGAAATATGCACGTAAAACTTTTTACGATAATTTATGGGATAAAGCCTTAATTGAAATGCGCGGGCTGATTATTGACTCATTTGGAAATATTATTGTTCGCCCATTTAAAAAATGTTTTAACTATTCAGAAAGAAAAGAACGCAATAGTAAATTTCCATTACGTTTAGATGATGATGTAGTTGTGAATGCAACAGTAAAAGTAAATGGTTTTTTAGGTTGCTGTACTTATATTAAATTAGATGAAAGCCATCCTAGTTATCATGCGGAATTTAATCATAAAGTGCTCTTTTCAACCACAGGTAGCTTAGATAGCGATTATGCAAAATTAGTTGAAAAACATTGTGCTAAACATAATAAGTTATTTAAAGATTATCCAAATGAAACCTTTTTATTTGAAATTTGTGATGAAAGTGATCCACATATTATCAAAGAAAAATTAGGTGAAACTTTAATTGGATTAGTTGATGTTAAAACAGGCTATCAATATAAAGAAACTGAATTGGATAATATTGCTGAAAAATATGGTTTGAACAGGCCTCTTTCTTTAACAAATATCTCATTTGGGGAATTAAAAGCCGAATTAAAGAACGTAAAACATGAAGGTTTTATGGTCTTTGATTTGCAAGGGGAACTCCTATTCAAAATGAAATCGCCATACTATTTAGTTTCTAAATTACTTGGCAGAAGTAGTGAAGAAAATATCGAATCTAAATTAGATAAGCGCAAAGTAGAAGAGGAGTATTACCCATTAATTGATTATATTAAATCAAATAAAGAGCGATTTAATTCACTTGATGAACAGCAAAAAATTACATTTGTTCAAACATTCTTAGAACAGTTATAAAATTTAAAGAGGAAAATATGCAAAATAAATTGGAACAGAAAGTATTTTTTACATCTGACTTGCATTTTCATCATCAGAATATAATGAAATTTAGCCCAACATTTAGGCCCTTTAATTCCGTTGATGAAATGAATGAATATCTTATTGAATATTGGAATAATACCGTCGGTGAGAATGATATTGTCTATAATTTAGGTGATTTTAGTTTTAGCCCAAATTTAGATCGGATTGTGAATATATTAAAACGCTTAAATGGAGAACACCATTTTATTTTAGGTAATCATGATCCTATTATTGAAGAAAAGAGAGTGATTTTCTTAAATACCAAAAAAGCAGATGGCAAACCACTATTTTCAAGTATTCAAGATTATAAGCGAGTAAAACTAGCCAGTGGGAAAATGGCAATGTTATTCCACTATCCTATTTGGGAATGGCAAGATTGTCATAAGGGGGCTTATATGTTGCATGGTCATATTCATGATCGTGTGGCAGATGTGGGCGGTAAAATTATTAATGTAGGCTTCGATTTACATGGTAAATTTTTAACGGAGCAAGATTTGGATTTTTACCTTGCTAGTTTGCCAAAGAAAAACCATTTTGGCGGAGAGAATGGTTATCAGCCAGTTGCAGATATTGAGCAGAATAGCCGTAATCTAAAAGTGTATCTCCAGCCATCAAATCGAAAAGAGCTATATTAATTTCTAGCGAAAGGCACATT
>LEKJ01000066.1 GCA_029852775.1 Pasteurellaceae bacterium LFhippo2
GTGAAGTTTCTTCACTGTTAATATTGTATTGTGGCAAGGTGCTGTCTAGACCAGTGATTTGGTTTTTACCATCTACAGTACCGATATTAATCGGTGCTTTGTAGTTGTTTACTACATCTGCTTCAGGTACGTCGTTACCGTCCGCATCGCTATATGTGCCATCGTCATTTTTAACTACAGGTGTGCCATCTGCTTTTTGGAAGCTTTCAGGTACGCCACCGACAGTTGTGCTGTTAAATACAACATCGTCAGCAAGCTTATAACTATAAGTTACATGAACTGTACCATCTGGTTGAGATTCAGCACCTTGATTAACAGTTAAGTTTTTACCTGCAGCAGCAAAGTTTACTTGGCTACCCGCGTTCACAAGTTTAGTTGCGTGAGCACCATCAATATTGTCACCGACTGCATCTGTTTTCCAACCAGTGTTATTGATTGCATTGATAATAGTTTTCGCATCTACGAAACCGTTACCTGTATCACCTGTAGGTAATTCCGCACGGCCTGTTGGATTACTTGAGTCTAAATCAGTTTTTCCTTCAAGATTAATACCTGAACCATCTGCTAAAGAAATAACAACATCATAAGTACCTGTTGTTGCATTGTCTGCACCTTTAACATCAATACCTGTTGAACCTTTGAAGTTCACTTGGTTAGCGTTTTTAACCGCTTGTTTGTATTCGTTATCTGGTGTAGAAACTACCCAACCGTAGTTTTGTAAATCAGCTACTGTTACCGCTGAATTTAACACTTTAGGATCAGTTACATTCAGATCTAACAATTTATCTGCAACATTTGGTGTAGAAGTACCGTCAGCTGCTTTACCGCTATTTTCTTCAACTGGTTTAGTATTTAACGCTGAAGCCACACCTGTTAATTGCGTTGGGTTACCATCTGTTGAAGTGATGTTTAACGCTAATGGTGTTGAATCTTTAGGCGCTTCACCTGCTGGAGTTACATTTGTTGGAGAACCCGTTTCAGTGTTTAATGCTACTTTTGGTGCATCGGCGTTATTTTCGTCTTTCTTACCAATTGTTACATTATCAAATGTAGGTGTTGGGCTTACAGAGTAAGTGAAGTTCATACCATCTTGCTTGATAACCATATTATCACCAGCTAAGAAGGTTACAGTATTACCTGCTTTCACTTTTTCTACAGTTTCAGGATCGCCAGCACGAGCACCTGAAGTACCATCTGCTAACGCAGAAGTCACATTCCAGCTTACATTGTTGATTGTCTCAACGATATCACCAACAGTTGCAACTTTGTCGCCATTATTAACAACATTAGCTGGATCAACAGGCTTACCATCTGCATCTGTGTAAGTTACAGTACCATCTTCAGCTGTTGTTGCTGTAACTGGTTTACCATCTTCAGTAGTGAATTCTGTTGCTGTACCATTAGGGCTAGTTGCAGACACACCTTTATCAATTTCTGGGATGATTGCAGAAATTTGCGATTTAACGTTTTCTGGTGCAATTTCATCACCAGCTTCGTTCACAAATTTACCGTCATCATTTTTAGTTAATTTGTTACCTTGTGGATCAACGTAAGTGATTTCAGTCGTTTCGTTATCTACATTGATATTGTACTTAATTGTGCTGTTAGCACCGTCTGTATTATCTGAAACAACAGAAGTACCGTCACCGTGTAAGAATTTTACAGTGTCGTAAGGTTTAACAAAGTCAACATTGCTGTCTGCTTTATCTTCAGCTTGTAAGTTCCAACCAGTATTTAATACATCACCTAAAGTTGCTGCATTTGTTGTTACTAAGTTTGCTGGTTTAGCTACATTTTTTGCAGTTGCGTCTTTATCAGGATCTGCGATCTGACCGCTTAAACCACCAATTACGTTTTTACCATCAGTCGTACCAATAGTAATAGGGCTATTGATATTATCGCTATTCGCATCTGTTGCGGTTTTATCACCAATCTTCGTGCTGTTGAACTCTGGGTTCTCAGCCATTTGGATCTGAACTTTACCGTCAGTTACCACAGTTTGGATATTCTTCGCAGAATATTTGCCTGCAGTTGCAGCGTCAGTGTTGTGATCAAGGCCTAGGCCTGCATCCGCACCGATGATCGCTAAAGTTTCGCCTAATTGACGTTGAGTACCGTCAGCAGCAGCATATTGTTTGTCAAGATTTGCAGCGTCAGTATCTTTATTGCTGTTTGCAGTAAAGGTCATTGGCTTAGCTGCTTGGTTATAAACGAAGTATAACTGTGAACCATTGATCGCATCGGTAGAAGTCGCGCTAATACGGCCTGCTGCTACGTTAGTGATTTGACGTTCTTTACCCACATCACCTACAGAAACTACGCTTGTTGGTGTTGCACCAGCAAATGTACCGTAAGTAACGCCTGCTACTGTACCTGTAGAAGTTGGGTTAGCTGCTGCTGTTACAGACGCATTACCTAATGCTACAGAACCTGCGTGTGAAGCATTTGCATTTGCACCAATCGCAACTGCATCGCTTGCTACTGCATTGGTTAAGCTACCGATAGCAATTGTGTTAGTTGCTGTTGCATTTGAGCGTGAACCCATTGTTGTTGCATCAGCACCGCTTGCTACAGTTTTATAACCCACCGCTGTTGCGTTAGTGCCGTTAGCGGTCGCTTCAGCACCCATTGCAACGGTTTCGTTTGCAAGCGCTTGGGCTTTATAACCCATCGCTGTACTTTGGCGTTTTTGAGCGTTAGCTAGTGCACCAACAGAAGTCGCTTCGATAGATTCTGTGCTTGGTGTCCACTCACGTACGTTCATACCAGCAGCGTTGGTCGTTGCAGTAGCACCTAGTGTACCTTCACCCGCTGTTGCGCCTACACCGATTGCTGTCGAGCCTTTAGTTAGGGCTTGAGCATGTGCAGAGATCGCTGTTGCACCATCACCCGCTGATAAAGTTGGACGATATAGGGTATTACCAGCACCAGCTGGGGTATAGCCTGCATAAGTATATCTTGCAGAGTTATAGCCGCCAGAGTTACCTGTACCTGAGTCATCACCACCGATTGCTACCGCACCACGGCCTGTTGCACGAGTGTCATTACCGATCGCTGTTGATTGACCAGCTTCAGCTAAAGCACGGCTACCTAGTGCTACAGCTTGTTCAGCCGCTGCTAATGAGTATGCACCCACTGCTGTTGCTGCAGAGTTATAGATATTTGTATTGGTACTTGTCGCATTCGCGTTTAAACCGATAGCGATTGAGCCACGGCCGTTTGAGCCAGTTTGGCTATATGCTGTAGCGCCTGTACCCATTGCGATAGTTGATGTACCGTTTGCCGTTGCAAATGAACCGATCGCTGTAGAGTTCGTACCTGTTGCAGTAGTGTTCACACCCGCTGTTACCGCGTTTAATGTACGCGCACCTGCTGAGTCAGTAATGTTACCTAAGTTGGTTGCAGTATTACCTGTACCCGCGTTCGAGCCATTATTAGTGTGGAAATAAATAGAGTTTTTAATCTCTTTGTTTGTGCTATCTAATAATAGATATAACTGTGAACCATTGATTGCATCAGTCGACTCTGAAGAAATCTGACCTGCCGCAACGTTTTGGATCTGACGCTCAGTACCAGGTGCACCTACAGAAACCACGTTATTAACGTTTGACAATACGCCAGCAAATGGACCATAAGTAGATGGACCTACTGTCGCTTGCGTCACTGCGACGCCTGCACGAACAACTGAGTTACTACCTAGTGCCACAGAACCTTTTAAGTTAGCTTGAGCAGAAGTACCCATTGCTATAGAGTCTGTTGCTGAAGCGACAGATAAACGACCGATTGCGGTTGCGCTATGTGCGGTTGCATTTGCTTGACGACCGATAGCCGTTGAAGCTTGGTTAACTGCAGTCGCACGTGAACCGATAGCCGTAGATTGAAAGCCTGATGCTGAACTACGCTCACCAACTGCTAATGCAGAGATATTTGACGCAACTGCAAGAGTACCACCAGCAAAAGCGTTTTGAGCGCTTGCGGTTGTTCGAGCTTGGAAACCAACTGCGGTAGAACCCTTACCTGCAGAAGACGCAGTATTACCAACGGCAGTTGACTCATCACCACCAGAAGCTGCTTTATAACCAACAACAATTGATGAACCGCCTGTAGCTTTCGATTCACGACCAACAGCAACAGAGTTACCGGCTTCTGCTGCTGCGCGATAACCCAGCGCTGTAGAAGAATCACCACTCGAAGTAGCAGCGCCACCCACCGCAGCAGACTTCTCACCGCTAGAATTAGCTAGAGCACCCACCGATGCAGAATCATCCCCTAATGCTTGTGCCGATGAACCGACTGCAGTAGCATTTTGAGCAATTGATTTAGAGTTATAACCATAAGCTGATGAGAAGAAGCCCGTTGCATTTGATAGCCAACCTATTGCTGTTGCACCTCCGTTATTCGGTCCTGGATCTGCAGCAGGATTGGTACCGTTTGCTGTCGCGCCAAAACCGATGGCGATATCAGATGATGCTTGCGCTCTTGCGCCACGGCCGACAGCCACTGCTTGTGCAGCTGACTGTGCAGAGTTACCGATAGCGATCGAACCTGCTTCTCCCGAGGTCGCTTGATGACCGATAGAAATAGCTGCTGCTGCACTAGGCCCCGTGTTGGTCGCAGTTTGACCGATCAAGATGTTAGTCGCTGCGCCAGTACCTGTTTCGATATAGGTTGTTGCAGTGTTACCACCAATAGCATTTGCAGCCAATGCCTGCCCGCCAATTAATGTGCCAGCACCTGCTGCGATAGCTAATAAAGCTGGAGCAACACGTTTATCAGTTTTGCTAGACGCCTTACCTTTTGATTTCGTTAATTCAGAAGTCACCACAAATGATTGTGACGCGTGGTTCCAAATTACTTTAAAAATTTTGTTCATAGAACTATATTCCTCAGAATATTTGAGTTATTAAACTTATGAAAAAAGAACTATTCTTTTTTCTATAAATAGATGTGCCCAACAGAAAATAGACACGTCAAAATCTCTCTCTTGATAGAGAGACGATCAACTTATTATAAAGTAATATCAAATATAATACAGACTTTTAAATTTAAGATAGTGTAAACATTTCCTTCTAACTTTACAAAATTAGAGAATTTGTTCTAGCTTTAGGCAATATAATGCTTCTTACTGACAAGATTGACATCATAAGAAAAATCAGAAAACTAAAATCAATCGACAAAAGCTTTCATTCTCTGCATCAGACCTCTTTCTGCTTCTACTCTCTCTGCCATTGCCCTCTCTCTGCTTTTCGCAAAAACGTTGTTTTGCTCAAAGCTGTCTCTCTCCCATAAATGGGAGAGAGTTAAATGACTTACACTCTCTCCCGCTTGCGGGAGAAAGTTAAGCATTCGTATTTTGCAAAATTTTCCCAACTCTCTCCCGCTTGCGGGAAAAGGCTTTTTGCAAAATATTTATAAAATATCACCGCTTGCTCACCCCTTACCCTCTCTCTGCTTAAAATTACTGAACGTAATTTTAAGCTGTCTCTCTCCCATAAATGGGAGAGAGTTAAGCATTCGTATTTTTGCAAAATTTTCCCAACTCTCTCCCGCTTGCGGGAGAGAGACAGGGGTACAACCTGATAACATCC
>LEKJ01000067.1 GCA_029852775.1 Pasteurellaceae bacterium LFhippo2
AACGACGCACTGCATTTCAACTTCTTCACAACAGCGCGTCGTTGTGTGGTGCGCATTATAGAGATTTTTAAAACCCTTGCAAGTGTTTTTTGCAAAAAATTTTAAATAATTTATCTTTCGATGAATATTAATGCAATTTGTTTGCATAACTTACAATTTCTGTATTTTTTACAACTCCTCTATCAAATTGACGCACCAGCAAAATAATAGTCTGTCATTTCTTTTTATAAATCTAGTACTTGCAACTGCTTAAATCCCCATTTTTGCATTACCTTTTCTCTGGTTGCAAAGTCTTCAGGGTATTTAGTACAAAAGGCTAGATTTTCATTATTGCCTTTTTTAATTGGAAAAAATTTAAAAAAATCAGATACTCGGTTAGTAATACCATAACCTGGATCGATAAAATATTTCACTTTAGGCAATAACTGTTGTAATTCTGCTTTGACTAAAGGGAAATGGGTGCAACCTAAAATTACGGTATCTAATGTTGGATGCTCTAGCCACGGTTCAACAACTTTCTGTAAGCGAGCCATATCCACAACGCCTGTCTGTTGCTTTTCTTCTACAATTTCAACTAAATCCGTTGTGCCAATTTTCTCTACAATACAGTTTGAAGCATATTTTTGAATAAGATTATCCACATAAGGACGATTTACCGTACCTTTTGTGGCAAGTAATCCGATCGTTTTCGTTTTCGAAGCAAACGCTGCTGGTTTAATTGCTGGAACAGTGCCTACAACAGGAATATTGAATTTTTCTCTTAAAGCAGGCAACACAACGGTACTTGCGGTATTGCAAGCCACCACAACCATATCAACCGGTTGGATTTCCGTAATTTTTTGCACAATTTTGAGCGCTCGCTCAATCAACATCTCTTCTGATTTTTCAGAATAGGGAAAGCAAGCGTTATCAAAACAGTAGAGATAGTGAGCATCAGGCAAACTTTGGCGAATTGCATCGTAGATCGTCAATCCGCCCATACCTGAATCATATAAAAGAATTGTTGGTTTCATAGTGAAAATGAACAAAGAAAATTTAGCAGAATGCTACTCCTTTCTTTGGATTCATTCAAATGGAAATTGTTCCAGAAAAAGTTCTCGAATTTCAAGCGGATAGTTTTTTAACATTAATTGCGAACGACGCATATATAAGCCTGTTTCACTATCCTGTTGCCATTCAAGGCTTACTCGTTCTGGATTTTGTGGGAAAAGCCACAATCCTATGGGATCGTTACCTAAATTCACCACTTCTTGTGCTACGTTTTCGATAGTTTTCTCTGGGAAAAGCGTTTGAGCAAAAATCCACTGAGTTTTACCTGATTTAAGCAATACTTCACGTAGCCACGTTTTTGCAAAATTTTGCTCAAATCCGACCAGTTGCCAACTTTGTTGAATGATTTCAACATTAAGGTTTGAACAAATTTGTTGAAGTTTGAGAGTGAGTGAATCAGTGTGCATTAGCCAATCTGCAACGGCAACAGGCAAAAGGCTTTCGTCGCTTTGCCAGTTTTGTTGAGAGAGCATATTGCGGTAATTTGAGAAGATATTCATTAATAAATTATTGCCTTCACAAACGGACACAGGCACCGTGTCCCTTGTATC
>LEKJ01000068.1 GCA_029852775.1 Pasteurellaceae bacterium LFhippo2
GTTGATGGAGTAACTACTGGTGCATCTGCAGGATCTAAGTCCGCATCAGCGTCTGCATCAGCGTCTGCATCAGCGTCAGAATCTGCATCTGCATCAGAATCTGCATCTGCATCTGCGTCTGCGTCGGCATCAGCGTCAGCGTCTGCATCAGCATCTGCGTCTGCATCAGAATCTGCATCAGAATCTGCGTCAGCGTCTGCATCAGCGTCAGCATCTGCATCAGAATCTGCGTCAGCGTCTGCATCAGAATCTGCGTCAGAATCTGCATCAGCGTCTGCATCTGAGTCAGAATCTGCGTCAGCATCAGCGTCTGCGTCGCTATCATCTGCATCTTCGCCAGCTGGAGCTTCATCAGAACCAGTGTTACCTTCTGCATCTGTACCTTCAGCTTTAACAGGTGAATTATCTTCTACCACATCTTCAGGGATAGTTACTGCACCTGTTGTTGGGTCTACAGTTACGCCTTCTGGTAATTTTGTACCTTCTGCTGGTTTCCACTCGCCTGTTTCAGGATCTTTCTCAACTGTTACAGTTTGTGGGTTACCTTCTTCGTCTGTGTACTCAACGTCTAATTTAACGTCATCTTCAGCTGGAGTTACTACTACTGAACCATCTTCTTGTGGCTCAACCGCTGGAGTTACAGAGTCTTTTTCACCTGCTGGTGCTTCATCTGTACCTTCTACGCCATCTTTATCTGTACCTGTAGCTTTAACTGGTGAGTTATCTTCTACCACATCTTCAGGGATAGTTACTGTACCTGTTGTTGGGTCTACAGTTACGCCTTCTGGTAATTTTGTACCATCTGTTGGTTTCCACTCGCCTGTTTCAGGATCTTTCTCAACTGTTACAGTTTGTGGGTTACCTTCTTCGTCTGTGTACTCAACGTCTAATTTAACGTCATCTTCGGCTGGAGTTACTACTACTGAACCATCTTCTTTTGGCTCAACCGCTGGAGTTACTGTGTCATCATCACCTGCATTTGCTGTTGATGGCTCACTTGTATTACCTGCAGGATCTTTCGCCACAGCCGTTACCGGAGAACCATCTTTCACTTGATCTTGTGGGATTGTCGTGTTGTTTGGGTCTTCTGCTGTTGTACTTGGAACGATTTCAGGGTTATCTGAAGCCCAAGTACCATCTGGCTGCTTAGTTAACGTTACTTTAACTGGCTCATCCGAACCTTCAGGAGTTACAGTTACTTCTACTGTATCACCTGGGTTAGCGTCTTCTGGTAATTTAATATCAACAGAACCATCTTCATTATTTGAAGTTACTTCTGGTGCTGATGGAGCAGTTTGGTCTGCATCTTCACCTGTTGTATCTTCTGATGGTGCGCTTTCGTTACCAACAGGATCTTTAGCTACTGCTGTTACTGGAGAACCATCTTTCACTTGACCTTCAGGGATCGTTGTGCTGTTCGGATTCTCAGTTGTTGTGCTAGGAACGATTGTTGGATTATCTGAAGTCCAAGTGCCATCTTCATTTTTCGTTAATGTTACAGTTACAGGAGTATCTGAACCTTCAGGAATTACAGATACTTCTACTGTATCACCTGGATTCGCATCTTCTGGTAATTCAACATCAACAGAACCATCTTCAGGGTTAGCTTTAACCACTGGTGTTGAAGGTGCTGTTGTATCGTCTTCACCCGCTGCATCAGTTGATGGAGCACTTTCGTTGCCAGCAGGATCTTTAGCTACTGCAGTTACTGGAGAACCGTCTTTCACTTGATCTTGTGGGATTGTTGTGTTGTTCGGGTTTTCAGCGGTTGTGCTTGGAACAATTTCAGGGTTATCCGAAGCCCAAGTACCATCTGGCTGCTTAGTTAAAGTTACTTTAACTGGCTCATCTGAACCTTCAGGAATTACAGTTACTTCTACTGTATCACCTGGATTCGCATCTTCTGGTAATTTAACATCTACATTACCATTATCTGGATTTGCAGTTACTACTGGTGCTGAAGGTGCAGTTTTATCATCTTCTCCTGCAGGAGCTTCATTAGCACCTTCATTACCTTCTACATCTGTACCTGTTGCTTTAACTGGTGAGTTATCTTTTACCGCTTCTTGTGGGATAGTTACTTCACCTGTTGTTGGATCAACTTTTACGCCTTCTGGTAATTCTGTACCTTCTGCTGGTTTCCATTCACCTGTTTCAGGATCTTTCTCAACTGTTACAGTTTGTGGCTTACCTTCTTCATCAGTGTATTCAACGTCTAATTTAACGTTGTCTTCTGCTGGAGTTACTTTCACTGAACCATCTTTATCTGATGGAGTTACTGTAGGTGTAACAGTGTCATCTTCACCAGCTACATCTGTTGATGGTGCACTTTCGTTACCAGCAGGGTCTTTAGCTACCGCAGTTACTGGAGAACCGTCTTTCACTTGATCTTGTGGGATTGTTGTGTTGTTCGGGTTTTCAGCGGTTGTGCTTGGAACGATTTCAGGATTATCTGAAGCCCAAGTACCATCAGGTTGTTTTGTTAAAGTTACTTTAACTGGCTCATCTGAACCTTCTGGAATTACCGTTACTTCTACTGTGTCACCTGCTTTCGCATCTTCTGGTAACTCAACATTTACTGAACCGTTTTCAGGGTTAGCTTTAACTACTGGTGCTGAAGGTGCCGTTGCATCATCTTCTCCAGCTGGAGCTGTTGAAGGTGCACTTGTATTACCTTCTGGATCTTTAGCTACTGCAGTTACATCTGAACCATCTTTAACTGCATCTTGTGGGATTGTAGTTGTGTTCGGGTTCTCTGCTGTTGTGCTAGGTACTAACTCAGGGTTATTTGAAGTCCAAGTACCATCTTCATTTTTAGTTAAAGTTACAGTTACAGGCGTATCTGAACCTTCTGGAATTAAAGTTACTTCTACTGTATCGCCAGCTTTTGCATCTTCAGGTAATGCAACATCAACAGAACCATTTTCAGGGTTTGATGTTACAACTGGAGATTTGATCTCTTTATCCTGACCAGCATTATCAGATGATGGAGCACTTACGTTACCTTCAGGATCTTTAGCGATCGCAGTTACTTTTGAGCCATCTTTTACTTGATCTTGTGGGATCGTTGCATTGTCTGGATTCTCAGCCGTTGTGCTAGGGATCATCTCAGGATTGTCTGAAACCCAAGTACCATCTGGTTGCTTAGTTAAAGTTACAGTTACAGGTTTGTTTGAACCTTCTGGTGTAAATGTTACTTCTACTGTATCACCTGGATTTGCATCTTTTGGTAATGCAATATCAACACTACCTTTATCAGGATGTGAAGTTACCACTGGAGCTGAAGGTGCAGTATTATCAACGATTGCAACAGGGCTAGTATTACCTGCAGGATCTTTCGCCACAGCTGTTACATCTGTGTTATCCGCAATTACAGGTGTTTTTGTACCATTTGGATTTTCAGCAGTTGTGCTAGGAACTAACTCTGGGTTATTTGAAGTCCAAGTACCATCGTCATTCTTAGTTAAAGTTACAGTTACAGGTGTGTCTGAACCTTCAGGAATGAAAGTTACTTCTACTGTATCACCTGGACTTGCATCTTTTGGCAAATCAATTGCTACCGAACCATCTTCGTTTTCAGTTAATACGGGAATTGAAGGAGCTACGCTATCTTTTACTGGAACTGGCTCTTCTTCGCTTGTTAATGTTGGAGCTTGAGCTGCAGATGGCTCACTTGTATTACCAGCTACATCACGAGCGGTTACAGAAATAGCTTCACCATTTGTTAATGGCGTTGATAACTCAGCCGTATAGTTGCCATTTTCATCTGCCTGAGCAACACCAATGATGTTACCGTTTGCATCACGAATAGTTACTACGCTATTTGGCTCAGCCTTCCCTGATACAGTTTTACCATCCGCAGATACTTGTGCAGTTGGAGCAACAGGAGCTGTTGTATCAATATTATTTGGTGTATTTACATCTTCTGCAGAGCCGCCCGATTTACCACCACGGCTTGCTAATGCTGCGCCAGCTAATAATGCACCTAAACCTACTAACCACCATGGGCTCCATACCCATAATAAACCGTTAAGTTCGTGACCACCTAATGCTTGTGGTTCAACGTCACCTGCGCTCAACATACTCACTGCATCAGATACTTCACCTGATTCTGGTACATAAGCGTAGATGTTACCGTTTTCGTGTTCACCAACGATTAAGTTTGTTGTATCTTCAGGATTATCACCATAATAACCTTGGATAAC
Organism: Pasteurellaceae bacterium LFhippo2; assembly: GCA_029852775.1. GTDB lineage: Bacteria > Pseudomonadota > Gammaproteobacteria > Enterobacterales > Pasteurellaceae. Next base: position 4,206 of record LEKJ01000068.1, read on the forward strand.
GATATCGTGTTGTAAATCGCCATCTTCTAAAGTGATTAATAAATCTTTACCTTCACGTTTAGTAATGATGTTTTGTGGACCTTTACCTGTTGCGTCATTAATTAACTGGTAATTAACGTTTTCTTGAGCATCAATTACTAAAGTATTACCTTTAGTTACTTGATAGCTACCAATTTCTTGCTTCGAGTTAAGAACTTTTAATGTTGTTGACATTTAAATACCTTTAAAAAAATTATTTGCCGTAAACAGCAACTTCTACACGACGATTTGGTAAGTTACATTCCGTACGTGCTTTTTTGTTTGTTGGGTGTAAATCACGGCAGTTAGCTACCACTAATTTTGTTTCACCATAGCCCACTGCATTGATCGGTAAAGTTACACCTGCATTTTGTAATGCTTGTTTTACCGTATTTGCACGTTTTTGTGATAACGAATTGTTATACGCATCCGACGCTTCTGGATCGGTATGACCACTTAATTCAATACGGTCTACTTTTGCAGGGTCTATTTGTTTAATCTTATCTGCAAAATCAGCAATTTCTTGTTTGCCTTTCGGTAACATATCTTTGTAGCTGTGGCGATCAATCCCCCACAGTGCACCAGCCGAGAATTGGCCTGCAAATAGCACAGGGTTATTACAATCTTTATCCGTTACTACTCGAGATAACGTTTGAGTTGCTTTACCTTTTAATTGAGCAATTTCTGCTTTAGCAACATCTTCACTTACACGAGTGAAAGTTGGTTGACCATTGTTATCTAAAATAACTTTAATAAATGCAACTTCTTTCACTGGAAGCGTATAACTTACGCCTTGCGTACGGTTACCAAATTTTTGGTTAGTTGTGTATGACGTACTAAACAATTGATTAGTCGCACATACAGGTACAGCTTTGTACGAATCATTCAATAATGAACCATGATAGTCACTATTAACATAAACGTTTACCGCAGGGCCTGTTACTTCCGCTTGACGGTAAAATACCGCTAATGCTTGTTTATCACTTAACTCACTAGTAGAGAAAGATTCACTACCGTAGTTTTTCCAGTGTTCTAAAGCACCCTCAGGGGTTCTAACTGAGCAGCCAGCTACTAATGTAGCCAACAATGCTAAGCTCAATGCTTTTTTCATTGGGAAACTCTCCGATTTTTTATAAAAAAAAATTGACTTTTGTCAATTACCTTTATTAAAGCGTCCAAATAAACATCAAAATAGTCTGTTTATTATTAAACTTTTACATTATTCTCCCAACATTACAAAAACCAAACAAATTTACACATAACTCATTGATTTAATTAGGAAAACAAGGATAAATATACTTTGATTCTTATCAAATTACAACGATTTTTTATTCAAGAAAAGTAAACAAGCAAGCAAGCAAGCAAGCAAGCAAGCAAGCAAGCAAGCAAGCAGAATTGTCTTAAAAATCAAAAAGATAGACAAATACCTTAGATATCATTTTAGAAAACCAATACACCAGTGGAAAGTGGAAAGTGG
>LEKJ01000069.1 GCA_029852775.1 Pasteurellaceae bacterium LFhippo2
CCTTTCATTGTCCCTGATGTACGTTCTTTGGGAATAAGTCCTAAAAAAGCGGCCATATCAGCGGCTTTTTGGAAGTGCTTGCTGTGGTAAACCACGAGCATTTGTTTAGCAATCACATCGCCTACGCCAGGTATGCTTTTCAGTAAAGCCTTGTCTTTCTTAAGCTCAGGATTACCATTAATATGGTCATCAATATCTTGAGATAAGGCTTTAATTGAGTCCTGCAATGCCTTGCGAATATGATGAATGGACTGCAAAACTTCATCAGGTAAGTTACCTGATTCTGCTTGTTCTAAGCGGTTGTTTTCTCGTAATAAATCGCTTTTTAACGCTTCTAAACGAGAGAGCTTCGCTTTTAATTGGCGAATACTCAACGGCTCTGGTTGCCAATACTCGAGTGGGTTTTCTGCACCGAGTAGAGCTAATAACTTGCAATCACCACGGTCGTTTTTATGCACAAAGCCTTTATATTCAGCGAATTTAGGCAAACGAGCGGGATTAATTAAATTCACAACGAAACCATTATCGTGTAAGAAGTAAGCTAAAGCTTCGTGATACACGCCAGTGGGTTCGAGAGTAATATGGATTGTAGAAAAGTCATTGCTGACATTTTTCTTAATCCAATCAAGTAGTTGGTTAAAGCCAGTAGGCTTATTATCCAATACTTTAGTTTTAACCATTTGGCGTTCTTTATCTTTTAGATAAGCCACGTCAAATTTCTTTTTCGCAATATCAATACCGATAAAATGTAAAACGTTCATTGTGTCTATCCTTGTGAATGCAGTGTCTAATCAACCTGTGATTGCACTATGATACCTTGTTCAGATTACAATATGAAAATCAGGATAAGTTAATCTACGACACAGTGTCTAGGCACTTAGGGACACGACAAT
>LEKJ01000070.1 GCA_029852775.1 Pasteurellaceae bacterium LFhippo2
TTTATCTTTTAGATAAGCCACGTCAAATTTCTTTTTCGCAATATCAATACCGATAAAATGTAAAACGTTCATTGTGTCTATCCTTGTGAATGCAGTGTCTAATCAACCTGTGATTGCACTATGATACCTTGTTCAGATTACATGAAAATCAGGATAAGTTAATCTACGACACAGTGTCTAGGCACTTAGGGACACGACAATGTCTTATCCTGATGTTCTTATTTTACTCGGAATTGAGATACAAGGGACACG
>LEKJ01000071.1 GCA_029852775.1 Pasteurellaceae bacterium LFhippo2
CCATTAACGTATAAAGCAAACAATGCAGACGCAAAAACCGTTACTTTATCGAAAGGTTTAGACTTTACGAACGGCACAAAAACAGTGGCGACAGTAGGTGATAGCGGTAAAGTGACGTTTGACTTAAACGAAGACGCGAAGAAACAGCTAGCGAAAGAAGAGAGTGTGAGTGCGGGAGATACGAATGTTGTCGTGACCCCGAATGGCACAAATAGCAGTGAAGGCAAAGACTTTGCAGTGAAACTCAACAGTAGCTTGACTAACATTAACAGCATAGCGAATACAGGTGGCACAACGATTACATTAGGTGATACGGAAGTCAACTTCAAAAAAGGTAACACGAATGTCAAATTAACGGGTGTGGCAAAAGGTACAGCGGACACAGATGCGGTGAATGTGTCACAACTTAAAGCGAATACTACGACTGTCACTGAAGGTAACTATATCAAAGTCACGCCAAATCATAATGATAGTGGTCGTAGCTTTGAAGTGGCTGTAAAAACGGATGGCACAATCGCGGCAGACTCATCAGCTAAAGGTAAAGTGAAAGCAGGCACAACAGATGGCTTAATGACGGCAAGTGCGATAGCGACAGCGATTAATACAGCGGGTTGGAATGTTTACCAAAAAGATACAACGGATGCGAACCATAAAGATACTGTGGTAGCGAGTGATAATGTGGTGTTCAAAGATGGTGACAATACAAGAGTGAGTGTTACCACGGATGATGCGAAGAAAACAACAACGATTAAATACGATGTTGACCTAAGCAGTGTTCAAGTTCAAAAAGGGACATCAACAGTTGGCACAGATGGTAAAGCGAAGCCAACGTCAGAGACTGATGCACCGAAAGTGGCTACGGTAGGTGACATTACCACCACAATCAACAGCGCGTACTGGACATTAGAAGCGACAAATAAAGACGGCGCGAAAAAAGGTACATCACAGCAAGTGAAAGCGGGTGATACAGCGAAAATAAAAGAAGGCAACGGTATTAGCCTGACACAAGATGCGAGTGGTTTATCGGTTGCTATCAACCCAAGCGAAGTGGCA
>LEKJ01000072.1 GCA_029852775.1 Pasteurellaceae bacterium LFhippo2
GAGAGACAGTATCTACATTCATTCTTTGAATAATGATCATAGGTAGGGACACGTTGCGCGTGTCCGCCTAATAATTATTAGTCTCTGTAATCGCCTTTAACACTGCTCTCGCTTTATGACGTGTTTCATCGGCTTCTAATTGTGGATCAGAATCTAACACTTCTCCACATCCCGCTTGTACATAAGCAATCCCATCTTGAACAAATGCTGAACGAATCACGATACAGGTATCTAAATTACCATCCGATGTTAAATAGCCAACTGCACCGCCGTAACTATGGCGTTTTTGTTTCTCAAATTGATAGATTAACTGCATCGCTTTGATTTTCGGCGCGCCCGTTAAAGTTCCCATATTCATACAAGCTTGGTAAGCGTGTAATGCGTCTAGATCTGGGCGAAGTGTGCCGATCACACGCGAAACTAAGTGCATAATGTGCGAATAGCGGTCGATCTGCATTAGATCTGCCACTCTGCGTGAACCCGATGTACAGACTCGCGCCACATCATTACGGGCTAAATCGACTAACATTAAATGCTCTGCAAGCTCTTTTTGATCTAAACGTAACTCAAGTTCCAAACGCGAATCGAGTTCCAAATCAATATTGCCGTGCTCATCAAAACCACGTGGACGAGAACCTGCGATTGGGTAAATTTCTAACTGACGATTGTCTTGTGAATATTTCAATGCACTTTCAGGCGATGCACCAAATAGGGTGAAGCTTTCCCCTTGCATAAAGAACATATACGGGCTTGGATTGTTGATTTTTAGCTGGCGATAGCTTGCAAGGGTATTTGGACATTCCAAACTAAAACGGCGTGATGGCACAATTTGGAACACATCGCCGATATTAATATGATGTTTAAGATCACGTACAATCTGTTTAAAAGGCTCATCTTCAAGATTAGCCGTTACCTTATCAGATCCTTTTTGAATAGCAAGATCGAAACTTTTATCAGCATTTTCTGCAAGTTTTTCAGCAAATTCGACCGCTTGTTGCTGAATTGTTGCTTGCTGACTTGGCTCAAAACAGAATGAATGGAGCGTTGCGGTTTCTGTTTGATGATCAATAAAAATTAATTGTTCCGCCAAATAAAAACTAAAATCAGGGCAACTCAGACCATCATCATCAAGCGTAATGTTTTCCATTGGAATAAATTGCGCCACTAAGTCATAGCTAAATAATCCGCCTAAATAGACGGGTGATTCGCTATCAGCAAAAAGCTGACTCACACAACGTAAGCCATCAAAAATGGTTGTTGTTTTGAGTTTGCTATCTTCATCTAGAGCTTCATTTAAAGTTGGAAATTCAGCTTGCAACCGGTCTGATTCGGCAAAAGTTTTGCAAATTGGGGTAGGATTCAATTTGCTTAATGCATTGTGGATTAAAGGTAATACGGCTTTACCATTTTTGGTCAATGCTTCAAAGGTGACAGTTTGTCCTTCGCAAGCGATATGCACTGCTGATTTAGCAAATAACAGACTTTTTAAGCTATTTTTACTTTGAATTTCTGCGGAATCTAATAATAGGGTATGAGATTTATCGCCACAGAGATGAAAGAACACCGCTGTGGTGTCTTGATAGTAAGGCAATTGTGTTTGTTGGATTTGTACAGACATATTGAACATCCTTTTAAAATTTTTGCACTATTAAACTAGTGCAAAAGATCAATGTCAAGCGTTTTGTGATATTTTTTATTTGGATACAAAAAACGGGGCACAAGCCCCGTTTTGAAATCAGTAAAATTATTTTTTACCTTTTAAATCCGCTACTTTTTGTGAGCGGTAAATCGCATTGATTGCGTGGATTAACGCACGCGCCGATGATTCAACAATATCCGTTGCTAAACCAACCCCGTGGAATTTACGGCCTTGATATTCAACCACAATATCCACTTGACCTAATGCTTCCGCACCTTCGCCTTTCGCCGTTAAATTATAGTGCGACATTTTTAATTCCATACCAACGATATTCATAATCGCATTGTAAACCGCATCAACAGGGCCGTTACCGCCTTGCGAAGTTTGACTAATGCATTTACCGTCTAAATCAACTTGAACAAATGCAGAAGCAGGTAAACCGCTGATTAATTGAGTGGTGAATACATCTAATTTTAAGCGATCTTCATCACCCGCTTGCATATCAATAAACGCAAGAGCTTCTAAATCATAGTCAAATACTTGGCCTTTCTTATCAGCAAGTTTTAAGAAGGCTTCATAAAGTTTATCTAAATCGTAGTCGCTATCTTGGTAACCCATATCTAACATATGACCACGCACCGCCGCACGACCAGAACGCGCAGTTAAGTTTAACTTCTCTTTTTTCAAGCCGATGGTTTCTGGCGACATAATTTCATAGGTATTTTTATTTTTTAACATACCATCTTGGTGAATACCTGACGAGTGAGCAAAGGCATTTGAACCCACAATTGCTTTATTCGGCTGAATTGGCATATTACAAAGTTGGCTTACCATTTGGCTTACGCGGTGAATTTCTTGAGTATTGATACGCGTATCTGCACCGAATAATTCTTGACGTGTTTTGATCGCCATTACCACTTCTTCTAATGCGGTATTACCTGCACGCTCACCGATACCATTAATAGTACATTCGATTTGGCGCGCACCATTTTGGATCGCAGTTAATGAGTTTGCGGTAGCCATACCTAAGTCATTGTGGCAGTGAACAGAAATTACTGCTTTATCAATATTAGGTACGCGATTCATCACTTGATGAATAATATTGCCGTATTCTGTTGGTAAGCAGAAACCTACTGTATCAGGGATATTTACCGTTGTTGCCCCTGCGTCAATCGCTGCTTCTACAATACGGCAGATATTATCAATCCCTGTACGGCCTGCATCTTCACAAGAAAATTCAACATCGTCCGTATAATTACGCGCACGTTTTACCGCTGCCACAGCCATACCAACAACATCATCAAAAGAACGTTTTAATTTGGCTTCAACGTGTAATGCAGAACTCGCGATAAAGGTATGAATACGATAAGCTTCAGCCACTTTTAATGCTTCATAAGCCGCATCAATATCTTTATCAACCGCACGCGATAATGCACAAACACGGCTATTTTTAATATGACGCGCGATAGTTTGTACTGACTCAAAATCGCCCGATGATGAAACTGGGAACCCCACTTCCATTACATCTACGCCTAAACGCTCAAGAGCTAACGCGATTTGTAATTTTTCTTTTACAGTTAAGCTTGCTTTTAATGATTGTTCGCCATCACGTAGGGTTGTATCAAAAATAATAATATTATCACTCATGGAATTTCTCCTTAATAGACTTTAATTTTCAGAATCTTTTCATAGGCCATAAACAAAAAAGGCCCGCATTATAAGTGCGGGCAAAGTGTGGATAGTGAACTTATTCTCTAGCCGAGACTCAACCACGCACATCATGTACGAGAGCTAAGAGGAGGCTGAGAGAAGTTAGTTTTACCATTGTGTTGTGTGTTTATGTTTGCATTGTTATTCGGAAGTGAGTGCTATATTAGCTTCATTCGGAGCGGAGTCAAGAGAATATTATATGTTGCGCAAACGTTTTCTTGAGTAAAACAAACACTAAAAACAGAATTAAAATCTAATTTTTATTGATTTCGTAGTTTTAAGATTTATCCATTATATTTTTTTATGGGTAAATATAAGGCCTTTCCAAGAAAAAATAATGTTTTATCCAATTAAACTGTTTTACTATTTTTTAAACAATTTACAATTAAATAAATAGGATTTAACTATTTTCTTTTGAACTCTAGGCTTAAATTTGTTAGCCTTTCAAGTAGTTTTTATATTTAAGGAAGGCCTATGAAAATGCCATTTCGTGCCATTATTTCAGACTTAGACGGCACACTACTTAATGCTGATCATCGTATCGGCGATTTCACTATTGAAACCCTTGAAAAGCTTGCCAGTAAAGGCGTGGATATATTTTTAGCAACAGGAAGAAATTATGCTGATGTAAAACATATCATTAGCAAAGTGAATGTAAAGGATGCGATTCTTGTTACTTCAAATGGTGCACGTGGTAATAATTTAGCAGGTGAACTTTTAGCTAATTACCACATTCCCGAACAGCTTGCTAATCAGTTGATTAGACTTCCCTACGATCCAAGCAGAATTTGCTTAAACACTTATCAAGGCGATGAGTGGTTTATCAGCAAAGATATAGAACAATTCAAAAAGTATCACCAAGATTCTGGTTTTATGTATCAAGTCGTTGATTTTAATAAACATCACGGAAAATTAACGGAAAAAGTGCTATTTATAGGAAAAACCCCCGAAGATCTTCTCCCAATTGAACAACATATTAAGCAGCATTTTGGTGACCAATTACATATCACCTATTCAACTCCAGTCTGCTTGGAAATGATGCACAAAGGCGTCTGTAAAGCGAATACTCTAGCTAAATTAATCCAAAATCGTGGCTATTCTCTTTCAGACTGTATCGCTTTTGGCGATGGTATGAATGATTTTGAAATGCTCTCCCAAGTTGGTAAAGGCTGCATAATGGAAAATGCCGATCCACGTTTAAAAGAGAGTCTGCCAAATAACGAAATAATTGGTCATCATAGAGATCAAGCTGTTGCAAACTATCTCCGTACAATCTTTGGAATTGTCTAGAACCAATTTGCAAAAAATTAGTCGAATCGAACCGGTTGTCATTAATCTTTATCTAGGAAAAATCAAAAAATAATGAAATATTTAAAATCTCTACTAGCGCTCGCGATTCTTGCGGGAGGCGGCTATTTTGCCTATGACTATTTCGTTGCAGGCGATCAAAAGCAACAAATTCACTATATTACCGAAGAAGTTAAAGTAGGTAATTTAGATAAAAGTGTTCTAGCAACAGGCTCAGTGCGAGCTATTCAGCGTACCGAAGTTGGCGCACAAGTCTCAGGGAAAATCACAAAACTTTATGTGCAATTAGGCCAACAAGTTAAAAAGGGCGATTTAATTGCAGATATTGATTCAGAAACACAACAAAGTAATCTTAACACCGCTCAAGCACAATTAAGCTCGTACAAAACACAGCTTAATGCGCGACAAGTCGCTCTTTCTGTGGCTGAATCAAACTATAACCGTATGTCAAAGCTCTATTCACAAAAAAGTGCGTCACTAAATGAAGTGGAAAGTGCTAAAAATGAACTTGCTTCAGCAAAGGCTAATCTTGAAGACGTAAAAGCAAGTATTCAGGTAGCACAGATTTCGGTTAAAACCGCGCAAACAAATTTAGGCTATACAAAAATTGTGGCGCCGATTAGCGGTGTAATTGTTTCAGTGCCTGTTTCAGAAGGTCAAACAGTAAACTCAAATCAAACATCGCCAACTATTGTGCAAATTGCTGATATGTCGAAGGTGTTGATTAAATTTGAAATTGCTGAAGGTGATATTGGACAAGTTAAAGAGAATCAACCAGTTACTTTTACAACGCTCTCAAATACCGAACGCGTGTATCAAGGTACTATCAATAGCGTTGATCCAACTTTAACCACTTTAGCAGATAATAATTATTCTGAAACATCAGGCAACAGCAATGCAGTCTATTTCTATGCCAATGCGATTGTGGATAATGCCGATCATAGCTTACGAATCGGGATGACAACGCAAGGGCGCGTGGTTATTGCAGAAAAAAATGATGTTCTATTAGTGCCGACTACAGCAATAAAAAAACGTGGTAAAGAAAGCTATGTTCAAGTACTAGAAAATGGTCAACCTGTGGAAAAAGTAGTAGAAACAGGATTAGCTGATAGCTCTCATACTGAGATCACTTCTGGCTTAAATCAAGGCGAAAAAATTATTACAGCTCAACGTTCTGCAAACGAACAAGTGGGCGGAAATAATATGAGAATGCCGAGATTCTAAGATATTTATCCTAAATTATAGAAGATTAGACTAGATCTGACAGACGCATTATTTTAAATATAGGGCTGTCAGACTAGCTTTGATCTTCTACAATTAAAAATTAGCCTTTAGTTTCAAGAACATCTTCTTGAATTTCTTCAAACATAGCCTCATAAATTTCAGGCATTTCTTGTTTTAATATTTCTTCATCTGCAATTTTTTCAGATTCAGTATAAACAACACCAACTTCAAACGCTTTTATCAAACGTTCATTCATTTTACTCATTGTATAGTAAGTTAATCCACCAGAAACAAGTCCTCCAAGCAATGGAACAACTTTAGATGCGCCACGAGCAACTGTATCTTTGGTGATTTTAACCCCAACATATTTACCTAATGTCTTTAACATAGGATACCAAAATGTTTTAGTTAATGCCTGTTTTGTTAAATCTTTTGCTAGCTGTTTACCAAATGCCTGAGTAACAAGACGCATTGCACTAGCAGCCCCCCCAACACCTAACATAGTTCCCAAATACAACATTAATTCTGTTTTCACGCGATTATCATCTAACAGCTCACCATCCCAAAAATCAGGAGTATCATAGAGATAAGCTATCTCCTGTGCTAATCGTAAACTAAATCCGAAAAATTGTGCTGTATCTGCAGGAATTGTTGCAGCCATAGCTAATCCACCAGGTAGCCCTGCTGTAAAGGAAGTTCCTGTACTCTGTAGTTTACGTTTACTTGAAATCTTTTCAGCTATTTTTTTTATTTCTTCCGCAGTAAATAATCCAGATCCAATAGGTCCCTTTTCCAATAATAAGGCTGTATTTTCCTTAGAAATATTTAATGTTTCAATGAGAAAAGATTCTCGGTTTACTTTAACGCCAGGAACTTTTAAAGCCCAATTAACAATATCCAGTGCTGTACTTTCTTTATCTTGTTCACTCATTTTACGCTCCGTTTGAGTATGTTTATTGATGAGACATACAATACTATATTTCCATATGTGAAGCAAACTCCGTAGATGTAAATAATTCAAATAGACATACTTTTAGTATGTCTGCAAAACCTAAATCTCCTACAAAATTACCTGATCGAGAAAATCTCAGAGAAATTTTGGCTTACAATATTCGCTTACTTAGAGTTACTAAAGGTTGGTCGCAAGAGCGATTAGCGAATGAATGTGAGTTAGATCGAACCTATGTTTCTGCGATAGAACGCTGTCGTTGGAACGTGTCTTTATCAAATATAGAGAAACTAGCAGAAGCACTTGAATGTCAGGCTTGGTTTCTATTGAAATATCCAGAAGGAAATCAACCATAAAAAAGCGAATTGATATCTCAATTCGCTTTTTATCTATTAGGCTAAGCCCAAATTATTTTAAGTTTTCTAAAAAGGCTGGTAAGTTTTGTGCGCCAACTTGTTGTGCAACAACTTCACCGTTTTTGATGATTGCTAAGAATGGGATGCTACGCACGCCAAATTCAGCAGGGATTTGTTGGTTGTCGTCTACGTTCATTTTAACGATACGTGCGCTGTCGCCCATTTCTGCTGCTAATTCATCTAACATAGGACCGATAGCACGGCAAGGACCACACCAAGGCGCCCAAAAGTCTAATAATACTGGCACTTCTGATTTTAATACATCTTGTTCAAAAGTCGCATCTGTCGTATGAATAACTGTACTCATAATTTTTCCTTAATTTGTATAAAAGAAAACGTCTCAACCAGAGAGACGTTAAGATGTTGCACAAGATAGGGATAAATCGGCAAAATATCAAGTGCGATTTTGCCGATTAATTCAATTAATGTTCAACTTTTTGAGATTTTTCTTCTTTATCGTATGGCAACACAAGATTTAGAATTAATGCGAAAAGTGAACCAACTGTAATACCTGAACCAAAAATTTCTTTCACAAATGATGGTAATTTATCAAGTAATTCTGGGCGAGTTGTCACCGCTAAACCACAACCGATAGAAATCGCGATAATTAAACCATTACGTTTACTACGTTCTACTTTATCTAGCATTTGAATACCCGCTGCGATAATCATTGCAAACATCATTAAACCTGCACCACCTAATACTGGCATAGGGATTGAAACAATTAAAGCCCCGAATATTGGGAAGATCCCCGCAAGAACTAATAATCCCCCCATAATAGTCACTACATAGCGACTTGCCACACCAGTTAATGAAATCACACCAATATTTTGTGAGAATGATGAGAATGGTGTTGTTGACATAATTGCCGCTAATGCAGAACCTAAACCGTCACAAAGCACACCACCACGTAAGTGTTTGCCGGTGATTTCTGTTTTGGTTGCGTTACCTAATGCTAAAAAGTTACCGCTTGATTCAACGATAGTTACAAGATAAGCAATACTCATCCCGATAATCCCTGAAATTGGGAAAGCTAAACCGAAGTGGAATGGATGTGGTACAGCGACTAAATCCGCATTTTTTATGCTATCAAAGTTAATCCAACCTAATGCAAGGGCAACCACATAACCGACCATAATTCCGATAACAATAGCCGCCGCAGAGAAAATCCCTTTGCCCCATTGAACTAATACCACAACTAGCACTAACACAAAGCTTGCCATTGCAAGGTTTGCTGGATCAGCATAATGCGCATCACCACGTTGACCACCAGCGAACCAATCGACAGCAACAGGCACAAGGCTTAAACCAATCATCATTACCACAACACCTGTTACTACTGGCGGGAAAAGTTTACGCACATAAGGCATAAAGAAACTACCGATGATCATCACAAGCGATCCCACAAGCGAAGATCCTAAAATCCCTGCCACACCGTGTTCACTAAAACCGATCGCAAGAGCCGCTGCAACGAAAGTAAAGCTTGTTCCCATTACACTTGGTAAGCGTAAACCAATAGGGCCAATCCCTTGGCACTGGATAATGGTTACAATCCCTGAAACTAATAATGCCGCATTGACTAATACGATAGTATCTTCGGTTGGAAGGCCTAGTACATTACCAAGCACCAATGGAACCGCAATAATGCCGCCAAGTGCAGCAAGAAGATGTTGAGAGGCAAGAAGAAGAGATAAACCGAAAGGAGGTTTTGAATCTACAGGGTAGAGAAGTTTTTGCATTGTGATTAATACCTGAAAGTTAAAAAATTTTGCGAATTATACTCCGTTAAGATAATTACGCAAACGTTTGCGCATTAAATTAAGTGTAAATGTTTGCAAGTTAGGCAAAGGATGATTGAATTTTAAAATAGCACTATACTCTAAGCATTTTAAGATTTATTAATAATACTAATTAAGGATTCTCATTTTGTTTTTTCTAAAAAAATGCTTTGTGATTTTTATTCTTATTGCTATAGGGCTAACTTACTATTTTTATCCTGATAAATACCCTATTTACCCAGAAAGTGACCACTACTCTACTGAAACAGGGAAATTTGCTAACCCTTTTCCTGATCGCCCGCACGATACCAAACGTGCTTTGAGTGCTTTATGGGAATTGATATCTAATTCAGAAAAATTTTCGCCCCACAATCCTTTACCAATGCAAGCGGTCGATTTTAAAAAATTATTTGCAAAAAGTGATAAGGCAAAATTTGCTTGGTTTGGGCATAGTTCATTGATCGCCAATTTGGGGAGTACTAATATTTTGATTGATCCTGTTTTTGCGGATTCGGTTTCGCCTATTCCAATTATGATGAAACGTTTTCAACCTGCACCCATTAAGGTTGAAGATCTGCCAAGAATCGATCTGATTATCTATAGCCATAATCATTACGATCATTTTGATACTGAAGTATTAAAGCATTTTATTTCGCAAAAAAATGCCTTTATCGCACCGCTTGGAATGGAAGTATTACTCAAAAAATCAGGAATTAGTGAAGATCGTATTTTTACTATGGATTGGTGGGATTCTATTCATTTTGGCGATTTTGAAATCACATCAGTACCAGCCCGACATAATACTGGGCGTAGTTTATTTGATAAAAATAAAACATTGTGGAGCGGCTATGTTTTTAAAACGCCGGCAGAACAGATTTACTATTCAGGCGATACATCTTTTGGTGATGGAAAACATTTTGAACAGATAGCAAAACACTTTGGTCAATTTGATTTAGCACTAATTGAAAATGGTCAATACAATACAGCTTGGCTTGATAACCATCTACTGCCCGAACAAACAGCTGAAGTAGCAAAAATAGTTAATGCACAACGTTTTATGCCTGTTCATTGGGGGGCTTACCCAATGGCTATTCATAAGTGGAATGAGCCACTTAAACTGTCAATTCCATTAGTCGAACAATATGGCATTAAGGTTTTAACACCTATTTTAGGGGAAGTCTTTGATAAAGATACGCAAACTGAAAAGTGGTGGGAGCATTTAGAATAACTTAATAAAAAAGGTGATCTTTGATCACCTTTTCCACATCTATAACATTAAGCAGGATGTCTTTCCGCAACTTCTTTTAAAAGCGCTTGTAATTCACCTTTTTGAGCCATTTCTAACACGATATCACAACCACCGATTAACTCGCCTTCAACCCATAATTGTGGGAATGTAGGCCAGTTTGCGAATTTTGGTAATTCAGCACGAATATCAGGGTTTGTTAAAATATCAACATAACCAAATGGTACTTGGCAGTTAATTACCGCTTCTACTGCACGTGCAGAGAAACCACATGAAGGGAATTTTGGTGAACCTTTCATGTATAGAAGAATTGGGTTTTCGCTAATTTGTTTCTGGATTCTTTCGATAGTTTCCATTGTTTTTCCTTATATAATAACAGCTAGCGCGAGCGTCTCGCTCGTGCTTCTAGTTAATTGGCACGAGCGAGACGCTCGCGCCAGCTTGAAAAATTATTTTGCAATACGTTTGTATTTCATACGGTGTGGCTGAGTTGCTTCAGCACCGAAAGTTTTCTTCTTCCACTCTTCGTAGTCAGAGAAGTTACCTTCGTAGAAGGTTACTTTACCTTCATCACCGTAGTCTAAAATATGCGTTGCGATACGGTCTAAGAACCAACGGTCGTGCGAGATTACCATTGCACAACCTGGAAATTCTAAAATCGCATTCTCTAACGCACGTAATGTTTCAACGTCTAAGTCATTGGTTGGTTCGTCTAATAATAGAACGTTACCGCCTGCTTGTAAAAGTTTAGCAAGGTGTAAACGACCACGTTCGCCACCTGATAACTCACCCACACGTTTTTGTTGATCAACACCTTTAAAGTTGAAACGACCAACATAAGCACGGCTTGGAATTTCAAAGTTACCGATAGTTAAAATATCTTGACCGTTTGATACTTCTTCCCAAACTGTTTTCTTATCATCCATTGCATCACGGAACTGATCAACAGAAGCTAAAGTAACGGTTTCGCCTAAAGTGATGCTACCTGAATCTGGTTGCTCTTTACCTGAAAGCATACGGAATAGCGTTGATTTACCTGCACCGTTGGCACCGATAATCCCCACGATAGCACCTTTAGGAATTGAGAATGAAAGATCATCAATTAATGTGCGGTCGCCATAAGACTTAGTTAAGTTTTGAACTTCGATAACTTTATCCCCTAAGCGAGCACCAGGTGGAATAAAGAGTTCGTTGGTCTCATTACGTTTTTGATATTCGCCACTAGTAAGCTCATCAAAACGTGCCATACGTGCTTTACTTTTCGCTTGGCGACCTTTTGGATTTTGACGAACCCATTCAAGCTCTTTCTCAATCGATTTTTGACGTGCAGACTCTGTTGCTTGTTCTTGAGCTAAACGCTTCTCTTTTTGCTCTAACCAAGATGAGTAGTTACCTTCCCAAGGAATACCTTCACCACGGTCAAGTTCTAAGATCCATCCCGCTACGTTATCTAAGAAATAACGGTCGTGGGTAATTGCCACAACAGTACCTTCGTAGTCGTGTAAGAAACGTTCTAACCACGCCACAGATTCCGCATCTAAGTGGTTGGTTGGTTCGTCTAATAACAACATATCAGGTTTTTCTAATAATAGACGGCAAAGAGCCACACGACGGCGTTCACCACCCGATAAATGTTCAATCTTAGCATCCCATTCTGGTAAACGTAGCGCATCTGCGGCACGTTCTAATTGGTTATCTAGGTTATGACCATCGTGCGCTTGGATAATCGCTTCAAGATTTGCTTGCTCTGCAGCTAATTTATCGAAATCCGCATCAGGATCAGCATATAAAGCATAAACTTCATCTAAACGATTTAATGCTGTTTTTACTTCAGATACCGCTTCTTCGATCGCCTCACGTACAGTTTGTTGTGGTTCTAATTTCGGTTCTTGTGGAAGATAACCGATTTTGATCCCCGGTTGTGGACGAGCTTCGCCCTCGATATCTTTATCGATACCCGCCATAATACGTAATAAAGTCGATTTACCCGCACCATTTAAGCCGAGTACCCCGATTTTTGCACCTGGGAAGAAACTTAAAGAGATATCTTTAAGAATATGGCGTTTAGGCGGCACAACCTTCCCAACGCGGTGCATTGTATAAACGAATTGAGTTGACATTCGATTCATTCCTTAATAATAAAAAAATTCGAGCTATTCTACTTGAAATTAGTGGGGAAATATAGAACTAAAAGCTATAACGACTTCCCTTTTACATCAATAATAAATACTTCCGATTGCGAGCCTAAACGCATCGGAATCCCCCAAAAGCCATAGCCTGATGTAACAAAGTAATGCCCTAAGCCGATTTTTTCATAACCATAAGACAGGCGATACATCAGATTAGTGATTATATTTGCTGGAAAAATTTGGCCATTGTGGGTATGTCCTGAAACCTGTAAATCTATCGGTAATTTTGAATGCTGCTCAATTTCCGTTGGACGATGATCAAGTAAAAATACTGGCAAATTCGTATCAACTTGTTGAAGTAGATGTTCAGCCGTTGGACGATTTTTTACAAGCTCATCATTACGCCCAATAATTGTAAATTTTCCATTAATACTAACCGGTTGATCCCACAGAACCTTGATTCCAGCTTTCTCAATTTCAGTAAAAATTTCCTGCTCTGCCCCAAATAAATCGTGATTGCCCATTGTGGCATACACACCTAAAGGCGCTTTTAGTTTTTTCAAATGAGGTTGCATATTCTCTGCAACATAGGCTTGGGTATCATCGTCCATAATATCGCCCGGCAATAAAATCAAATCGACTTGTTGCTGATTAAAAATATCCGCCAATTTATCTAATTGCTTAGCACCAAAGAATTTACCTAAATGAAGATCGCTTGCTACACCGATACGCAATGGTTGTGCTAAAGGTTTATCTATCTCTATTGAATAGTGAATCTCTCTTGGCATATAAGCGTTATAAATAGATAAACCTATTAATCCAAAATAAGCCAATGGATAACACATTCTCAAAACGAAGCTTAATTTATTTGGATTAAATACGAATCTTAGCAATTGGTAGATTGCCAATGTAGAAGCACTAATAAATAGAGCAAAAAGCAAAAGAGTAAGTAGCAATGCCACTTCTTTAAACATTGGCATAATGCGCGTAATATGAATCAACATTAACGTATTTGCCAACACATAGCTAATCAAAGTAAAACGCTTTGTTGATGTTTGAGAGATATTAAATAGCCAGCGAACTGTTCTACTAAAACAAAAAATCAAAAATTGCAGTGCTAAAAATGACACCGCCATAATAATGTAATAACGAAATTCCAAAATTGTATTCCCATCAAATAAAACATGTATTCTACGTGTTTTCTAGTAAAAGAGAACTTATAGATATGATTGTTCGTATCTTTGTTTTACCCTTTCCACATAAAACTAACATTTGTCTAAAATGTGATCCTCTTAACACATTTAGAATGACTGCCTTGCTTGCGACTAAGATAAGTCAATATAATCTAATGAAAAGGATTTACATTGACTCTAGCTTTAAAGTCAGTTGTTTATTTTCAGGTGTTTTAGAAAAGGTAGTCATTCAAGTAAGAGTTTAGTAAGGAATACTCCGTTAGCTAATCTAACGAATAAGCGTGATTGTTCACATTCTCTCGTTAATTCAAGTCTAAGGTGTTTCGTATGAAAAAGTTTCCGCTAAGTATCGCATTATCCGCCCTTCTTTTAGCAACCTCATCAGCTACATTTGCCAAAAGTAAGATTGTTTTCTCACATTACCTTTCAAAAGATTATGTTAATCAAATGATTGATGGATTCCATAAAGCAAACCCAGATATTGAAGTCGTGGCAATGAGTTGCGGTTTCCGCGATTGTCATGACAAGTTAACTACAGCATTAGCTGTTGGAGAAGGCGCTCCTGATGTAGTGACTCTCAGCACAATTAAATTAGGTACATTTATCAATTCTGGTGGCCTTGTTAATTTCACCGCACCGCCATACTCAATGGATAAAATTGGTTGGCAATTTGATGCCTCAATGTTAAGCCTATCTCAAGATGCTAAAGGCCAAATTTATGGTGCGCCTTTTGATACAGGCCCTGTTGTAATGGCATATCGTAAGGACTTACTTGATGCGACAGGCATGACATTTGAAGAAGCAACCAAAGATTGGGACGCTTTTATCAAATTTGCTGAAACCTTAAAAGCGAAGACTGGTGCATTTGTATTTCCTGCAGCAATGAGTATCATCAATCCATTAGTCGTTGGTACAAATAATGATGCAGGCAAAACAGTCTATCTTAAAGATGGCAAACCAAACTTAAATTCTAAAGAAGTGAAATTCCTTGCCAATCTCGCTAAACAGCTTTATGACAAAAAATTAGTTGCTGATCTAGACGGTTCATCAAACGATCAAAAATTCATTAAGCTCTTCCGCGAAGGCAAACTCTTTGCCGATTTAGATGGCCCATGGATTGAAGGTCGTGTGATTCAAGAATATGACCCAGAAGGCTCGAAAAAAGGCTTGTGGCGCGTTGGTAATATTCCAAACCACGTTAATGTAAATGCGGGTGGTACCGTATTTGCAATGCCTGCTCAAGGTAAAAATAAAGAAGCTTCTTGGAAATTTATTCAACACTTGATGAATGATGATAGTGTATTAGCTATTGCAAGTGTTGCAGGCACTCTGCCAGCAAGAACTGAAATTTATGCGCATGAATTCTTTGAAAAACCAAGCGAAATTTTTGGCGGCCAGCATTCAATGCGTCTTTACACTGAAATGGTGAAATTGAATAAACCGTATCTATCTTCACCTGTCGATAACATTGCAAATGAGATCTTAAACCACGCAATCAAAAAAATCTTAGCTGAAAAAGCAGATATTGATAAAACGTTAGATGAAGCAAATACCTTACTTCAACGCCGTATGCGTAGCCTAAATTAGGCATTATTCCCTGCTCTACTCTGTGGAGCAGGGTTTAATTTAAGGAGCTAATTATGATGAAGTATCTCAAGGGCATGCTGCATGATCATCGTGTAGCTTATATATTGTTGTTGCCCTTTATTATTCTCTACTTAACCTTTAGTATTTTTCCGATTTTCTTTTCTGGTTTTCTCTCATTTTATTCTTGGAATCCAGTCAAAGGGCTTTCTTCTATGGAGTTTGTTGGGTGGGAAAATTACTATTATGCACTCACCGATGATATATTTTGGCTATCTTTATGGAACACCATAAAAATTTCCGCTATATCAGGTATATCTCAACATATCCTAGCCATTTCTCTAGCCTATTTTCTACTTCATATAATCCGTCTCGGTGCTGAATTTTTTAAAGCTGCTATATTTTTACCCTATATCACATCAAGTGTTGCAGTCAGTCTTGTTGTCTTCAATATTTTTGCACCAATGGGGATTATGAATGAATTCTTAAAATCGATCTCCGATTTTTTCCACTTAGATATGCTTCTGCCGATTAATTTCTTCGATGTGGAATGGATTCGTTTAACCATTGCAAATCAAGTAACTTGGAAATATACCGGAATTAATACTGTTATTTATATGACAGGTATTGCGTCTGTTTCCAAAGAGCTTTATGAAGCTATTGATATTGATGGTGCAAACAAATGGCAAAAATTTAGATATATCACCTTACCACTCCTTATTCCTTACATTTTCTTTGCAACACTAATGACGATTATCGGCAATATGCAAATGTTTGAAGAACCAATGATGCTGACTAATGGTACTGGCGGAATTTCAAATTCAGGTATGACTGTCTCACTCTACCTATACAAAATGGGCTGGGACTGGAGTGATATGGGAACAGCCTCTGCAATCGCTTGGGTTCTATTCTTAATCACATCATTATTCAGTGCAATATTCTTCCTACTCTTTGGAAAACACGGCTTAAAACGTGGGGGTGAGTAATGTCTATAACAAAACCAGCAATACGTTTAGATATAACTCGATTTATCATCTATATAATCGTATCTATTCTTGCTTTTATTTCAATTTTTCCATTTTATTGGTCAGCTTTATTATCCACGCAAGATACTGCGTCTATAATGGGAATGTCGCTTAGTGTTGGCGATCAATTTTTCCAAAACTATCAAGACCTTGCTAAGGATATTCCATTTAATCGAGCAATGGTTAATACCTTTATCGTAACCCTACTATCTACATTAAACTCTGTTGTCGTTTCAGCCGCTGCGGGATACGCCTTTGCGATTTATAATTTTAAAGGCAAAAATGTTTTATTTACGATATTGTTGCTCACAATGATGGTTCCTTCTGTCGTCAATTTAGTTCCCTATTTTTTAATCATCAAACAACTATCTTTAATCAATACTCTCACGGCAATTTGGCTACCTGCTGGTGTGAACATATTCGGTATATTTCTAATTCGCCAATATGTTGCATCTTCAATTCCTCGAGAAATTTTTGATAGTGCAAGAGTTGATGGATTAAATGAGCTACAGATTTTCTTCCGAATGGGCTTGCCGATGATGAGATCTTGCTTATTAACAGTTGCAATTATGGTTGTCGTTGCTTCTTGGAATAACTTTATGCTCCCATTAATTGCATTGCAAACCCCAGATACTCAACTCTTAACCCTCGTATTACGTTCATTAAATGGTGCGGTCGCAACTCCTTGGAATTTAGTAATGACAGGAAGCTTCCTAGCTATGCTACCGCTTTTGATCATCTTTATTTTCTTCTCGAAAAAAATGATGGAAAGTTTAACTGAAGGTGCAGTAAAAGGATAATTCTATGAAAACATTTAACTTTAATTTTATTGAAAATACTCAAAAAACCAGAACAATTTATGTTGGCTTTGGTGAAGATAAAAAACTCAGCCTAAAATTAGAAAGTGAAAACTACGATGCAGAGTGTTGCAAGCAGTCATTTTCTATCGAAAATTTGCAAGATCTTGGCTTTCTAATCGCCAAACAATTTTCGCAAGCTCAACGAATTGAAGTCAGCGTTGAAAATGCATTATTAGCACAATTTGATCCTATGCAATTTATTCAATGGCTCGGCTTTGGGCTTTATTTGTCTTCTTATAAATATCAGCATAAACAAACCGCTTATCTAGATCTTAATCTTACAAAAATTGAATTAGACAATAGTGAATTAGCCCTACAGGAAGCATTCCAAATAAGTAAAACACTAGCTACTAGCCAAATTGTTTCTAGAGAACTAATGAATTTACCAAGTAATGTACTTTATCCAGAATCATTTGTGGAAGCCGTTAAACAGTTAGAAATGCCAAATCTCACGTTTAAAGTATTAGATGAAAAAGAGCTAACCGAAGAAAAATTTGGTGGCCTACTCTCAATCTCACAAGGTAGCGCACGTGAAGCAAGGGTATTAGTGATGAAGCATTCTGTACCAAATGCAACCAAAACCATCGCGCTTGTTGGTAAAGGAGTAACCTTTGATACTGGTGGTATCAGTATTAAAGCGGCACGTTTTATGAGTACGATGAAATTCGATATGGGAGGAGCTGCTGCCGTAGTTGGAGCAATGTATGCTATTACAACACTTAATTTACCAATTAACGTTATTGCACTGTGTGGACTAGTCGAAAATATGCCTTCAAGTACCGCGATTAAACCTGGAGATGTGGTAATGATGCGTTCTCAAACCAGCGTTGAAATTATCTCAACAGATGCAGAAGGACGAATGGTATTGGCTGATGTTTTAGACTATGCGCAAGAGCAATATCAACCAGATTATCTCATTGATATAGCAACCTTAACAGGCGGTGCGGGTGTTGCCTTGGGTAAAGGCTATGCTGCATTAATGGGTAATAATTTAGATTTTATTCAAACAATTAAGCAATCAGGTGAACAGTGTGCAGAATATGTGTGGCATATGCCAACAGGAGACTGGTTTAACAATCCTCTAGAATGTGCTTATGCTGATTTACGTCATGGCAGTGAAGATCCACACGGAAGCCCTTGTGTCGCCGCCACTTTCCTCCAGCATTTTGTAAAAGATGAACAAAAATGGGCGCACTTAGATATTGCCGCAATGGCTCACGATTTAGCTCACCGTAAAATTTATGGCGAAACAGCTTCAGGTTATGGCGCATTATTATTAACTCATTTGTGTAAAACACTTAGCACACAGAGCTAATAAAGGAGCAATATATGGCATACGTACAATTAAAAGAGTTAGCCAAAGTTTATAAAAATGGATATAACGCGATTAAGAGCGCCTCACTTGATATTGAAAAAGGTGAATTTGTCATTTTGCTCGGTCCATCAGGTTGTGGAAAATCGACATTACTACGAATGATTGCGGGCTTAGAAGATATCAGCAGTGGCGAATTAACCATTGATGGTAAATATGTAAATAATGAATTGCCAAAAGATCGTGATATCGCGATGGTCTTCCAAAGCTATGCGCTCTATCCACATATGACTGTTTATGAAAATATGGCATTAGCCCTCAAAATTCGCAAAGTGAGTAAAGAAGAAATTGATAGCTCAATTAAAAATATTGCGGAAATGCTCAATCTCACGCCATTTTTAAACTCAAAGCCGGGGCAACTTTCTGGGGGACAACGTCAACGGGTTGCCTTAGGACGTGCGATTGTACGCCGTCCAAAAGTATTCTTATTTGATGAACCGCTTTCAAACCTTGATGCAAAACTAAGAAGCAAAATGCGCAAAGAGATTTGTGCATTACATCAAGATATTAATGCGACCATTATTTACGTCACTCACGACCAAGTCGAAGCAATGACAATGGGAGACAAAGTTGTGGTATTAGATCAAGGTATCATTCAACAAATTGGCTCTCCTAAAGAACTCTATGAGTGTCCAACAAACAAATTTGTTGCAGGTTTTATCGGCTCACCGATGATCAATTTTATCGATGTTGATGTTGAAATTCATAACGAAATCATCACGCTTTGTGCAGATAAAAGTTATCAACAAAATATCCCTCTCTCTGCTTTTCCACAATTAGCCAATTATGCTGGTAAAAAAGTCTGTTTAGGTATTCGCCCAGAAGATCTGCAATTAGTAGAAAATAGCAATGAAGGCTTTAGCGGAGAATTTGATTATAGCGAATATCTCGGATCTGAATCCAATTTTTCAATGACCTTAAAAAATGGTGATAGTGTTATGTTTCGAACCCCAAGTAGCCATTCAATAAACCAAGGTAGCCGTTTAATTCCAATTATTGAGCGCTTACATTTCTTTGATATTGAAAGCAAGAATCGCATTTAGGAGCAAATATGATTTTAATCGCGAACTCAGAAGCCTATCCAGGATTCTACGAAACAGTACAACGCCTCAAAGCCCAACAAGAAGGCCTACGAGCAATGATAGAAGGGATAAAATTAGTTGAATTAGATCCACGTGTTCGAACCGTTGGCCACGGTGGCTGGCCAAATGTGCTTGGTGATGTTGAACTAGATGCGTCAGTTATGGACGGGGATAATCTACGCACTGGCGCAGTTGGGGCATTAAAAGGATTCTTACACCCAGTTGAAGTCGCTTATCGGATAATGACAGATCTCAATCACGAAATTCTTGTTGGTGAAGGTGCTGAGCGCTTTGCTAGGGAAATAGACGCATTGAAAGGTGAAAATCTCATTGAAAATTCAAAACAAGTTTGGTGGAAAAAACTTGAAGAATCAATGACCGAACAGGAAAAACAAGCTTTCCCCAATATCCCACTCGCAAAACTATCCAATAACGCAACGGATCCAGAAAGAGTACGTGATACAACCGTATTTTTATGTAGCGACCACACTCAAAAACTTAGTATTGCCACTTCAACATCTGGTTGGGCCTGGAAATACCCAGGACGACTAGGCGATAGTCCAATTATTGGCGCTGGATTATATGCTGATAGTCGTTATGGCGCTTGTGCTTGTACGCATACTGGTGAAATGTCAATTCGTTGTTCTACCGCACACTCAGTAGTGTTTTATATGAAAATGGGAATGAGCCTAGATGATGCTGTTTATGAAGCTATTAAAGATCTACAATATCTTAAAGATGGCTATACTGAAGGTGTCACAATTCACGCAATTGACTGCCATGGAAATCACAAAGTAGTTAGCTTAAATTGCCCGCCTCCTATTACTTATTGGTTCTGGCAAGATGGCATGGAAGAGCCTGAAGAAAGAGAAGCTGAAATTATAACGACCAAATAGCTCAACCAATTTGCAAAAAATTTATAAAAAAGGACCGCTTATGTCATTCGCACCACGCCAGATTCATCTCGATTTTCACACCAGTAATTTGATTGGTGATGTCGGTAAAGAATTTGTTCCAGATGAATTTATTGATACTTTAAAAAAAGCTAAAGTAACATCAGTAACCTGCTTTGCACGTTGCCATCATGGTATGCTTTACTATCCATCAGAAATTCACTCATCTGCAATTCACCCATCATTAAAATGCGATCTGCTCGGTGAACAGCTGAAAGCTTGTAAAAAGCACGGTATCAACGCGCCTGTTTATATGCCAATTCAATGGGATCAATTTATCGCGGAGAATCACCCTGAATGGTGTATGCGTAATAAGCAAGGTGGAGAAATTGTTGCTTCATGGTCAAAGCCTGGCTATTTTGAAGATGGTTTCTATACCTTCTTATGCGTTAATTCAGGCTATCGAGATTATATTTTTGAAGAAGTGACGGAACTGCAAGATAAATATGACATTGATGGTTTCTTCTTTGATATTGTCTATCCAAAAGCTTGCTATTCCCTAAATTGTATTAAACAAATGCAACAACAAGGTATTGATATTGAAGATGAAAAGCAAGTACTCGCATTTTATGTTAATGTCCTTGCAGAATTTAAGCACGAACTCAGCCAACGAGTGTGGGCAAAAAATCCTAACGCAACTATCTACTACAACACATCACATATTCACCCTGGTTATCGTCAATTTTTAGACGCTATTTCACACGTTGAAGTCGAATCTCTACCATCTGGCGGTTGGGGATACGATCATTTCCCAGTGGTTGGCCGCTATGCACGGACACTTGGTAAAAATGTAATGGGAATGACTGGCAAATTTCACACCTATTGGGGAGACTTCCATTCATTAAAGAACCAAGAAGCGTTGGAATATGAATGCTTTCTAACCAATGCAATGGGAGCTTATGTATCTGTCGGCGATCAAATGCACCCAGACGGAAAACTATCACAAGCAGGCTATCAACTTATTGGCAATGTATTCTCTCAGTTAGAAGAAGTTGCTGATTACAGCCACAATATCAAATCAGTAACAGAAATCGCCATTTTAAACCCTGAAGAAAATAAAAAAGATGCTGATTTAAATGTCGGTAATGCGCTGATTGGTGCGACTCGTTTATTACAAGAATGCGCATTTCAGTTTGATATAATTGATAGTTACAGTGATTTTGAACAATATAAACTCATTGTATTAGTAGATAGCTATAACCTAAATAGTAAAATTTCGGAAAAATTGAACCGCTATATCCAAAATGGTGGCAAAATTCTCGCCTCAGGCGTTTCCCCATTTGATAAGACTCTTCAACAAAATTGGCTAAATAATTTCCCAGTCATACCACAAGGCGAAATTCCATTTAGCCCCGACTATCTACAGATTTGCAATGACTATTCTATTGATTTGCCAACCGAAGAGTTAGTGATGTATCAAGGTGGCGTTAAAGTACAAGCGGTCGAAAACAGCCAAATTTTTGCAAATACCATTGCGCCTTATTTCAACCGCAAAGGGCGAGAATTTTGCTCACATCAATACACGCCATCGAGTAGAAAGGTATCGCACCCTGCTTTAGTTAGCAATCAGCAAATCAGCTATTTTTCAAATCCTGTATTTAGCATTTATGCGCAAAAAGCGCCACGTTGGATTCGAACTTTGGTAGAAAATCAATGTTTAATGCTACTTGAGCAAAATAGGCTAGTTTCACACAATGCACCACGTTCACTTATAGCTTTACTTAATCATCAAATAGATAAGAAACGTTATGTTTTACATTTATTACACTATGTACCAGAAAATAAATGTAAGGATCTACTAATTGTCGATGCAAAAATTCCGCTTCATCAAATACAGTTTGAACTACAACTTGCTGAGATTAAAAAGGTTTATCCAGCCCGCAAAGGAAGTGAGTTAAATAAACTTACTCTTTCAGAAAATAAAGTCTCTTTTGAACTGGATAAACTCACGGGTTATCAGCTTATTTGCTTCGAATATTAAACAATCCCCATATTATTCAAAATATTGCGGATTTTAGCCGAATCCGCAATATCTAATAAATCATCTTGCGAATTTGTTCCCATTGTTGCAGGGCTAGTTGATTGCATCAAACTCTTGCGCTGTCCTTTGGCTGAAAAGTGAATATCGGAAATAGCTGTCTGCTCAATAATTTGTTTCGCATTGTGTTCATTCACCCCACACCCAGCCATAATTTGAATGCGTCCTTTCGCTTGTTGGACTAATTTTTGAATAGTCAGAATACCATCAAAAGCTGTCGCTTGCTGTCCAGACGTTAAAATACGATCACAACCAAGATCTATCAGCTGTTCTAATGCCATGAAAGGATCGTTACACAGATCAAATGCTCGATGGAATGTGATCTCCATTCCTTTTGAAGCCTCGACTAATTTCTGAGTTATTGCTAAATCAATATCCCCTTTTGCAGTTAATGCACCAAAAACAACCCCTTGTATACCTAGCTCTTGTGCCATAGCAATATCGGCAAACATCATATCCACTTCATCATTAGAATAGATAAAATCCCCAGCCCTTGGGCGAATCATCAACATTAATGGTACTTTTGAGCAATTTTGGGCTTGTTTAATAAAGCCATAGTTGGGTGTAATTCCCCCTACCGATAATGCCCCACAAAGCTCAATTCGTTTGATTGGAAATTGATTGGCAGTAATGACTGATTCGATATTGTCCACACAGATTTCAATGTTCATCGTTTTCTCCTCTAGAAAATAAGATTTTTAATAATGTTGCAAAATTGATTGCATTTATGGCTTAAATTATATACCATTCACGCATTCGGGTGGTTACAGGGATTTATTCTATAAATCGCACCCCGTTGCTTACTAATTTGGTAAGTTTGCCCAGTGCAAAGTAATAACGACCTGCCCTACACCTTGTTTGTGTAGCAGAACCCTAGCTAATTTCGGTTAGCTAGGGTTTGTTTTATCTGAACGCTTCCTTTACCCCTACACTTGATGCTTTATCTTTTTTAACTAAATCTAACAACAATTTAAATACACTAAAATGCTTAAGTGTTTTAGGAACTGGATTGTTCTCCGCACCATAACCTTCTCTTACAAAATAAGCACTCAAAATATGTAATCTTAATAATCGGTTCTCTTTAAAAAGTGTAATACATATTTTGTAAGGCTCGATTTTACCCGTTAAATTATTTAATCGGTATAGGGTAAAAAAGCGTTTTTGGTCTGTTTGATAAAAAGTTAGATGAGTAATATTTTCTTCTAATATTGCTCGCAGCTCTTTCGAAGCATAATAACGTTCAAGCTCAACAGCTCTTATTTCTTGAGAACTATCTGAAAAATAAATTGGAAGTGAATATTCTGTATCATTTTTGGTAAAACAATGTAGCCCATAAGTAACCACTAAACAATAACTACCTTTATTGCTATCTACAACCAGTTCGTGGGCATTTAAGTGTGACATATCAAATAGCTTATCTTCATAAACAAAATGATCCCATTGTTGTATTGCACTAATATGAAATTTTTTTATTATTGCTTTCATCTTTTCTCTGCTTAAATATTACTATATTCAATAGTTAAATATACAGACTTTAGTATTTAAATAAAAGAATCAAACATAAAAAAAGCCCCACCCAAAGGTGAGGCTTTAGTTTTAACAAATGCGTTAAGGAGAAAATATATCTTAACCTGCTAACTGCGCAAGTTTTTGACGGATTGCATTTGCTAATTCGGTGCTTACTTTTTCAAAGTGAGCCATTTGTTTTTCAACGATTTCAGGTACTGTTACGCCTGCTAAACCTGCTGCGAAGTTACCGCTCAAACGATCTTTTTCTTCCGCAGTGAAGATGTTGTATAACGCTGTGGGTTGTGAGTAGTAATCTTCATCGTACTCACGGAAGTCAAAGTGCGCTGCTTCACGTTCAATTTGTAATGGTAATTGATCGTGCGTTGGAACATAAGTTTCAAAACGGTTCGGTGCATAGTTAGGATGTGTACCGCCGTTGTTATCTACACGCATTGCGCCATCACGGTGTGTCGTGTGGTATGGGCATTTTGGTGCATTTACTGGGATTTGGTGGTGGTTAACACCTAAACGGTAACGCTGTGCATCTTGGTAAGAGAACAGACGGCCTTGTAACATACGGTCTGGAGAGAAACCAATTCCAGGAACGATGTTGCTTGGAGCGAATGCCGCTTGCTCAACTTCTGCAAAGTAGTTTACCGGGTTACGATTTAACTCTAACACACCCACTTCGATTACAGGGTAATCTGCATGTGGCCATACTTTTGTTAAGTCAAACGCGTAGTTGTGTTTGTGTGCATCTGCTTCAGGCATAATTTGCACTTGAACTGTCCAACGAGGGAATTCACCACGTTCGATTGCTTCATATAAATCTTGTTGGCTTGATTCACGGTTATCACCCACAACTTTTGCCGCTTCTTCGTTAGTGAAGAATTTGTGACCTTGTTGTGTTTTGAAGTGGAATTTAACCCAGAATCGTTCGTTCTGTTCGTTCACAAAGCTATAAGTATGGCTACCGTAACCATTCATATGACGTAAAGTCGCAGGAATACCACGATCTGAGAATAATGTCATAATTTGGTGCATTGACTCAGGGTGACGTGACCAGAAATCCCATGCTGCATTTGCATCACGTAAGTTAGTTTGTGGGTTACGTTTTTGTGTGTGGATAAAATCCGGGAATTTTAATGGATCACGAATAAAGAATACTGGCGTATTGTTACCTACTAAGTCCCAGTTACCTTCTTCTGTATAGAATTTTAACGAGAAACCACGAACATCACGCTCTGCGTCTGCCGCACCACGCTCACCTGCTACTGTAGAGAAACGTAATAATACTTCAGTTTGCGCACCCTGTTTGAATACGGCTGCTTTAGTGAATTTAGTGATATCTTCAGTTACTGTGAATGTACCGTAAGCTGCTGAACCTTTAGCATGAACAACACGCTCTGGGATACGCTCACGTGCGAAGTGTGCTAATTTCTCTTGGAACCACACATCTTGTAAAAGTAATGGACCACGCGGGCCTGCTGACATTGTATTATCGTTGCTAACAACTGGTGCTCCAGCTGCATTAGTCAAGGTTTTAGAACCGTGATCGAAAGGGCATTTTGACATAATTTCATTCTCCTCAAATATGAATGGGTAATCAATTCGAGTTGCATTATAGATATTATTGGATATTTAACAATCTATTGATTTAATACAAAACAACTATCAATAATGAAACAACAATAGACAAATATAAAATTAATTACTAACTTTCAACCACTTCTATTTGTAAAAAATTAAAAAAATATAACCGCTTGCATACTTAAAAGGCACAAAAAATCCCTTCCTATAAATAGAAAGGGATCTTAAATTAACGCTCTTGTAACGCCTGCTTCATACGCGTAATCGGCTTGATCAAGTAGGTAAAAATAGTTTTTTCACCTGTTTTAATATCAACTGTTGCCGTCATACCAGGAGAAATATCTAACACTTTTCCTTCCTTATCAGTGATTTGGCTACCCGACGTTTCAACTAAGATTCGATAATAAGCTTGATCAGGATCTAATTTTAATTCACTTGGACGTCGCTCATCTTGCAATGTATCTGGGCTGATTAAAGTTACTTTACCTTCTAAACCACCATAGATTGAATAATCATAAGCACTTACTTTAATCAAAGCATCTTGCCCTGGACGAATGAATGCCACATCACGTGGACTAATATATGCCTGAACAATTAACTTATCATCAAGTGGAACAATCTCTAAAATATCTTGCCCTGCTTGAACAACACCGCCAACGGTATTAATACGGATATTTTTCACTATACCACGTAAAGGCGCTTTGATTTGCGAACGTTCCACAGGGTCTGCACGCATTGCCATATTTTCTTTAGCTTGAGCAAGCTCCGATTCCATATTTACCAATTCATTATTCGCATCAGCTAAATAGCGATTACGACGCTCTGCAATTTGCTGAGCAAAATCAGAAGATTGACGCTGCATTCTAAGTAACTCAACGGCGGACATTACTCCACGTTTTACCATCGGTTCCATAATCGCAATTTCTTTATCCAATAAAGATTTGCTCTTTGATAAACCATTTACTGCATCCTGCATAGCACGGCGACGAGCCTCATAAGCAGCTTTCTCACGTTGCTTAACCGCTGATGGAATATTAGCACCAAAAACAAGCTTTTTACCGTGAGCCTCAGCCTTTAAACGAGCAACAATACCTTCTAAGTTTTGCACCTTCGCTTCACTCTCACGCAAAATTGCAGAGCTTCGAGTGTCATCTAAAGTCAAAAGAATTTGATCTTTTTCAACAATATCACCTTCTTTTACTTTCATTTCTCTGATAATACCAGGATCTAAACTCTGTACAACTTGCTCACGACTGCTTGGAATAATACTGCCTTGCCCACGAGTTACTTCTTCTAATGGGCTAAAGTAAGACCATACAACCACTGCTACAAGAAAAACAAAAAGCAACATAACAACAGCAAAAGAGCGATGATGTTTTTCTGTTTGTAACGCTGAATTTAAATCATTTACCAACGCCAAATCAGACTGACTTAATTTTTCATTACTCATTTTTATTCCTTACTACCTTTATTTGCAATATTTTCAGCAGAAGTAACCGCTTGCTGCTCCTTTTCTATCTCAGATGATTTCTCTGGTTTGGTTACTATAGCCTGAGCTACTTTTTTAATCGCTTGTTGTGATTCTTCTTGTGGTTGCTTTTTTTCTCCTTGTTGTAAACGAGCTAATACAGCATCACGTGGGCCATCCATCACAATTTGCCCATTATCAACAACAATAATGCGATTTACTAATTTCAATACTTGCGGACGATGAGTGACAACAAGCATTGTACGGCTGCCGATCCAATGAGCTAATGCCTGTAATACCATCTCTTCTGAAGCCTGATCTAAATCACTGGTTGGTTCATCTAGCAACACAACACGTGGATCTTTAATTGTTAAACGAGCTAATGCAACTAACTGCTTCTGACCGCCCGATAATCCTTGTCCGTTTTCACCTAACGGCATATCTAAGCCACGTGGGTGTTTATTTACTAAATGATCTAAACCAAAACGACGTAATGCAATTAATAATTCTTGGTCACTTGAAAAATTATCTGTACGCGCAATATCTAAGTTTTCACGCAGAGTTCCTAAGAATAAACGTGAAGATTGGCCTAATAGTGAAACTTTGCTACGTAAAAAGTTAGGATCAATCTGACGAATATCGACACCATCTAATGAAATACCACCACTTGAAGGTTCATATAAACCAGAAGCTAACTTTAACATCGTACTCTTACCACTACCAACACGGCCTAGAATCCCAACTTTCTCGCCTGGTTTAATTACCACATTAACATTAGCCAGCGCATTACCTGTATCTTTATTATATTCAAAAGCAACATTGTTGAACTGCATTGCGCCTGATACTTGATCCAAAGTTACATATTGACGATCAACGTCGCGCTCAATTGGGCGCTCAACAATTCCATCAATGCCCTTTAAAGCAAGGCGGGCTTGTTGGAATCTCGTTGCAAGCCCAGCAACTTGAGCAAGTGGAGCTAATGCTCGCCCCGATAAGATCACAGCTGCAATTAATGCCCCCATAGTAATTCGACTACCTTCATCTTCACTATGGATTAAATAAGTACCTAATAAAACCAAAAATACTGTGTTTAACTGCTGTAACATTGTTGAAAAATTAACAACTAAGTTACTCACATCTTTTGCTTTCATTTGTGAGGTTGCTGTTTTAGCCGTATAAGTATCCCAACGCTGTTGCGCCCAGTTTAATGCATTGTTGGCTTTTAATGTTTCGATACCATCTAATGCTTCAACAATTAAGCCTTGACGCTGAGAAGATTCACGCATTGATTCATTTAATTTTGCAGCTAATTTCGGTTGAGAAAGAACTCCAACTAAAATGACAGCGATAATAATTGCTGTTGGCACAATAGCTAATTTACCACCAACAAGATAAATTACGCCTACGAATAAAAACAAGAAAGGTAAGTCAACTAATACCAGTAAACTCGCACTTGTCATAAACTCACGTACCGATTCAAAATCACGTAAGTTATTCGCATAAGATCCCGAAGAAACTGGCTTATCAATTAAACGTAACGACATCACACGTCTGAAAAGTGCAGAGCTAATGATAAGATCGGCTTTTTTACCTGCAATATCAGTTAGTCTAGAACGAATCATCTTCGCTACAAATTCAAAGAAAATCGCAATAACTACTCCAATACTTAATGCCCATAGGGTTTCATAAGTCTTATTTGGAATCACTCGGTCATAAACGTTCATTACATATAGTGAACTCACCAATGCTAAAAAGTTAATGATAAAAGTCGCTAAAATAACTTGCCCATAATACGATTTAAAGCGCCAAATAACTTTCCAGAACCAAGCCTTAGGCAAATGATATTCGGGTAATTCAGAACGAATATCTGCAACCATTCTTGGTTTTATAAACCAACAATAGCCCAAATACATCTCAACTAATTCTGAGTATTTTAAAGTTTTCGTTACGTTAGACTGATGAACATGAAAAAGACGCTCTTTACCACGTCCTTCAATCTTAGTAATCACCAATGCTTCATCATTTTTAAGAATAGCAACCACAGGAACCGCTAAACTTGGAATATCCTGCAATTTACGCTTAGAAATAGAATTTTCAAAACCATAAGTACGTAATACTTCAACTAACGATTGGTAATTAATATTTTGCTTTTCATCTCTAATTGCTTGAGAAGTTAATGCTTCTTGAGCAACAGGGCTACCATGCAATTGAGTAGCAAGCGATAAATGTTCAATAATTGACTTCATAAATACCACATATTATTCGATTATAGCTAATGATACACCAGCCCAATGAGTCATTCGAGATTGAGAGGCAATATATAATAAAGCAGCATCACGAAAATCATTGCGAGCCGTAATCTCAGCAGCTTGAACGCTAGTTAATTCTTGATAAGCATTCAAAACTTCCATCAAACTTTTTATGCCGATTTCGAATTGCAGTTCAGAGTCTTTTACAACATTACGTTGCAAAGTGATCTGCTTATGAGCCACTTTAGCTAATTGCTGATTACGATGCATATCAACTTCAGCGGTTCTTGCTTGTTCTTCAACAGTTAATGCAATTTCTCTTAATTTTGCTTCTGCTGCCTGTTGCGAATAGTAACTTTGATTTTCTGTGTGCTTAGCTGCTTCATTATAGAAATCCCAATTAAACGTCACGTACACTTCACGTTCATGACGTGTAGCTGTTCCTTCTAAATTGATCGATGGTTTTCTTCTTGCTTTAGCAGCTTCTACCGCAGAACGAGAGCTATCATACTCTTTCTCCTGAGCTAGATAGGTTGGATTCGTTCTAATATCTGGATTATGAAAACGTCCTACAAGTCCCGTTGCAGTCTCTTTTGCAAAAGGATCTACTAAATCTCTCTCCGTAATAGGTTCTGGAGTATAGCGACTCAAACGGCTCAACATATTGTACATAATCTTCTCTTGCTGTAATAAAGTAGATTCAACTTGATTGCGGCGAGAAAGTGCTTCATTCATCTCAGATTGACGACCTGGATCATAAGTCGTAATAATTTTTAGATCCGAGATCATCTTATCGTGACGCTTTAAGCTTTCTTTATAAATCACAATATTTTCTTTAGCACGTAAAGCAGTTAAATACAAAGAACCGACCTGATAGCCTACATTTTCACGAGTTTCACTAAAACGATGTTGATAAAATGTTTCTCTATGTCTATCACGCTCGATTTCCGCTTCAATAGCTCCCCAAGAATAGAGATTCAAACGAGCTGCAAGACCAGGGCCTGAACGGCGATCACTCGAATAAGTATGCTTTTGCGCTATAACACCAGTTCCTGTTGCTGAAAGAACTGGTAGATGACCAGCTTCTGAAATTTTAGTTTGCTCTTCTGCAGCATAGATATTAGCTCGAGCTTCATCTAACATTGGGTCATAGGTTAAAGCATAATTTAAAATTTGCTTCAAATTCATAGCAGAAGCACTGGTAGCTAATAACAAGCTACCAAATGCAGCGCCTATTAATTTTTTCATTTTTATCTCCTAAAAATTAATTTGTTTCTTTGGGGAAAAGTCCACTCAATCCGATACCATTTGACGCTTTAATCAAAATAGTATCATTATCTTTTACTATATCCGATAATCTAGATTGTAACTCTTCTTTATTAATAAAATGACTTACCCTAATTTTTTGCGCTGTTAAAATATCTACTAAACAGGCACTAATAGCGCCTACTAGTACAACTTCACGAGCTTTTGTTTGGCTAATTGTTTCAACTAATTCTAAATGATATTTTTGACTATCAACGCCTAGCTCTAACATATCACCTAAAATTAATAATTTGTGCTTTTTCGCCACTCTTAAATCAGAAAAATTAGTTAATGCTGCACGCATAGAAAGCGGATTTGCGTTATACGCTTCATCATAAATTGTAATTAACTTGCCTTCATACTGGGTTTTAAATACATCACCACGCCCTTCTACAGGCTTGAAACTAGCTAATTGTTTAATCAATGCATCTAAATCAAAGCCTAAATGGTTCGCAGTAGCTAAAATTGCCATCGCATTTAAAACAAAATGCTTGCCTTTAGCTTTGAATCTTAATTCATAATCTTTCCCAAGCAGATTGATTCTCACAACACCACGTTGATATTTCACTAATTTAATATCTGATTCAGAATGTTCACCATAACTAACTAAAGTCAAATGATGTTGCTTGGCTTTATCAGCAATAATATCATATTGCTCAATATCACGGCAGATCACAGCTAAACTCTTAGGTTTCATCCCTTCGAAAATACGTGCTTTTTTCTGTGCAATCATCTCGACTGTTTTATGATATTCAAGGTGAGCAGGAGCAATATTAGTAATAATTGCTACATCAGGTTGTGCCATTTGAGTATTCTCATGCATTCCACCAATAGCCATTTCAATAATCCAATTACGAGCATCCTTTGGCATCATTGACATATTCCAAGCAACACCAGCGGGTAAATTTGCGCTATCTAAACTCTGGCCTATTTCGCCAAAAATACTCAATGAATGAGCTAACATTGCAACTGTTGTGGTTTTACCTGCGCTACCAGTTACTCCAATCACATTGCCAGTAAACTGTTTTCGAATCCATTCTCCAATATCAATAGTCGCTTTACGAACATTATCAACCAATAAAACTGGTACACCGAAATTTAAATAGGTTTTAGGATCATCGGTAATAATGGCTGAAGCGCCTTTAACAACAAGTGATTTAACCGCAATCGCAGGCAAATATCCTTTAGCCATACGCTGACCACGAGCAACAACAATATGTCCTGCTTTAAAACGCTTTGGAAAAATAGACATTCCTGTCGCTTGCCAGT
Organism: Pasteurellaceae bacterium LFhippo2; assembly: GCA_029852775.1. Classification (GTDB taxonomy): domain Bacteria; phylum Pseudomonadota; class Gammaproteobacteria; order Enterobacterales; family Pasteurellaceae. Next base: position 31,897 of record LEKJ01000072.1, read on the forward strand.
CATCATCAGGTTCAATAATCCACTTACCGCCTGTTGCTAGAACCAATCCCTTTTTACCCATAGTTGGTTCTGTAGATATAGAGTGACCTTCTTGGACTAAACTATTTGGATATTGTCCTGTTTTAAGTAAATGGTAATAAGCAATTAAACCAGATAAATAGTGCTCCACATCATCAATACGCACACGGAAAGCATGGTGACGAATAAAACAGCCATACAAAATTGTTTCTGGTAATTTAAAGAACATAGCTGTTTCAGGGAAAAACACCCCATTCATTAAATAATTCGCACGGCGATGCAATGCAGAATAGAAATCAGCCACATCAAAGCCATCAAGTAAATCTTGATATTGCGGATATTCATCTAGCTTTAACAACATATTATGGAAAGCCATACTTAACTCTAATAATGTTGGGAATGTTGTAATACGCTTACGAATAAAACTTACATAGCCTTTTACATTATTCAATGCGAATTCAAAATATTTTCTTTCAGGCTTATAAATAGCTAATTCATTTGAACAATATGAGAGCCAATGGTCGTGAGCTTCAGAATGTCCTGCTTGAATAAAATAGTCAAACGCTTGGCTAACACATTCAATCCAACGAGAATCTTTTGTCATACCATATAAACGCATTAAACCAAATGCAGCTTCACCGTCATAATAAATTACTCGATTTTTTGCGATGACATCTAATGTTTTAGCATCCAACACATGAACAAAGCTACCATCATCCTGCTGCATTGCAACAATACCATTTGCTAGTTTTTCAGCCAATTTTAAATAACCTTCAATTTGTGCTGAATCTGGAAATACTTGAATGTATTTCACTAATGCTAAAATTGCGACCGCATTTGCCCCAAGCTTAATCTCATTATTCACTTCAACCACATAAGCACGATTATCAGGATAATGACGAATAATCTCATTAATTAAATAACTTAATGCAAGATCGATATTCGCTTTAATCTGCGCTAATTCCGTACTGTTGCCTTGTTGCAAACAAAATTCATAGCCTTCAATTAATGCATAAGTACTACTTGCATGGCGCAGTGTATTGTAGTTATCGATAGTACGACCAAAACAAGGAAAATGCCCATATTCGTACTTACCATTTGAAAAGACTTGCTTAGCTAGGTAAGCGGTTACTTTTTTAATTAAATTTGCAGAATTTTGCGCAGATAACTGCGGTAATGCTCGGCGTCCTTGAGAACGGCTCTCTGTGGACAATAAATGAAACTCTTTTTGCTCTAAATCGAGAAATACTCCAGCTGTTTGGAAAGTTCGCATTGGCAAATCTTGGTGAAAATCAGGAAGCTGACTACTGCCATGACGAGCTTTAAAATAGCGCTGTAAATTTTTTATATTAGCAACTGTTAAAGGTTCTTCTGCTCCGCCATATAAACAAGCATTAGCATGTAGTTCTGATTCTGTTAGCAACAACCAAGGCTCACGTTTGCCTTCAAAGGCGATGCCTGAACGGAAATAATTGCGTTTATAGCGGAAAAAAACTTTTTGTAATGTATGCCACGAAGTTGATTGTACATTCGTAGTCCACTCCAAACGCATCCATTTTAAAGGTTGTTCAAAGGATTCTTGCAATTTTTCCAATTTTTGCTGGAAAAGAATTTGCCATTCTGAATAAGATAAAGAAGCTAAATCAGCGATAAAGGTATGCACTTTTGCTCTTTTGTTGCCATCTGTTGCAGACAAAATAAAAGTGTTTTTTAGTTCCGAATCTGTTTGTGTCGTAAATAAATGCTGTTGAATGCTCACTTGATGAGACATAGCAAATACCAACAGATCCGAAGATGAGTTAGTCATATTTTTTATCCCTTTAGGGTTATCAACGAAAGCTATAAATCCAATGGAGTTATAGCAAATAGTTTGAGATTTTAACTGATTTATCAATAAATTAAGTAAACTAAAAGGAAATCTATGTAAAGAAAGCCTTGTTATATTTCTATTACATTGACCTTTGACAGAATATTAATCTTCATTAAGTAATCTGAATACAAGCGGTTCAATTATCAAAATTTTTTGCAAATTAATCCTAAAAATAGATATAAAAAAGCCCCCTAGGATTGCTCCTAAGGGGCTTGATTATATTAAGTTAACAACTATGTTAGGAATTAATTAGATAATACCGATAGTGTTTTCTTCGATGTAGATTGTACCGTAACCTTGGTTAGAGTACTGCATGTAGTTCACGCCATCGATAGTCACGCTACCATTATCGTTTGGACCAGTTACACGGAACATATCAACATCTTCTGCTGAGTAACCTTCCATATCAACTAGACCATTACCTCTAACAAACACAGCTGGAGTTTCAAGTGCGTTGTTACGGATATCTTCCCAGTTGATTACCACGTTTGTATTATCTAGCACAACGTTTTCAAAACTCTTCACTGTAGAGAAATCTAACGATGAGCTTTGGTTCATCCACTTAATGGTGTCGTTACCTGCTCCACCAGTTACTTCTGAGCCAACGATATTGCCTGTAACAACTAAGTAATCATCACCATCGCCAAGATCAATCACAGAAGCATCAATAGAAGAACTGCTATAACCTTTAACTAATACAGTATCGTTACCCTCACCACCGTGAACTTCGTAACGTTGCATTTGACCACCTGAAGTCCAGTTAGTACCTTCAGAGTAGTTATTTAGAACATCAACAAATTTACCATCTGTTGGTGTTTCACCACTCCTAATTAGATCATAACCTGTACCAGTTGAAGTCGTTACAACTTTGTACGCGCTATTAGTACCACCAACAACTAATAAGTCATCACCTTCTTCTAAGAAGACTTTATTACGTAATGTTCCGTTAGGTGAAGAGCCCATATCCATACCAGCTGCAACGATATCATCACCAGCACCTGTGTTTAAGTTCCAGCTACCACTGTACCATGAACCACCACGGTCAAGACGACCAATAGAACGAGCAGTTACAAAGAAGTTATCCTCTGAAGAACCATTTCCATGTAAATTAGTTGTTAAGAAACCTTTTGTCGTATCGTGAGTAACGTCATATCCATATTTTTCTTGGATATTCTCAGCTGTTCTTAAACCAGTAGTGATACTTGCATCACCCCCAGCTTCTGCAATATAGATATTATCAGAAACTTGTTGCTTAGTTTCACGAATTAGTGCATCAGATACTTCAGCCTCTGCTTCTCCGTTATTACCAGCAATATCACGAGAGTAAACTGTTACTGTAGAGTTATTTTTAACCACATCAGTATTCATTTCAAACACTTTCTGACCTGCTTCTAGATTCGGTACATAATCAGTATTGCTACTTGTCAATGAACCATCTTCATTTACAGTTAACTTAATTTGCATTGATCTGCCATCATCGTGAGTAAATGACACAACAAAGAAATCACCCTCTCCAATACTATCAGGTAGTGTAATCTTAACTGTTTGTTTAACAGGGTTAGGATTGATACTCACCACATCAATATCTCTATCTGCATGATCTAACGATGCTGTATTATCCATTGGAGTACCGTCAGACCATTCAGTTGGACCATTAACATTTTCACCGCTGATCTTATCAGCATTTGGTTTCCACTCGTGATTTCTCAGGTCACGTGGCGTTTCAGGTACTACTGCAGATTCTGCTTTACCATCAACAATCGCAGTGAAATCAATTTGTTTGTTATCACCGTTTTTGAAGTTGTCCGCAGTATCGTTGATCACCATAGTGAAGTCACCATTCGCATCAGCTGTTGCTGTACCAACTGTAACACCACCTACAGTAGCTGTTACTACCGCACCTGGATCAGATTTACCTACTACAGTTACGATATCCGCATTAGAGTCTGCTTTCGCACTATTATCATAAGGTGTTACGCTTGTGATAGTTAATGGTGTTGGCTCTTTTGGCTTATTCGCAGCTGCATCTTTTGCAACTTCTTCAGATGGCGTATAACCTTCTGCTTCACCAACAGCTTTAACTGGTGAATTATCTGCTACAGCTTCTTCTGGAATATTCACTGTACCATCTTTATCCACTGTTACACCTGCTGGTAATGTACCTTCTGGCGCCCAGTTACCTGTTGCAGGATCTTTAGCTACCGTTACAGTTTGTGGTTTACCTTGCTCATCCGTATAAGATACAGTCATCTTATCGTTGTCATCACCTGGTTTAACAGATACTGAACCATCTTCTGTTGATGGAGTAACTACTGGGTTTGCTGCATCAGGAATTAGCGCATCTTCATTAGTTTCAGCTTTCACTGGTTCACTACGCTCACCTGTTACAGGGTCCTTAATCATTACTGATACAGGTGTATTGTCTGCAACTTTATCCGCTGGGATAGTTGTACCATTCGGGTTATCCGCTGTTGTGCTAGGCACTAAGTCAGGGTTATCTGAAGTCCAAGTACCATCTGGGTTCTTCGTTAATGTCACCTTAACCGGTGTATCCGAACCTTCTGGTGTAAATGTTACTTCAGCTGTATCACCTGTTTTTGCAGATTCTGGTAACTTGATATCTACCGCACCAGTATCCGTTGGTGTTACTTCTGGGTTCTCTAATACTGTTAATACAGGAACCGTTGCACCGCCATCAGAAATTGCGATGTCACCTAAGTCATTGCTTTGATAGATAACAATGTTTGTACCTTCTTTCGCAAAACCTGGTTCGATAACTAAACGTGCACCGTGGAATAAAATACCGTAATCCGCTGGTACTGGTGATGTTTCGCCAGTTACTGGATCTAAGATCTCCCATTTAACACCATCACGTAAAGATGCTGTATCAGAAATTCTATCTTCTGAGTGACGAACGAAAGTTGCCTCTTGTGGGTTACCTTCTGGATCCGTGTACACTAAGGTTGCACGTGTAAAGCCCATAATTTGGTCTAACGTAATACTACCCGGTTCTGGTTTAAGCTTGATACGCTCTAATGCATTCTTATCGCCTTGGTTTAACGGACGGAAGTTCGCCTGATACGTTTTAGTATCTTCTGATGCTACCGCTGTTTCTACAGAGTCTGTGTGACCTGTTGCAGAGGTTGTTACCGTTACATCAGTACCATCTTTCACCGCATTTGGTTGTAATGTTACAACTAAGTTACCGCTTGCATCAGTGGTGTACGTTACTGCAGTACTTGTGATGTCACTGTTAGTGTACTCTGATTTCTCAACAGTTGGCATACCAGATACCGCTACCCATTTACCGTCAGCACCTTTAGTGAAGGTGATTTCTTGTTCAACACCTGGTTTTTCACCATTATCCACTAAGTCTTTTAATGAAAGTGGTTTACCCGATACTGCTTCAACTGGGACAGTTTCTTCAGATGTATATTTCACTACAACTTTTTCGTTGTTCGCACCGCTTGTAATTGTCGCTGTACCATCTGTACGTCTTGTATAGTCAGCAAATAGTGCTGTACCTGTGCTGCCTGTGCCTTTATAGTCATTATCCGCTGCTGCTGTCACAAATGTGATAGTTGCTGGATCTGCGACTAAATCGTCACCTGCTGGTTTTTCATCTGCGTCTGCAGTTTGTGCGTCTTCGTTTGTACCTACTGCGTTAACCGGTGAGTTATCTTTCACAGCATCTTGTGGAATATTAACTGTACCGTCTTTATCCACTGTTACACCTTCTGGTAATGCCGTTGTTGGAGCCCATTCACCTGTTGCAGGATCTTTCGCCACTGTTACAGTTTGTGGTTTACCTTCTTCGTCTGTGTAAGTCACAGTCATTTCAACGTTGTCATCACCTGGTTTAACAGATACTGAACCATCTTCTGTTGATGGAGTAACTACTGGTGCGTCTGCTGGGTCTAATAGATCTTCACCTGCTGGTTTCTCATCTTCCGCAGTTTGTGCATCTTCGTTTGTACCTACCGCTTTAACTGGTGAGTTATCTTCTACCCCGTCTTGTGGGATATTAACTGTACCGTCTTTATCTACTGTTACACCTTCTGGTAATGCCGTTGTTGGAGCCCATTCACCTGTCGCAGGGTCTTTCGCCACTGTTACAGTTTGTGGTTTACCTTCTTCGTCTGTGTAAGTCACAGTCATTTCAACGTTGTCATCACCTGGTTTAACAGATA
>LEKJ01000073.1 GCA_029852775.1 Pasteurellaceae bacterium LFhippo2
ACACGGTGCCCGTGTCCGCTATCAAATTTCATAAATCTTCCCCCTATTTTTACCCCTAAATCCCTTGCGTAAATTTTCCCCAAACTGATTGACCCTAACCCCTATTTTTCGTATAATTCCCAGTCCGAATTTTTGCATATTGGCTAGATGATTTTCGTCTGGCCTTTTGTTGCTTTAATAAAATTAGGTAAATTTGGTCGTTTTAGTTTATCTAAGTTATTGATTTATATGTTGTAGGGGCACGGTGCCCGTGTCCGCATAAATAAATCCTTGAACTGAAATAATGTTCGCCCTTCTTCCTAATTGAACCAGTGCGGTAGTGATTTTTGACCCCTGTTCTTTCAATTAGAAAACGACACCCCGTAATTATTTTTATAATGCCACTTCCTGCCTGTCTGTTTATCTAGACGCTGGGCGGATTGTGAAAACTCAACCAAATAAAGAAATCAGAGGCTATCTAGCAATGGCATACTCATATTCCGAGAAAAAGCGTATTCGTAAGAGCTTTGGTAAACGTCCACAAGTTCTTAACGTACCTTATCTATTAACAATTCAGCTTGATTCTTTCGATAAATTTATCCAAAGAGATCCTGAAGGACAACAAGGTTTAGAAGCGGCATTCCGTTCTGTATTCCCGATTGTAAGTAACAATGGGGCAACTGAATTACAATACGTTTCTTACGAACTTGGCGAACCTGTTTTTGATGTTCGTGAATGCCAAATTCGTGGTACAACCTTTGCAGCACCATTACGCGTTAAATTACGTTTAGTGAGCTACGACCGTGAAGCAGCAGCTGGCACAGTTAAAGACATTAAAGAACAAAACGTGTATATGGGCGAAATCCCATTAATGACCGACAATGGTACATTCGTTATCAACGGTACTGAGCGTGTAATCGTTTCGCAATTACACCGTAGTCCAGGTGTGTTCTTCGATTCTGATAAAGGTAAAACACACGCATCAGGTAAAGTACTTTATAACGCACGTATCATTCCTTACCGTGGTTCTTGGTTAGACTTTGAGTTCGACCCGAAAGACAACCTTTACGCGCGTATCGACCGTCGTCGTAAACTTCCAGCAACAATCATCTTACGTGCATTAGGTTACACAACCGAAGAAATCTTAAATATGTTCTTCGATAAGATTGTTTTCAACATTCAAAACAATCAATTATTAATGACCTTAGTACCAGAGCGTTTACGTGGTGAAACGGCTGCATTCGATATCGAAGCAGACGGTAAAGTATATGTAGAAAGTGGTCGTCGTATCACAGCTCGTCACATTCGTGCGTTAGAAAAAGATGGCGTAACACAAATCGTTGTACCAACTGAGTACATTGTTGGTCGTGTAACAGCAAAAGACTATATCGATTTAGAAACTGGCGAGATCGTTATCCCGTCAAATACCGAGATCAGCTTAGAGAACTTAGCAGCATTAGCGCAAGCAGGTTACTCAGAAATCGAAGTGTTATTCACTAACGATTTAGATCACGGTGCTTATATCTCTGAAACATTACGCATTGACCCAACCTACGACCGTTTAAGCGCGTTAGTTGAGATCTACCGTATGATGCGTCCGGGCGAGCCACCAACGAAAGAAGCGGCAGAAGGCTTATTCGACAATATGTTCTTCTCAACAGACCGTTATGATCTTTCAGCGGTAGGTCGTATGAAGTTCAACCGTTCGTTAGAGATCCCTGAAGGCGTAGGCACAGGTATCTTAAGTAACGATGACATCATCGGCGTAATGAAAAAATTAATTGAAATCCGTAACGGTCGTGGCGAAGTAGATGATATCGACCACTTAGGTAACCGTCGTATTCGTTCAGTGGGCGAAATGGCAGAAAACCAATTCCGTATCGGTTTAGTGCGTGTTGAGCGTGCAGTTCGTGAACGTCTTTCATTAGGCGATTTAGACGGCGTAACACCACAAGATTTAATCAATGCGAAGCCAATTTCAGCGGCAGTGAAAGAGTTCTTTGGTTCTTCACAACTTTCGCAATTTATGGACCAAAACAACCCGCTTTCAGAAGTTACGCACAAACGTCGTATTTCTGCATTAGGTCCGGGTGGTTTAACTCGTGAACGTGCGGGCTTTGAGGTTCGAGATGTACACGTAACTCACTATGGTCGTTTATGTCCAATTGAAACCCCAGAGGGTCCAAACATCGGTTTGATCAACTCACTTTCTGTATATGCGCGTACTAACAACTACGGTTTCTTAGAAACGCCTTTCCGTAAAGTAGTAAATGGTCAAGTAACCGAAGAGATCGAATACTTATCTGCGATTGAAGAAGGTCATGTGATCATCGCGCAGGCAAACTCGAACTTAGATGAAAACTTTAACTTCACTGATACTTATGTAACTTGTCGTAAACACGGTGAGTCTGGTTTATACAAACCAGAAGAGATTGACTATATGGATATCTCAACGCAACAAGTAGTATCTGTAGCGGCAGCGTTAATCCCGTTCTTAGAGCACGACGATGCGAACCGTGCGTTAATGGGTGCGAACATGCAACGTCAGGCAGTTCCTACATTACGTGCGGATAAACCATTAGTGGGTACGGGCATGGAAAAACCAATCGCACTTGACTCAGGTGTAGCGGTTGTTGCAAAACGTGGTGGTACAGTTCAGTACGTTGATGCGTCTCGTATCGTAGTTAAAGTAAACGAAGATGAAACCATCGCAGGTGAAGCGGGTATTGATATCTATAACTTAATCAAATACACCCGTTCAAACCAAAATACTTGTATCAACCAAATTCCTTGTGTGAAATTAGGTGAGCCAGTAGGTCGTGGTGAAATCTTAGCTGATGGTCCTTCAACAGACTTAGGTGAATTAGCATTAGGTCAAAACATTCGTGTGGCATTCATGCCTTGGAATGGTTATAACTTCGAAGACTCAATGTTAGTTTCTGAGCGTGTAGTACAAGAAGATCGTTTCACAACAATTCATATTCAAGAGTTATCTTGTGTAGCACGTGATACTAAACTTGGTGCAGAAGAAATCACTGCGGATATTCCAAACGTAGGTGAATCAGCGTTAAGCAAACTTGATGAATCAGGTATCGTATATATCGGTGCTGAAGTGAAAGGTGGCGACATCTTAGTGGGTAAAGTAACACCTAAAGGTGAAACTCAATTAACCCCAGAAGAGAAATTATTACGTGCTATCTTCGGTGAGAAAGCGTCTGATGTTAAAGATTCATCATTACGTGTTCCAAACGGTACTTCAGGTACAGTTATCGACGTTCAAGTATTTACCCGTGATGGTGTAGAGAAAGATAAACGTGCGAAAGAAATCGAAGAGATGCAACTTCGTGATGCGAAGAAAGACTTAGCAGAAGAGTTAGAAATCTTAGAAGCTGGCTTATTCACACGTGTTCGTAACTTATTAATTGATGGTGGTGTTTCTGAAGCAACTTTAGATTCAGTCGCTCGTGAAAAATGGTTAGAACAAACCTTAGATAATGAAGCGAAACAAAACCAATTAGAGCAATTAGCTGAACAGCACGAAGAATTACGCAAAGAGTTCGAACGTAAACTTGAGATCAAACGTAACAAGATCATTCAAGGGGACGATTTAGCACCAGGCGTATTAAAAGTGGTTAAAGTATATCTTGCGGTTAAACGTCAAATCCAACCGGGTGATAAAATGGCGGGTCGTCACGGTAACAAAGGTGTTATCTCGAAGATCAACCCAGTAGAAGATATGCCATACGATGAAAATGGTCAGCCAGTTGAAATCGTATTGAACCCGTTAGGTGTTCCTTCGCGTATGAACATCGGTCAGATCTTAGAAACTCACTTAGGTTTAGCAGCACGCGGAATCGGTGATCAGATCAACCAAATGATCAAACAACAACAATCTATCGCGAAATTGCGTGAATATATCCAAAAGGCCTACGACTTAGGTCACGGCGCGCAAAGCGTAGATTTAGCAACCTTTACTGATGAAGAAGTAATGCGTTTAGCACAAAACTTACGTAAAGGTTTACCGCTTGCGACACCTGTATTTGATGGTGCGCACGAAAGCGAAATCAAAGGCTTATTAGAGCTTGGTGGTTTACCAACTTCAGGTCAAATTACCTTATACGATGGTCGCACAGGTGAGAAATTCGAGCGTCCAGTAACTGTTGGTTACATGTATATGCTCAAATTGAACCACTTAGTTGATGACAAAATGCACGCGCGTTCAACAGGTTCTTATAGTCTTGTTACCCAACAACCACTTGGTGGTAAAGCACAGTTCGGTGGTCAGCGTTTCGGTGAGATGGAGGTATGGGCGTTAGAAGCATATGGTGCTGCTTACACCCTACAAGAAATGCTTACAGTTAAGTCTGATGATGTGAACGGCCGTACGAAGATGTATAAAAACATCGTTGATGGTACTCACTATATGGAACCAGGTATGCCAGAATCATTTAACGTTATTACGAAAGAGATTCGTGCATTAGGTATCGATATGGAGTTGGACGAGGCGTAAAAACCCCCCCTAGCCCCCCTTTTTCAAAGGGGGGAATAAATGGGGCAAGCGGTTAGATTTCGCAAAAAATTTGCAAAAATCAACCGCTTGTACGCAACCAAAAGATTTCACGATTTAAGCAGAGCCTTAAATCTCAACTAAAACCTGACATCAGGGGCAAAAAGTGAAAGACTTAGTTAAGTTTTTAAAAGCACAATCAAAATCAAGCGATGATTTCGATGTAATTAAAATCGGTTTAGCATCACCAGACAAGATCCGTTCTTGGTCTTTCGGTGAGGTTAAAAAACCAGAAACGATCAACTACCGTACCTTTAAACCAGAGCGTGACGGTCTTTTCTGTGCGCGTATTTTCGGACCAGTAAAAGACTACGAATGTCTTTGTGGTAAGTACAAACGCTTAAAACACCGTGGTGTAATCTGCGAAAAATGTGGCGTTGAAGTAACACAAACTAAAGTACGTCGTGACCGTATGGGTCATATCGAACTTGCGTGTCCAGTGGCACACATTTGGTTCTTAAAATCATTACCGTCCCGTATCGGTTTAATCTTAGATATGCCATTACGTGATATCGAACGTGTACTTTACTTCGAATCATACGTAGTAACAGAACCTGGTATGACTGATCTTGAAAAAGGTCAATTATTAACTGAAGAACAGTACTGGGAAGCGGAAGAGCGTTGGAGTGATGAGTTCGAAGCAAAAATGGGTGCGGAAGGTATCCAAGCATTGCTTAAAGATTTAGATTTAGATCACCAATGCGAAATGTTACGTGAAGAGTTACAAGAAACTAACTCAGAAACTAAACGTAAGAAAATTACTAAACGCTTAAAATTATTAGAAGCATTCGTTCAATCTGGTAACAAACCAGAGTGGATGGTAATGACTGTATTACCAGTTCTTCCACCAGATTTACGTCCATTAGTACCACTTGATGGTGGTCGTTTTGCGACTTCAGATCTGAACGATTTATACCGCCGTGTAATCAACCGTAATAACCGTTTAAAACGCTTATTAGATTTAGTTGCACCAGACATCATCGTACGTAACGAAAAACGTATGTTACAAGAGTCTGTGGACGCGTTATTAGATAACGGTCGTCGCGGTCGTGCAATTACAGGTTCTAACAAACGTCCATTAAAATCTCTTGCAGATATGATCAAGGGTAAACAAGGTCGTTTCCGTCAGAACTTATTAGGTAAACGTGTAGACTACTCAGGCCGTTCGGTAATCACCGTAGGTCCATACTTACGTCTTCACCAATGTGGTTTACCGAAGAAAATGGCATTGGAATTATTCCGTCCATTTATCTACTCAAAATTAGAAGCTCGTGGCATTGCATCAACAATCAAAGCTGCGAAGAAAATGGTAGAGCGTGAAGATCCAATCGTATGGGATATCCTTGCAGAAGTAATTCGTGAACACCCGATTCTTCTGAACCGTGCGCCAACACTTCACCGTTTAGGTATTCAGGCATTTGAACCGTTACTAATCGAAGGTAAAGCTATCCAGTTACACCCACTTGTTTGTGCGGCGTTCAACGCGGACTTCGATGGTGACCAAATGGCGGTACACGTTCCATTAACGTTAGAAGCGCAATTAGAAGCGCGTGCGTTAATGATGTCTACCAATAACGTATTATCACCAGCGAATGGTGAGCCAATTATCGTTCCTTCACAAGACGTTGTATTAGGTCTTTACTATATGACACGTGAAAAAGTGAACGGTAAAGGTGAAGGTATGTACTTCCTTGACCCACGTGAAGCTGAAAAAGCATACCGTACAGGTCAAGCAGAATTACACTCGCGTGTAAAAGTACGTGTAACAGAATTTGTTAAAAATGAAGCGGGCGAATTCGACGAAGTTACCAACTTAGTTGAAACGACTATCGGTCGTTCAATCTTATGGATGATTTCACCGAAAGGTATGCCGTTCTCTTTATTCAACCAAACATTAGGTAAAAAAGCGATCTCGAAATTAATCAACGAGAGCTACCGTCGTTTAGGTTTAAAAGAGGCAGTAGTATTCGCTGACCAAATTATGTATACCGGTTTCGCATATGCGGCACGTTCAGGTGCATCTGTTGGTATTGATGATATGGTAATTCCACAACAGAAATACGATATCATTTCAGCAGCAGAAGAAGAAGTTGCAGAGATCCAAGAACAGTTCAACTCAGGTTTAGTAACCGCAGGTGAGCGTTACAATAAAGTAATCGATATTTGGGCTGCAGCTAACGAACGCGTTGCGAAAGTGATGATGGAAAACCTTTCTACGGAAGAAGTTATCAACCGTGAAGGTAACCCAGAGAAACAAGCATCATTCAACAGCATCTTTATGATGGCGGACTCGGGTGCTCGTGGTTCTGCGGCACAGATTCGTCAGTTAGCAGGTATGCGTGGTCTTATGGCACGTCCAGATGGCTCGATTATCGAAACACCAATTACCGCGAACTTCCGTGAAGGTCTGAACGTTCTTCAGTACTTTATTTCAACCCACGGTGCGCGTAAAGGTCTTGCGGATACTGCGTTAAAAACAGCGAACTCAGGTTACTTAACACGTCGTTTAGTAGACGTTGCACAAGACTTAGTAATCATCGAAGATGACTGTGGCACACACGAAGGTGTTGTGATGACCCCATTAATCGAAGGTGGCGATGAGAAAGTGCCATTACGCGAATTAGTATTAGGTCGTGTAGCAGCTGAAGATGTATTAAAACCAGGTTCAGAAGAAGTATTAATCCCACGTAACACCTTAATCGATGAGAAATGGTGTGATGTGATCGATGAGAATTCTGTTGATTCTATCAAAGTACGTTCTGTAGTAACTTGTGATACAGACTTCGGTGTGTGTGCGAAATGTTACGGTCGTGACCTAGCACGTGGTCACTTGATCAACCAAGGTGAAGCAATCGGTGTTATCGCGGCACAGTCAATCGGTGAACCGGGTACACAGTTAACGATGCGTACGTTCCATATCGGTGGTGCGGCATCTGCGGCAGCGAAAGAATCAAGTGTTCAAGTGAAGAATGCGGGTACAATCAAATTAGCAAATGCTAAGTTTGTAACTAACAAAGATGGTAAATTAGTATTAACATCACGTAATACTGAATTAACTGTTATTGACGCATTTGGTCGTACTAAAGAGAACTATAAAGTACCATACGGTGCGGTATTAGCGAAAGGCGACGGTGCTGAAGTGAATGCTGGTGAAGTAGTAGCGAACTGGGATCCACATACAATGCCTATCATCTCTGAGGTGAGCGGTTTCATTAAATTCAGCGATATCGTGGACGGTTTAACAGTAACACGTCAAACGGATGAATTAACCGGTTTATCATCTTTAACAGTACAAGATGTGGGTGAGCGTACAACTGCAGGTAAAGACTTACGTCCGGGCTTAAAATTAGTTGACGCACAAGGCAACGATATTTTAATCGCAGGTACAGATGTTGCAGCACAATACTTCTTACCAGGTAAAGCAATCGTAACCTTAAACGATGGTGCAGAGATTGGCGTGGGTGAAGCATTAGCACGTATTCCACAAGAATCGACAGCGACTAAGGATATTACCGGTGGTCTTCCACGCGTAGCAGACTTATTCGAAGCACGTAAACCGAAAGAGCCAGCAATCCTTGCTGAAATCTCAGGTATCATCTCGTTTGGTAAAGAAACTAAAGGTAAACGCCGCTTAGTTATCACACCAGCTGAAGGTGAAGCACACGAAGAAATGATTCCTAAATGGCGTCAGCTTAACGTGTTTGAAGGTGAGATGGTTGAGCGTGGTGATGTGATCTCTGATGGTCCAGAAATGCCACACGATATCTTACGCTTACGTGGTGTACACGCTGTAACTGAATACATCGTAAACGAAGTTCAAGAAGTTTACCGCTTACAAGGGGTAAAAATTAACGATAAACACATCGAAGTTATCGTTCGTCAGATGTTACGTAAAGCCGTAATTACTAAGGCTTACGACTCTGAATTCCTTGAAGGTGAACAAGTTGAAGTAGCACGCGTGAAAATTGCGAACCGCAAACGTGTTGCAGAAGGTAAACCAGAAGTAGAATTCGAGCGTGAATTACTTGGTATTACTAAAGCATCACTTGCAACAGAGTCATTCATCTCTGCGGCATCGTTCCAAGAAACAACACGTGTTCTTACGGAAGCAGCGGTAGCAGGTAAACGTGACGAATTACGTGGCTTAAAAGAGAACGTAATCGTAGGTCGTTTAATCCCAGCAGGTACAGGTTTCGCATACCACCAACAACGCGCGAAAAACCGCGCAGCAGGTATCGTTGAAGCACCAGTTTCATTCGAAGCACCAGCAGCTGCATCAGCATTTGCAAGCGCAGAAGAGATCGAAGCTGAAACGCAAAGCCTAGTAGCTGACGAAGCAACTCAAAGCCTAGCAGCGTTATTAAACGCAGGTATGGACGAAGAGTAAGATACTAACGTCTAAATAAACAAATCCCCCTAGCCGAAAGGTTAGGGGGATTTTTTGTAGGTTTAAAACTGAAATAGCAAGTTACAAATATTCATTTATAGCTTGCTATTTGTTACCCCAAAAACTCCACAATTTTACCGATAGCTAGATCCATTAATTTCGGGTTGGAGAATGGATGATCTGCACCTTCAACCGCAATAAGCTCAATCACATTGTTATCTGCAAATTGTTGTGAAATGGCAATATCAACCATTTCATCTTCCGTGCCGTGTACAATCAACATCTCATCAGCATAGTCCAAATAGCTATATTGCAGAATATCGCCTTGTTGGAGCTCATCAAAAAACTCTTTACCCACTTTCATTTTGCGTTCAAAGCCAAACATAATCTCTTTGCCTTTGCTGATTTTATTACGCTCATCTTCGGTTAAACGGCTTGAAAGCGAGTGATAAATTTGCAGAGCTGGCGCGCGTAGGGCGATTTTTTGGAAAGGATTATCGCGCTCTGCGATATATCTCAAGGTAAGATAGCCCCCTAAACTTGTGCCATAGACATACACATTTTTAGCATTGAGCTTCTTCTTAGCATAAGTGGTTACTAGCTCAATATAAGTTAAACACTCCGCAACGCTCAATTTTTTACGAGCGTCTGTACCGTGAGCAGGAAAGTCAAAGGCTATCGCTCCATAGTTTTTATATTTTGCGGTAAGACGTTCGCCAAATTTAGTGTTAGATTTCAAGTCTTTAGATGAACCAAAGCCGTGTAGAATCAACACTATATTTTCGATAGCATTCAGATCTTTTTCATAAAATAGCTTACAGCGGATACTTAAGCCTTGTTCATTAATATCAAATAGTTTTTCCATAGAATCTTATCTTTTGTGGACTTAAGTGAATTTTACGCAAAAATCCTGCCGTTGCCTATATTGGAGCTGTGGTAGAATAGCCGATTATTTTTAATGGATAGTACAACCGGTCATTTTTATGCATAATTTTGCAAATTTAACAGAGATTTTAACGGGATTATCGCGCGAGCATTTAGCGCCATTGCCAAATCCCCTTTCGGATAAACACGCACTTCATCCACAAGCTGTGCAAGCTTTTTTAGAACTTCAACAAGGGGCAAAACAGGCTGGATTTAATCTACAACCTGCAAGCACTTATCGAGATTTTGAGCGCCAAAAATTGATTTGGAATGCGAAGTTTAATTGTGAACGTAAGGTACATGATGATCAGGGCTGTGCGATAGATATGAGTTGCTTATCGGATTGGGAAAAAGCTCAGGCGATGTTGCGCTGGTCGGCAATGCCGGGTACGAGCCGTCATCACTGGGGAACGGAAATTGATATTTTTGACCCCGATTTATTGCCGAAAGGTCAGCAATTAATGCTTGAGCCTTGGGAGTATCAGACCGGCGGTTATTTTCAGCGTTTAACTAACTGGCTGTTAGCGAATGCCGAGCAGTATGGTTTCTATTTCCCATTTTTAGAAGAGCATAATAAAAAGATTGGTTTAGAGCCTTGGCATTTAAGCTATTTCCCTGTCGCTGATATTTATGCCCAGCAATTTGGCAAAGAAATGTTGCTATCTGCGTGGAATACACAAGAATTTGCAGGGAAAATGTGCCTAATTGAACATATTGATGAAATTTTTGAAGATTATATTTTATGATCCAACTAATTAATGAAAGCGATTTTGCAGAGCAATTCCAAGCGACTTGCGAGAAATGGGGATTGAGCCACAACCCTGACTCTATTTTGGCTTTAGTGCAGACCAATGAACGCTTAGAACTTCGCAAATTAGATGAGCCAAAATTAGGTGCGATAGCGGTTAATTTTGTGGATGGCACTATGGCACATCGCCGTAAATTTGGGGGCGGACGTGGCGAAGCTGTCGCAAAGGCAGTCGGGATTAAGGGCGACTATTTGCCAACGGTGATTGACGCAACAGCAGGCTTAGGGCGTGATGCTTTTGTCTTAGCGTCTGTAGGCTGTAAGGTAACCTTAGTTGAGCGTAATCCGATTGTATGCGCTTTATTAGAAGATGGTTTAAACCGAGCTTATCAAGATGCTGAAATTGGTGAGTTTATGCGTGAGCGGATGATTCTAGCAAATGTTCGTGCTATTTCGGAGCTTAATTCTGAAACTGAATCTGCGGATGTGGTTTATCTTGATCCGATGTATCCACATAAACAGAAAAGCGCGTTAGTGAAAAAAGAGATGCGAGTGTTTCAGCATTTAGTGGGGGCGGATTTAGATTCAGATGATTTCTTTTTACCTGCGAAAAATTTGGCACGTAAAAGAGTCGTGGTAAAGCGTCCAGATTATGCGCCGTTTATTGCTGATCAGAAGCCGGATTTTAGCCAAGAGACCAAGAACCATCGTTTTGATGTCTATTTATCTCATCGCTAGATACAACCGGTCTGATTTTGGAAAAATTTTGCAAAAATCCTATAAAAAAGACCGCTTGCGAGCGGTCTAGTTTCACAAAAAAACCGCAGTCTTTGATCTGACCCCAAAAAGTT
>LEKJ01000074.1 GCA_029852775.1 Pasteurellaceae bacterium LFhippo2
GGATGTTATCAGGTTGTACCTACTTAACTCTCTCCCATTTATGGGAGAGAGACAGCTTAAAATTACGCTTAGTAATTTTAAGCAGAGAGAGGGCAAAGATGTTCTATCTCTACCAAACTCTCACTACCAACCTCAATCATCGGCAAAGCCGAATTATCCCACTGACGCAATAATTGCGCTTTCATCAAATTTAACGTATCCAAGCCTGGAATAGTATTTGGTGTATATTGTTGTGCCAAGCGAGCTAATTGCGTTAAGCCAAGACTAGATTCAATGCTTGAACTAATCACTGCAATTAAACCTAACGAATGCGCTTGTTCAATTAACTTCACACATTTTTGAATAGAGCCAACTAGCGTTGGTTTTATCACAATAGCGGTCAGATTTGGCTCTTTTTTTACCAAAAAGTCAGGCTCTCTCACTGTTTCATCCCAAGCAATCGCAATTCCTGTTTGCTCTGCAAATTGACGGGAAAGTTCAGGTGTTTTACAAGGTTCTTCAATAAATTGAATACGTGCTTTATGTTCAGGCGCAATTTTGCTTGCAAAAAGGAGTGCTTTTTCAAGCGTCCAAGAACGGTTGGCATCTAAACGTAGTTTTAAATCAGAAATCGCTTCTAAAAACATATTGGCAATTAAACCATCTCGATTTGCTTCATAAAGCCCGACCTTAATTTTGGCGACTTTTTCCCCTTCGATTTGAGCCAATTCTTGATAAAGCTCATCAGGATCGCCATAGCAGAGCGGAGCCGCACGGTAGTTTGCAATTTCACCCAGCTCACCATTTAATTCCGCTAAAGCACAGCTCACTCCAAAAGCCACAGAAGGAACACAATTATCTAATTCAGCTATTTGATTATCTAACCAAAGCGTAGTCCAATTTCTCAACTGTTGTTCACATTGTTCTAAAGTTTCAAGGCTAAATTCAGGCAATGGCGCAATTTCCCCCCAGCCAGTTTTTCCATTTTCAGTTAATTGAAGGGCAAAACCTTCACGCTGTTTTAAACGGCGGTTGCGCAGAATCACACCTGTTTCAACAGGAATTGTGTAACGATAGAGTTTAGCTTGACGCATAGGAATCCTTTTGGTTTATGCTTTGACGAATGGTCTTTGAAATCCATTCATTGATACTTAAATTTTGAGATGAAGCTAAAAGAGCAACTTCCGCGTGGAGTTCAGGGCTAATTCGCAGATTGAATTTCCCCGAATAGCTTTTGTAAGGTTCTATACCTTTTTCTTTGCAGACATCTAAGAAGATTTTTAAACTTTGTTCGCCTTCTTTTCGTAAGTCAGCAACATTATCTGCATAAAAATCAGCTCCTCCATTTAGATTGGTAAACTCCCCACGAAACATTTCTATTTCAGGATCATATTCAATAGTAGCTTTATGTCCGTTGATTTCCATTATATTACGCATAAGGAATGACTCCGTTTTCAAATAACCATTTTTTCACAGAGATAACAGCGCCTTTATCCGTTGTTGGATTTGGATGAGGTCTATGAAAAACTTTAACTTGATCAAATAAGATAACAGCAATTCTGCTACCTTCTCTTTCTTGAATTTCCGCACCAAGCTCAATAAATAAAGCTTCTATATCACGCCATTTTATATTTGCTGAAATGGGATGCTGATAGATCTGAATTAATGTCTTTTGGTGCTTTTTACGAAGATAACTTAATACCATATTTTAGTACCATTTTAAAATAATAGAAAGTATTTTAAAACAGTACTAAAAATGAAGTTTATTTTCAGAAAGAAAATGTAAAGTTTCGATGAGGATCACAAAAATAGCTTTAAACCGTATATAACGTATATAAGTAGTTTTTCGCTAGGTAATAGGATTAGTCCTTAAAAGCAGAGGATTTAATAACGATGTTGCTTTAGGGAATGGTTGATGAATAGGAGAAAAAGCAATAATAAAAATATGATCATCACTTAGCTTTTGATAGTGAATGGCTTGTGCAGACGTTTTTCCTTTAATATTTATATTCATAGGAACTGCGACAGTATAGACTTGAATAGTTTTGTAAGGCCCACAATGGTAATGCCAGAGCTTATTTTCTTTATATAATTGGGTATTTGGTAGAGTGTTGTTATCATCGCTTTTCCACGATGGTTTGTTTTTTCCTTGAATTTCACCGCCTTGAGTTAATTGCATAAATTCATAGATAACTTTAAGTTCAGCGTCTGACATTGAACGAATATCGCGAAATGATTCAGAATTTAGCGTCCCTTCAACAAAATCTTTGGATAACTCAACGGTAATTGGCATTTTATCTCCTTTTAGCCAAGTATAGCCTTTTTAAAATCATCGAAAGAATCTGATGGCTTGAATTGATAACCAACAGATTTCCCATCTTGATATAGACGATCAACTAATATTTTATCTGCAGTTTGCTTATATTTTTCGGAAACCATTGTTTGATACATTAAGTGTACTTTTTCTGAAAATTGAATAACAGTTTTAGAGAATGAATCATTAATATTGGAACTTAAAGAAACAACAAGTTTATCTAAAATCAATAGTTCTTGCCCAAAATCACTAATTTCTCTATCGGAAAGCTCCGAGACAATCATTGGCATCAAGTGGATCACAGCATCAAGTAATAACATTGAATTTTTCATATCATTTTCTAGTGACTTTGCAAAAGCCTCTAGAAATTCGCTGTTACCTTGTTGTTTTATGTGTGTTGTCATTGGTGAGAGTGGTTTAGATTGCTCGATATTTTCTATAGGCATAGTTAATAAAGGTAAAGCAACAAGAATTGCTTTTACGCCTTTAAATAAATCTAATGCAACAGAGATCGGGGTTCTAGATAGGTCTGCCATATAACTAACATACGAATGAATTAAAATTGGAGGGAGATTATACCGCTAGGTTTCTTCTGTCAAATCGCTTTGGGAACAAATACAAAATTTTTCGACGAAGATCACAAAATTACCCCATACGCATCGTATGGGTTTCTAAACTAACCATTCAACAATGCTTCCAACTCTTCTTGAACTTCCATCCATTCCATTTCAACTTCTTCAAGCTGTTTTTTGGTTTCAACTTGTTTAGCAAGAGTAGAAGTGAGCTTGGCTTTATTTTCCGCTTCATAAATTTCAGGGGAAGCCAAAGACTCTTCTAATTCATTCAAACAAGCGGTCAGTTTTTCCAGATTTTTTTCAAGTGTAGTTAGCTTCTTACGCAGTGGCGCGGCTTGTTGGCGCAGTTCTGCCTCTAAGCGTTTTTGCTCTTTACGGTTGGCTGCACTATTTTCTGAGTTACAAGCGGTCTGATTTTCCGATCTTTTTGCAGATTCTATTTGAGCATTCAACTCATTGAGCCACTTTTGATAATCTTCTAAATCGCCGTTGAACTCATCCACAATTCCATCGTGAACCAGATAGAACTCATTAACGGTGCTACGTAACAAATGACGGTCGTGCGATACCACCACAAGCGAACCTTCATATTGGGTTAAAGCTTCCGTTAGGGCTTGACGCATTTCTAAATCCAAATGGTTAGTCGGTTCATCTAGCAGTAATAAATTCGGGCGTTGCCACACAATTAATGCCAACACCAAACGTGCTTTTTCACCGCCTGAAAAGGATTTTACTTCCTGTTTTACTTTATCGCCGTGAAAATCGAAACCGCCTAAATAGTTACGCAGATCTTGCTCAGTTTTTTCTGGAGCAAGGCGGGCTAAATGCCATAAAGCATTCTCTTCAGCACGTAAAGTATCCAGCTGATGTTGGGCGAAGTAGCCTAATTGAACGCCTTTGGCTAATTGAATTGTGCCAATTTGCGGTTCAATTTCTCCCGCTAATAGTTTAATTAACGTTGATTTACCCGCACCATTGCGACCTAGTAAACCAATGCGCGAGCCTGGCACCAGATTTAATTTAACCGATTGTAAAATTGTTTTTTCGCCATAACCAGCACTGACTTTTTCCATTGAAAGTAGCGGACTTGGCAATGAAAGCGGCTCTCTAAATTCAAAAGAGAATGGGCTATCAATATGCGCAGGCGCAATAAGCTCCATACGTTCTAAGGCTTTCACTCGGCTTTGCGCCTGTTTAGCTTTGGTCGCTTTCGCTTTGAAGCGATCGATAAATTTCTGCAAATGCGCAATTTTTTGTTGCTGTTGCTGATATGCCGAATTTTGTTGAGCTAACTTAGTTGCACGCTGAATTTCAAAAGAAGAATAGTTACCCGTATAGTCATTCAACTTATAATTTTCGATATGAATCACGCGGTCGATAATTGGATCTAAGAAATCCCTATCGTGAGAAATTAGAATCAGCGTGCCACGATAGAGACTCAACCAGCGTTCAAGCCAAATAACCGCGTCCAAATCCAAGTGGTTTGTCGGTTCATCTAATAGTAGTAAATCAGAACGGCAAATTAACGCTTGCGCCAAGTTCAAACGCATACGCCAACCGCCTGAAAATGATTTCACCGGCAGTTCAAGCTGCTCGGTGCTAAAGCCTAGACCATTTAATAAAGTTGCGGCACGAGATTGAATCGTCCAAGCGTCAATGGTATCGAGCTGAGCGTGCAACGTAGCGATTAAGTTGCCATTGTTATCAATATTCGCTTGCTCAAGTTGCTTGGAAAGAGACGTATATTCCCTGTCGCCTTGAATCACATATTCAAGCGCAGAAATCTCCAATGCAGGTGTTTCTTGATTTACCCAAGAAATTGACCAGTTTTGCGGATATTTCGCTTCACCACCTTCAGGGCTAAGTTCATTTTTAAGTAAAGAGAGAAGAGTCGATTTACCGCAGCCGTTTTTACCCACCAAGCCAACTTTTTGCCCTGTGTGGATAGTTGCATTTGCTTGTTCTAATAAAATTGTTTGGCCACGTTTAAGAGTAAGGTCTGTAAAAAAAATCATATAAGTTTTGATAAGTTATTCGTTTTAAAGTAAATTGTTGCACAATAGAAATTATTTATTTTACGGAGGAAAATATGTTTGATTCACTCGTTGTGCAGTTTGTGGTTCTTTGGGCGGTTATCGACCCAATTGGTAGTATTCCCGTTTATCTTGCAAAAACGGTTGGGTTATCACCAGATGACCGTCGTAAAATCGCGCGTAACGCCATAATTATTTCGGCGGGGATTTTACTCTTTTTCTTGGTGTTTGGACAATGGTTACTAGACACAATGCAAATTCCGCTTTCGTCATTCCAAATTGCAGGCGGATTAGTGTTGCTTCTTTTTGCGCTTTCAATGATTTTTGGGGAAAGTAAGCCTGATCAAGAAATTAAGATGAAAACCAATTTGCACGAATTAGCGGTTTATCCGTTGGCAGTTCCTTCGATTGCGTCACCAGGGGCAATGATGGCGGTTGTGCTTTTAACTGATAACCATCGCTATAGCTTGGGCGACCAATTTATTACAACTGGCATTATGCTGTCTGTGTTGCTTATCACTTATTTATTGCTTTTAGCGGCAAATAAAATTCAACACTATATCGGCCACGCAGGCGCTGCGATTATTAGTCGCGTAATGGGCTTAATTTTATGTGCGGTGGCGATTAATAATATTCTTTTAGGTTTGAAAGATTTTATTACGCAGGCGTCAACAATTGCGGGGTGATGCTTTTTGCCCTCTCTCTGCCAAAATTGCTGAACGCAATTTTGCCTGTCTCTCTCCCGCAAGCGGGAGAGAGTTGGGAAAATTTTGCAAAAATACGAATGCTTAACTCTCTCCCATTTATGGGAGAGAGACAGCTTAAAATTACGTTCAGTAATTTTAAGCAGAGAGAGGGGAAAAGCAGAGAGAGAGCAACGGCAGAGAGAGGGCTCATAAGCTCAAAAAGAACTAGGGCTTAACTCATAGTAAATCATATCTAACACTTCATCTAAATTCTGATTAATCTCACTATTCCAAAATCTGATAACTCTATACCCCAATTCATTTAAATATTGAGTTCTTTTTTCATCGTATTCCTGTTGTTCAATATGTTGAACTCCGTCTAATTCAATAATCAGTTTATGTGTTACAGATACAAAATCAACGATGTAATGCCCAATGATCTTCTGGCGGTAGAATTTTGCGTTTACAAAGCGTTTAGCTCTTAGTTCTTGCCAAAGGATGGTTTCTTCATCGGTCATATTTGAACGTAAAAATTTGGCTCGTTTGAGCAAGAGAGCTTTCTGCTCTCGGCTGATTTTAGGTTTCATATTTTTTCTCCTGAATGTAGAAGAAGGATAAATATATTTGCGGGTTAATGTTTGGCTATTTTTGTGATCTTCATCGAAAAATTGATATTTTCTTGCTCTTTTGGTCTCTGCCAAATCTTTTGCCCTCTCTCTGCCAAAATTGCTGAACGCAATTTTGCCTGTGTACAACCCAAACATCGT
>LEKJ01000075.1 GCA_029852775.1 Pasteurellaceae bacterium LFhippo2
ACTTTTTGGGGTCAGATCACACTGGAGTTCCTTTTTTTGTTGATTATCTTGCGCGGAAGATAATGCGACCTTTGCTTAAATCGTATGGCGTCATTTCTACTGTTACTTTGTCGCCTGTTAAGATACGAATATAGTTTTTACGCATTTTTCCTGAGATATGTGCAGTTACAACGTGCCCGTTTTCTAATTCTACACGGAACATTGTGTTAGGTAAGGTTTCTAAAATTGTACCTTGCATTTCAATGCAATCTTCTTTAGCCATTTATTCCTCTTTGCTTTGGTTAAATTTATTTAAGTGCCTTTTGGCAAAACGGACGCTATTATACTCCGCTTAGTCCGAATTTCAATCATTTACGCTGAAAAGCACGTCTTCGTGAATGAAAACGTTGAGATTGTTTCTTTTCCGAGCTTAATATTAGTTTTGGTGCACTATTAACGATGTTAGGTATCTTATGCTGATAGTAATAGAAGCAGCTTACAAATAGCCCGCCAGCTAGAAATAAAATAATCAACTCGCCATAAAGTAAGTGAAATAGCTCATTAATTTTAGTTTGAGTTGTTTGCCCGTATTCAGCGTTAAAGGTCACACGTAAAAAGCCAACTAAATCATCTTTTGCAAATACAGGTTCGACAATCTGTTGGGTGACTAAGCCATCATTTTCTAACGGTTTGAATGGCAATGCATTTTTACTTTGTCCGATTAATGAACC
This sequence comes from Pasteurellaceae bacterium LFhippo2, assembly GCA_029852775.1. GTDB lineage: Bacteria > Pseudomonadota > Gammaproteobacteria > Enterobacterales > Pasteurellaceae. The sequence goes on from LEKJ01000075.1 coordinate 711, forward strand.
AGTGACCGAATAGAGACTTGCGTCAATCACAAACTCTTCTTTAGAGAACGTATCTAGAGCTTCAACAATTTCATCGTTTTTGGCATTTTTGGTCAGCATAAGCGAAAACATATTGGCTTGCTGACGAACTAATAAATGCGATAGGTTAGAAACCTGATTGATTCCTGCTAGCTGTGAACCGACTTTGAAGTGGTTGATTCCATTAAGGATCAATCCCACAATGGCGATACAGATCACAATCGTGACGGCAATACCACTGTGCTTGAGCAGTTTTTCTCGGGTAATATACATATATTTCCTTTCTGTGAATTAATCGGCTATTTTACAAGTTTGTAGGGTGCGTGTAAACGCACCATAATTATTCGTTAAACAGGGCTAGACAAGTTCAGTTCGACATTTTAGAACTGTGGACATTTCCCATTTTATTGCCTATCATCAGCATAATTTCCATTCAAATAAATATAACACTATGCAAAACACATTTTTTATCTACTCAAAACAACTTTCTAATCAACAAATCTCACAATTTAGCCAACAAAATGATCTCACCTTTTTAGGCTCAACAAATTATCTAGGCTATCAAATTGCATTTTTTAGTGGCGAATTGACCGCTTGTTTAAGTCAAAAAGCGCAGGAAATTCAATGTGATAGTAGCTCTCTTGCGATTGTTCCAGAGTTGAAGGAACAAGGCTTGTTAGTAATGGATATGGATTCAACGGCGATCAAAATTGAGTGTATTGATGAAATCGCAAAACTGGCAGGCACAGGCGAAGTGGTTTCGGCAATTACCGCAAGTGCAATGCGTGGTGAATTGGATTTTGAGCAAAGTTTGCGTAAACGTGTTGGCACTTTAGAAAATGCGCCAGAAACGATTTTACAAAAAGTCCGTGAAAATCTACCGCTTATGGATGGTTTTGAGCAGATGGTTGAAGTGTTAAAACAGCATGGCTGGAAATTGGCAATAGCATCTGGCGGTTTTGACTATTTTGCAGATTACTTAAAAGAGACCTATGGCTTAGATTATGCGGTTTCAAATCAATTGGAGATTATTGATGGTAAATTAACAGGCAAAGTGTTGGGCAAAGTGGTTGACGCGCAATATAAAGCTGAAACGCTACAAACCTTAGCTAAAAAGTTTGAAATTCCACAAAATCAATGGGTTGCAGTTGGCGATGGTGCAAACGATCTACCGATGTTAAAGACAGCCAGCTTAGGCGTAGCACTCCACGCTAAACCAAAAGTGCAAGAACAGGCGAATTTTGTGGTAAACTTTGGCGACCTAACGGCATTAGTGCTGTTATTAAATGCAAAAAATCTATTTAAAACATTGTAGGATGGGCATCCTTGCCCATCATTGTTATTCAGCGAAATAGGGGAATAAAATGCCATCTTTTGATATTGTTTCTGAAATTACTATGCACGAAGTGCGTAATGCCGTAGAAAATGCTAACCGTGTATTAAGCACACGTTACGATTTTCGTGGCGTAGAAGCGGTAATTGAATTAAATGAAAAAAATGAGACAGTAAAAGTAACGACTGAATCAGATTTCCAGTTAGAGCAGTTAATTGAGATCTTAATCGGTGCTTTTGTTAAACGTGGGATCGAGCATAGCTCATTAGATATTCCAGCGGACAGCGAACATCACGGTAAACTTTATACTAAAGAGATCAAGCTAAAACAGGGTATCGAAACTGAAATGGCGAAGAAAATCACTAAATTAGTGAAAGATTCAAAAATTAAGGTTCAAACTCAAATTCAAGGCGAACAAGTGCGTGTAACAGGTAAATCACGTGATGATTTACAAGCGGTAATTCAATTAGTGAAAGGTGCAGAATTAGGTCAGCCGTTCCAATTTAACAATTTCCGTGATTAATTTTGATAAAAATATGGGGCGTATTCAACGCCCCAATTTTTTAGCTATTTGCCAACAACTTATTCATTCGTTTAATAAACGCTGTTGGGTTTTCCAATGTGCCACGTTCTGCCAATAACGCCTGTTCAAACAGCAACTCAATCCACTCATTGAAAAGTGTTTCATCAGCAATATCCGCAACTTGTTTTACCATAGAATGATCAGGGTTTAACTCAAACGTATATTTTACTTCTGGTGCTTGCTGACCCATAGCCGCAAACAGTTTTGCCATTTGGGTACCCATTTCATCACTATCCGTTGAAACAACCGCAGGGGTATCGGTTAAGCGGTGAGTTAATACTACTTTTTTCACACGCTCGCCAAAGTAAGTCGTTGCTCGCTCTAAGAAACTTGCAAATTCCGCTTGTTGTGCTTTTTCAGTCTCTTCTTCCTGTTTATCGGCAAGGTCGCCTAAATCTAAGTCTGATTTGGTAATGCTTTGTAACTGTTTACCATCAAACTCAGTTAAGTAGCTAATTAACCACTCATCAATGCGGTCTGAAAGTAGTAAAACTTCAATGCCTTTCTTATTGAATAACTCTAAATGTGGGCTGTTTTTCGCTGCTTGATAGCTGTCTGCGGTTAAGAAGTAGATCGCTTTCTGACCTTCTTTCATTCTTGCAATATAATCGCTCAAACTCACCGCTTGTTCACTGCTGTCGGTATGAGTTGAAGCAAAACGTAATAAAGCTGCTACTTGCTGTTTATTTGCTTGATCTTCGCCTACACCTTCTTTTAACACTAAACCGAACTCTTTCCAGAATTGTTGATACTGTTCAACATTGTCTTTCGCCAGTTTTTCAAGCATTTGTAGGCTACGTTTGGTTAATGCAGAGCGTAGTGCTGAAGTAGTTTTGTTATCCTGTAAGATTTCACGTGAAACGTTTAATGGTAAGTCGCTTGAGTCCAATAAACCACGCATAAAGCGTAGGTAATTTGGCATAAACACTTCCGCATCGTCCATAATAAACACTCGTTGCACATAAAGTTTTAAGCCGTGTTTTTGGTCGCGGTTAAATAAGTCCCAAGGGGCTTTGCTCGGCACATAGAGTAGGCTAGTATATTCTTGCTTACCTTCTACTTTATTGTGCGACCAAGTTAGTGGATCTGCAAAGTCGTGGCTGATATGTTTGTAGAACTCTTTATATTCGTCTTCGCTCACTTCATTTTTTGCACGCGTCCAAAGGGCTTGGGCTTTATTGATTTTTTCCCATTTTGTGCCTGTTTCTTTGCCTTCGTCGTCGTACTCTTTAGTTTGAATTTCAACGGCTAAACCGATATGGTCTGAATATTTGCTGATAATGTCACGCAAACGCCATTCGCTTAAAAATTCTTTTTCATCAGAACGTAAGTGAAGAGTGATGTCTGTACCGCGTGTCGCTTTTTCGGTATCCGCAACGGTGTAATCGCCTTCGCCAGCCGATTCCCAAATTACCCCTTTATCCGCCGATTCACCCGCCGCACGAGTTTTAACGGTTACTTTATCGGCAACGATAAATGATGAGTAGAAACCTACCCCGAATTGCCCGATAAGTTGGCTATCTTTGGCTTGGTCTGTACCAAGTGCATTTAAGAATTCTTTGGTGCCTGATTTTGCGATAGTACCTAAGTGGTCGATCACTTGCTCACGGTTCATACCGATACCGTTATCGCTGATGGTAATGGTGCCAAGTGTTTCATCAACGCTTACACGCACACGTAATTCACCGTCGCCTTCATAAAGTTCTGGATTTGAAAGGGCTTTAAAGCGCAGTTTATCGGCGGCGTCCGACGCATTTGAGATAAGTTCACGTAGGAAGATCTCTTTGTTTGAGTAAAGAGAGTGGATCATTAATTGAAGAAGTTGTTTGACTTCCGACTGAAAGCCACGAGTTTCTTGATTGTTGCTCATAATAGTCCTTGATAATTATGTAGATAATTCAATATGTTATGTGGACAGGGATAAACCCTGTCCCTACGAATTTCCAATAAATAGGGATGTAATTTGATTTTTCAAGGACTATTTTTCGGAGATTTTAGTGAGAGTTGAGCTTCTCAATTTTACTAATATGGCGCTGTTCAATATCAATCTGAGCTTGAATCCCAAAGGCTTCGGCAAGATTTTCAGCGGTAAGCACCTGCTCAGTTTTACCACTAGCAAGCACTTTTCCATTATTAAGCAGAATCACTTCATCACAAAAGCGGTAGGCAAGATCAAGATGATGAATCACCACAATGCAAGTTTGAGCAGGCGTAAGTGATTTGAGCTGTTGCATAATATCAATTTGATAGTAGGGATCGAGTGTGGCTATCGGCTCATCAACGAGCAGAAGTGGCGACTGTTTAATGCAACAACGGGCAAGCTGGACACGCGCCTTTTCGCCCCCAGAAAGCTGTTGAAAGGGGTGATTGAGTAGATGTTGAATTGAGAACTTTTCGGCAACTTGTTGAATTTTTTGCTGTTCTTCTGATTTTTTTAAGGGCGCTGGCAGACCAAGCGCAATTACATCATAGCTAGTCAGATCCCAGTGAATTTGAGTGTTTTGAGCTAAGTAGGCTAGTTGCTCACTTTTCTGTTTTGGATTGAGCGCAGACAATTTGCAATTTTCTAGCCAAATCTGACCGGTTGTAAGGGGCAAAATCCCTGCGATTGCTTTAAGTAGCGTTGATTTTCCCGCGCCATTTGCCCCCATAATACCAATCAGTTTATGGCTAGGAATTTGAAGATTAATATCTTTTAAGCAGTAATTAAGGGAAAGATTTTGGATTGAGATCATTCTATTTTGCAAATTTGAGCTATAAAAAACCCCGCAAATCGCGGGGAATTAGAGAATTGATTAATATTGCCATTCGTCTGGATTAATTCCCATTTCGCGCATTTTGGCTTTGGCAACTTCTGGAATTTCATCACTACGATCTTTCATTAGATCTTCATCTGTTGGTAGTGGCTGACCTGTAAATGCGTGCAGAAAAGCTTCACAGAGTAATTCACTATTTGTTGCGTGGCGTAAGTTGCGAATTTGGCGACGAGTGCGTTCATTGGTTAGTATTTCCAATACACCAATCGGGATCGAAACAGTAATTTTCTTTACTTGTTCGCTTTTTTTACCGTGTTCTGCGTAAGGACTAATATATTCGCCGTTCCAATCTGCCATTTTAGGATTCCTAATGTTTAAAAATTGTCGCCTATTTTAATCAAATTCTAGACTTCTCGCAATCTAGACGGCTAAATTCGCTCAAAGAAATATTATCTTGAAGCGGACACGCGCAACGTGTTCCTACAAATGAGCGTTATTCAAATAAAGAATGTAGATACTGTCTCTCAACCCCAAAGTCAAATTGTTTTTTGCACTAAGCTAAAATAGTTTGCGGCTGATAAACAGATTTGTTCTTTAACACCCCAAAGCAGATATGTACTAAACGACGCATTGCAGCACCAATAGCTTGCATTTTGGTTTTACCCTTAGCAAGTAATCGCTCGTAATGCGCTTTAATATCAGGGTTATAGCTTTTAGCTGAAACAGCTGGC
>LEKJ01000077.1 GCA_029852775.1 Pasteurellaceae bacterium LFhippo2
GGTTCACAACCGGATACAGGCTCGCAACCGGATACAGGCTCGCAACCAGACACAGGTTCACAGCCAGACACAGGTTCACAGCCAGACACAGGTTCACAACCAGACACAGGTTCACAACCTGATACGAGTTCACAACCTGACCTAGCACAACCAGATACAGATTCACAACCAGATACAGATTCACAACCAGATACAGGTTTACAACCTGATACAGGTTTACAACCTGATACAGGTTCACAACCTGATACGGGCTCACAACCAAACACTGGTTCACAACCGGATACAGGTTCACAACCAGATACAGGCTCGCAACCGGATACAGGCTCACAACCAGATACAGGTTCACAACCAGATACAGGTTCACAACCAGATACGGGTTCACAACCTGACGTAGGTTTACAACCAGGCACAGGTTCACAGCCAGACACAAGTCCACAACCAGATACAGGTTCACAACCTGACGTAGGTT
>LEKJ01000078.1 GCA_029852775.1 Pasteurellaceae bacterium LFhippo2
ACTTTTGGGGTGCAGATCACGGTAGATAGCCTTTTTTATTGCCATTATTCGTATAAAAACCTTGCCCCTATAGGCTTTAAACTATAGAATTGCGTGCTTAGTGGGAAAAAGTGGAAAATAGTGGGAACTTTTTCTAATTCTCAGACTCATTAAGTAGTGATTAATAATATTAACTCATAGATTTATAAGGCAAAACATAATGTTTCGTGGCGCGAATTCAGTTAGTTTAGATAGTAAAGGGCGTTTGGCTATTCCAACGCGCTATCGTGCTGAATTGCGTGAAAAACACGAAGGTGTATTAATTTGTACGGTAGATATTCGTCAGCCTTGTCTATTACTTTATCCACTACACGAATGGGAAATTGTTGAACAAAAGCTATTGGCTTTATCTAATTTTGACCCTATGCAGCGCCGTATTCAGCGCGTTATGCAAGGTTTTGCGACAGAATGTGAAATGGATAATTCAGGGCGAATTTTAATTAGTCCAACATTACGTCAGCACGCCCAATTAGAACAACAGATAATGTTGGTTGGGCAACTCAATAAGTTTGAAATTTGGCAAGATCAGCAGTGGCAAATGCAAATTGCGGAAGATCTTGAAATTGGCAGTTCGTTGGATATGTTGAACTGTGACGCATTAAAAAATCTCTCTTTATAATTTTTGGATAAGCAAATATGACTGAAACGCAAAAACATATTACGGTGTTACTCCACGAAGCCGTCGATGGCTTAGCTATTAAGCCAAATGGTATTTATATCGACGGTACATTTGGTCGTGGTGGGCACTCTCGTCTTATCCTAAGTAAACTAGGGCCTGAAGGTCGTTTAATCGCAACAGATCGTGATCCAAGAGCAATTGCAGAAGCTAATACTATCGAAGATAGCCGTTTTCAAATTGTACATTCTGCATTTTCAGCTATTCCAGAAATTTGTGAAGAATTAGGCTTAATCGGCAAGATTGACGGTATTTTGCTTGATCTTGGGGTTTCATCTCCACAACTTGATGAAGCTGAACGTGGCTTTAGTTTTATGCGTGATGGGCCATTGGATATGCGTATGGATACAACCAAAGGTTTATCAGCAATGGAGTGGCTGGCACAAGTTAGCGTGGATGATTTGGCTTGGGTATTGAAAGAATTTGGTGAAGAACGTTTTGCTAAACGTATCGCACAAGCGGTCGTTTCTTACAATAAATCTGCAAGTGAGAAAATTTCTCGCACTTTGCAATTAGCTCAAATTATCGCAGACGCAGTACCGTTTAAAGATAAGCATAAACACCCAGCAACACGTTCGTTCCAAGCTATTCGTATCTTTATCAATAGTGAATTAGATGAGTTAGAAAAAGCGTTAAACTCAGCAATTCAAGTGCTTGCACCAGAAGGTCGTTTATCAATTATTAGCTTCCATTCATTAGAAGATAGAATGGTTAAGCAATTTATGCGCAAGCAGAGTAAAGGTGAAGCTGTACCGAAAGGTCTACCGATTTTAGAAAGTGAATTAAATAAAAATATTCCTTTAAAAACAATTGGTAAGGCAATTATGCCAAGTGATTCAGAAGTTGAAGCAAATCCACGCTCACGTAGTGCGGTGTTAAGAATTGCGGAGAAACGCTAATGGCAAATGATCGTTATCCTTTACCACAAGTGATTTTAGATGATCTACTTAGCCATAATAAAGTGGCATTTATTTTATTGATTACATTGGTTATTAGTTCTGTAGCGACGATATGGATTGTTCATGAAACTCGCCAAACGACTGTTGAAAAAAGTAAATTGATAAATGCGAATCAAAAGCTAGAGAATCAATATATTCATTTACAATTAGAAGAAAATTCACGTAGCCAAAAATCTAGAATAGAAGCCGTAGCTGAAAAGTTTGGGTTACATTCCGTTAAAAAAGACCAAGAAGTGATTTTAATAGAACAACGATGAAAAAATACGTCAAACGCAAGAAAAGAACTCCAGAGCAAGAAGCTAAGTATCAACAAGCTCTTGAAGAAGCAAAGAAACAGCCGAGTTTTCTGAAAAATCGTTTTGCTTTTGTGTATTTATGCATTGCATTATTTGCAGCAGGTCTTTGTTATCAAGCGTTTGAACTGCAAGTTACGGATTCTAAGCGTCTGATTGAAGAAGCGGATAATCGTTCTATTCGTACTTATAATTTAGGATTTAATCGAGGACAAATTTTGGACCGTAATGGTCGAGTGTTGTCGATTAGTGTGCCAATGTATTCAATTACAATTAGCCCACAAGAATATTTCAATGAAAAATTAAAGCGTAGCAAATCGATTTGGCGCGCACTAGCTGCAGAAATGCAGACTTCTGCTAATAAAATTTCGTCAAGTGCTAATAAATTTGTTGAGGCGACTAAATCGAGAAAGAATAAGGATAATAAATACGATCCGCGCTCTATTTCCAATTCAAAAAGCGAAGATTATTGGACGCTATTAGCTCGAGTGAGTGGATTGGATTATAACGAGTTGCTTGAAAAAGTAAGAAATAATCCGAATTCCGAATTTTTGCGTTTAGAGAATGAAAGTGCTCAATTTGAACGTAAAAAAATGGAGGAATTGGCGAAAAGTTTGCGTATGAAATATAACGATCTGATGGCTAAAATGTATGCTGCGTCGGAGCAAAACTTTTTGTATGTTTCTCGTCACGAATCAGAAGTTATTGCAGACTATGCTAGAGCATTAAAAATAGATGGCTTAGTGATTAAAACCGAATCTCGCCGTATTTATCCAATGGCGGAAGAAGTTTCTCAGTTGATTGGCTTTACAGATACAGATGATAAAAAGGGAATCGAAGGTTTAGAACGTAGCTTCAACTCTTTATTGGTCGGCAAAGATGGTAAGCAAGTTGTTCGTCGCGATAGACTTGGCAATGTTATTGAGAACATTCGTGAAGAGAAACAGTACGATCCACAAAATGTAATGCTAAGTATCGATGAAGAGCTACAATCAATGGTTTATCGCGAAATCAAAAAAGCGGTAATTGAAAATAAAGCAGAATCAGGTACAGCAGTGTTGGTTGATATTCAAACGGGTGAAGTTTTAGCAATGGCAAATGCGCCATCTTTTAACCCTAATAACCGTTCTGACTTTAAGCCAGAATTAGCTCGAAACAGAGCTATTACAGATACCTTTGAGCCTGGTTCAACGGTAAAACCGCTAGTGGTTTTAACCGCTTTACATAATAAAGCGACTTATCCGTCAGAAGTAATTAGTACTCGTCCATTTGTGGTAAATGGACATACGATTAAAGACGTAGCTCCACGTGAAAGTTTAACGCTAACGGGGATCTTACAAAAATCAAGTAATATCGGGGTGAGTCGTTTAGCCTTGAGAATGTCACCAAATGCGTTGGTAGACACTTACCAAAAAGTTGGTTTTGGTAAAGATACGGGGCTAGGTTTAGGTGAACAGCGTGGCTCAAGTGGTGACCGTAAACGTTGGGCTGATATTGAGCGTGCAACAATGGCATATGGTTATGGTTTAGAAGTAACACCATTGCAATTAGCGCGTGCTTATGCAACCTTAGGAAGCTTCGGTATCTATCGTCCGCTTTCGATTACAAAAGTCGATCCACCGGTGATTGGTGAGCGTGTACTTCCAGAAAAAATCACTCGTGATGTGGTTCAGATGATGGAAAGTGTGGCAGCCAAAGGAGAAGGTGGTGCAAAAGCCGCTGTTGATGGGTATCGTGTTGCGATTAAAACCGGTACAGCACGTAAAATTGAAAAAGGTCAGTATGTGGAAAAATACCTTGCTTATACAGCAGGTATTGCACCAGCAAGTGATCCACGCTTTGCGCTAGTGGTTTTAATTAATGAACCTAAAGCAGGTAACTACTATGGTGGTGCGGTTTCTGCGCCATTGTTCTCAACAATTATGGGTAGTACCTTAAAAGTTAAAAACATTAAACCAGATAATTTAGATAACTAGCCTAAGTTATCCTAAAAATTTGTAGATACTGTCTCTCAACCCCAAAGTCAAATTGTTTTTTGCACTAAGCTAAAATAGTTTGCGGTTGATAAACAGATTTGTTCTTTAACACCCCAAAGCAGATATGTACTAAACGACGCATTGCCGCACCAATAGCTTGCATTTTGGTTTTACCCTTAGCAAGTAATCGCTCGTAATGCGCCATCTTCTTGGTGCGCACGGTATTGACCGTCTTGATCTGGGAACCAACGACCGACTGTTGAGTCTTCCATTACCGCCGCATTATCTTTATAGGCTGAAAGCACGAAAT
>LEKJ01000079.1 GCA_029852775.1 Pasteurellaceae bacterium LFhippo2
AAATTTCTAGTTTTCTCGCCAATAGTTACCTTTTTAATTTCATCTACTAGCTTTTCATCACCTTCAGTCAAACGGCGATCTACATTCGGCACATTTTCAAGGATATGTTTTGCAACAGAATAAGGATCAAAAATATTGGTACTATAAAACTCATTTAATACCGCAACTTTTAGTAGGATATGTTCCAATTTGTCATTTTTAAAAGTCGGATTTTTATAGATCAATTCCAATGCAACTTGGTTAGCAGGATAACGCACTAATGCTTTGTCATTTTGCAATTTATCTTGATATTTTTTAACTTTATTAACAGTGGGTTTTAGTATAGTCATAATGTTTCCTTAATTAAACGTTGTTGTGTTTTACTTAATATAACTTAGGGACTGCTAGCCATACTGCTAAGTATGTATCAGTCCCTATATATCTAAAAGCTATGATAGCGATGTGGAAAATCTTTGCTCTCATTGCTGAATGTAGCAAT
>LEKJ01000080.1 GCA_029852775.1 Pasteurellaceae bacterium LFhippo2
AATTGCTAACCCACCACCAACAGCAGCAGCTGAGCCCACTTTAATTTTTTGTTTACGAAGAGAAGACGCTCTTTGGTATTTTTTTCTCTTCATTTTTTCAGTAAAAGCAAGTGCACAAAAAGTCAACACAATACTCACAGCAACAATAACGCCACAGATCGCAACAAACATCCATTTCCCAATAAACATAAATAATGTTATAAAGAAGTTACCTTGATTTGCTCTCCAAGCAAAAATCCATGTAGTAATCGCAGCCACACCACCTGAAATACCTAATGTCCAAAACATAACATCTTGCGGAATTTGATTAATTACATTATCCACATTCCCACCAGATGAATAAGTAAAGAATAAAATAACAAAAGCAATCACAGGTAAAAACAGAACAAATACATCTAAATAGCTGTAAAAATAGGCTCTATTATCAGAGGATTTTCCAACTATACCGCAAATAATAAAGTATACAGCTGGAATAGCTAACAATAAAGGTGATGAATGTTGGCTAAACCATTGTCCAGCCTCTGAATTCATAAATGTTGTTGTTAAGTGATTTAATGTTTCTTCCATATTATTTGGTTCTCCGAACTAAAGTTTAATTTTAAATACGCTTTCTGTTCCATCAATTAGCTTGACTTTGATCTCTCTGGGAGAGCCATTCAAACACATATACCCCAAGTCTTTCTTTTCACCATATGCTAGTTTAATTCCTTTATCTTGCTGATATGTTTGTAGTTCTGCTTTCAAATATGCAATTCTTTCTTTCTGCCCTTTTTCCATCTCATCCCAGAATTCAG
>LEKJ01000081.1 GCA_029852775.1 Pasteurellaceae bacterium LFhippo2
CAACTACTTTTAATCTATCCTCTCGAAGTGTGAGCAACTTTTTCTCTTGGTAAGGAATTTCTTTTTCAAGGTCTGCCATATTTTCATTTAAATTCCAGCCAATACAATTTCCTCGATTAATTGTAATATCTGTAATAACCAATTGATCAGCATCAGAAGTGACAGAGATCATATTTTCACCAATATCAATTTCCATCAGTTCGTTTGATAACTGGCCTAATCCCTTAGCAAATTCTTTCTTTAAATCTTGTTCGAATTGCTTTTCAAGGTCTTTTAATCCTTGTTCAAATTCTTCATCAAGCTCTTTTAAGCCTTGCTCAAACTGTTTATCAGAATCTTCTAACCTATTTTCTCTTTTTTCACTAAAGCCTAGCTCTTCGGCTAATCTTTCTTCGGTCAAATTTGCATTTGATCGATTGGGTTATCGTGCCGAGATCACTCGTGATCTCAATAAAATTCAATCGGCGGATAAATT
>LEKJ01000082.1 GCA_029852775.1 Pasteurellaceae bacterium LFhippo2
GCGTAAAAAACATTCTATTTGAAAAGATACAAGAAAAATTGGCAAGTAACTTACTAAACAACCTACAAGTTGATATTGTCACAAGCCAATATGACCTAGATAGCCCACTAATTCCTGCAGTTGCGATAAAAATGGGTATTTATGAAGGGCAACTAATCAGAGATATTATAGAAATATAGTATTATCAATGGAAATAAGATGTAACTATTTGATCTCAAATTGAAATAATCCTACTTATATGAATTTTATTTGATCGAGAACAATAATTCATTGCTCCGTTTTACGTTACACTCTGCTCCACTTTTTTATGTAGAACAGAGAGTTATTATGTCTTGCTTATTTATTACTGGAACGGATACAAATGTAGGGAAAACGATTGTAACTCGCGCACTGTTACAAACAATTTCTCAATATGGAATTAATATTGTAGGTTATAAACCTATTGCTTGTGGAGGCGACGATTCTCTGCCTACAGAACCAAATCAAGATGATTATGCTTGTGAAAATAATGAAGATGTCTTAGTGATTCAAAATAGTTGCCCAACTCCGGTTCACTATCGTGAAATTAATAGTTACTCTTTTATTCACTCAAGCACACCTGTGTTTGCAGCTCTAGACGCAGTTTGTCATATTTCTGTGGATAAACTAAATCAAGATTTGCAACGTTTACATCATCAATATGACAACGTACTTGTAGAAGGTACCTATGGTTGGTTAACACCTATTAATAAGGACGTACGCTTTGCTGATTGGGTCAAACAAAATCGTATGCCTGTTGTAATGGTAGTTGGTATTAAAGAAGGTTGTGTCAATCATACATTGCTGACTGTCGAATCAATTAAGCAACAAGGGGTTGAATTAGTTGGCTGGGTTGCAAATCGAGTTAATCCTGGATTACGCCATTATTCTGAATTGGTTGAGCTATTAAGCCAAAAAATTGATGCGCCGCTACTTGGGCAAATTCCTTATATTGGCCATCCTGAAAAGAAAGACTTGACACCTTTTATTCAGAATCCAGAGCCACTATTAAGATATTTTCATAAGTAACTGAATATTTTATCCAAACAAAAGGGCTGATTTCGAAATACGGAATCAGCCCTTGCTTATTTAATAACTAGCGCTTATGCGGTAGTTTCTGCCACGTTACTTCATTACGTAAATAAACTGGTTCAATCTCTAATGCAGATTTCGTATTGCCGCTTTCCATCGCTTTTAACGCAAATGGCAACATATATTGTGCTGATGGTAAAGTAATTTCACCCACAATCACGTCTAAATTTGCTTGTTCAAACTGAGTGTATGCAGCCCAACCTGTACCAACAATAGTTGGCTTGCGTTCTTGTTGGATCTGTTCAATCGCCTTCTCTGGCGGACAAACTTGTTCAGCTACGACTTCATTCCAACCTTGCTCTGTTCGCTCAAATTGCGCGAAATAGACTTCATTCATACGCGCGTCAATAAGCGCCACTACTTGAGTTGCTCCTAACTGCTGATAAGCCTGCTCTGCCATTGTCATTAGATTTGAAACGGGTACAACTGGCAATTCTGCACCTAGCGCTAAACCTTGAGCAA
>LEKJ01000083.1 GCA_029852775.1 Pasteurellaceae bacterium LFhippo2
CCTACGCCAACACGTACACCGGTAAAACTACCTGGGCCACGGCCAAAAGCTAAAGCATCAACTTGTTTAAGCGAGACATCAGATTGTGAAAGCAACTCATCGATCATCGGTAAAATGCGTTGCGTGTGTCCACGTGGACTCAATTCATCTAGAGCAGTAATCTTCCCTTGACACAATAAAGCCACCGAACAAGCTTCAGTGGCTGTATCAATAGCAAGAATTGTATTTTTCATCTATTTAACCTTATAAAAATAAATTCCCCCTAAAATAAGGGGGAATGTTCATTTAACCATTTAATTTACGACGTTCTGCCACCGCTTCAGCCAGTTGGAATAACACTTTCTCACTGTCTTCCCAGCCGATACAAGCGTCCGTAATGCTTTGTCCGTAAACCAATTCTTGGCCTTCAATTAAATCTTGACGACCTTCAACCAAATGGCTCTCGATCATCACACCTGAGATTAAGTTTGAACCATTTTTAATTTGTTGGCAAACAGAATCACACACATCTAATTGGCGTTTGAACTGTTTTTGGCTATTTGCGTGACTAAAATCAATCATCACGTGCGGGCGACGACCTGATTTCTCGATATCCGCACAAACAGTTTTAACTGACTCTTCATCATAGTTTGGACCTTTATCTCCGCCACGTAAAATAATATGGCAATCAGGGTTACCTGTTGTACCAACAATTGCTGAGTGTCCAAATTTCGTTACAGATAAGAAATGATGTGGTGCTTCTGCTGAACCAATTGCGTCTAATGCAATTTTAACGCCGCCATTTGTCGCATTCTTAAAGCCTACTGCACAAGATAAACCTGAAGCTAGTTCACGGTGAACTTGCGATTCCGTTGTGCGAGCACCAATAGCCCCCCAACTCATAAAATCAGCTACATACTGCGGCGTAATCATATCCAGAAACTCACCCGCTGCAGGCACAGTTAAATCATTAATATCTGATAAAACTTTACGTGCAATACGTAAACCGTCATTTAACGCATAAGTTTCGTTTAAGTATGGATCGTTAATTAAACCTTTCCAACCTACTGTAGTTCGCGGTTTTTCAAAATAAACTCGCATAACGACTTCTAGATTTTCATTAATTGTTGGATTGTCTCGTAACTCTTTGATTTTTTGTGCATATTCTAAAGCAGCTTTTGGGTCGTGAATTGAACAAGGTCCAATAACAACTAATAAACGGTCATCTGCACCGTGTAAAATTTTATGTACAGCAGCACGCGTTTTTGAAACTGTATCAGCGGCAACATCACTCGCCGGCACTCGTTCTAAAATAGCTACAGGTGGTAATAATTCTTCAATCTTCGCAATACGTAAGTCATCATTTTTGTACATCGTGTT
>LEKJ01000084.1 GCA_029852775.1 Pasteurellaceae bacterium LFhippo2
ATCATTATTGCACTACTTATGCCAAATAAAGCGTTATTGTCTAAATTTACTTCTTTATAATTCACAAACAGCAGGATTTCCTGTCTGTAAACCTTTACGGAATGCCGCTAAACGCTGAGCAGAAGTACCGTGAGTAAAGCTATCTGGAATAACTCGGCCTTGACTCTGCTTCTGTAAACGGTCATCACCAACAGCTTCTGCCGCCACAAATGCTTCTTCTACATCACCTTGATCAAGTTTGCCTTCTTGTTGAATTTGGTAACCCCAAACACCTGCAAAACAATCAGCCTGTAATTCTACGCGTACAGAAATCTTATTTGCGGCCGTCTTACTATTTGCTTGGCGCTGTTGCTGCTGTGTCCATTGTGTTACACCAATTTGATTTTGGATATGATGACCAACTTCGTGAGCAATAACATAAGCGAAGGCAAAGTCACCTGCTGCACGCATTTTAGTTTTCATATCGTGATAGAAAGAGAGATCCAAGTAGATCTTCTCATCTGTAGGACAATAAAATGGCCCCATCACCGATTGACCTGTTCCACAAGCTGTACCTGTTGCCCCTGTATATAAAACAAGTTTCGGCTCACGGTAAGTTAAGCCATTTTGTTTGAAGTAACTTCCCCAAATACGTTCCGTTGTATATAAAACTTTGCGTGACAACGTATTGAGTTCTGATTCTTCCGCCATTGATAAATTACTGCTTTGTGTAGTTTGATAGCTCTGAAAGTTAGAATCTTGTCCTAATCCAACCACACCACTTAAATCCACACCATAATAAGCGCCAATTAGTACAATGATAAAACCTAAAATACCTGTTTTGCCACCACCTAACGATACTCGACGATTTGAAGAACCGCCTTGACCACGACGATCTTCAACATTACGGCTTTCTCTTTCATTACCTAAACGCATAACATTTCCTTTAAATTAAAAATAATATAAGGCTCATAATGTGAGCCTTGTTAAGATTAACGAGCTAAAACTTCACGCTTGCCACGACTATCTGGGGCAGATAAAACACCTTGCTCTTCTAATTGATCGATAATTC
>LEKJ01000085.1 GCA_029852775.1 Pasteurellaceae bacterium LFhippo2
GCTGCACGGTTAAAACCCAATGAAAAACGACGCTGAACGCCACTAATAGACGTCGCACCACCATCAATCATAAACTGAGCTATCTCATCAAAAAGTGGATCAACGTCACCGCTACTTCCTCTTTCACCACTATCACTCTCTTCAGCAGAAGCAACAATGCTATCAATATATTCTGGTTTGGCACGAGCACGCCAGTTATCTGCTACTCGTTGCACATCGTCATCCGTCATAAAGGCACCGTGAACACGCACAAGCTCTGGACTTCCTGAAGCAGAATAAAGCATATCACCACGGCCTAATAACGATTCAGCACCGCCAGAGTCAAGAATAGTACGTGAGTCAATTTGGCTGGCAACCGTAAAAGCAATACGACTTGGAATATTTGCTTTAATTACACCCGTAATAACATCTGTTGATGGGCGTTGTGTCGCTAAAATCAAATGAATACCAACTGCTCGGGCTTTTTGAGCAATACGCATAATATAATCTTCAACTTGCTTACCCGCCGACATCATTAAATCAGCAAACTCATCCACAATTAGCACAATATAAGGCAGCTTGGTTAAATGTGGGGGCAACTGATCCATTGAATCACCAGGGCGCCATACAGGATCTGGAATTGGCATCCCCATTTCTTCGGCTTGATCGATTTTTGCGTTATAGCCTTCGATATTACGCACTGCAAGCTTACTCACTAATAAATAACGACGCTCCATTTCCTCAACAGCCCAACGCAATGCGTTCTCTGCTTTTTTCATATCCGTAACAACTGGAGTTAATAAATGTGG
>LEKJ01000086.1 GCA_029852775.1 Pasteurellaceae bacterium LFhippo2
AATCATAATAAAACGTACTTGCTCCGGCGTAAGCTTATACAATAGACTTAGAATCATTGTATTAATACCTACTGACTTACCACCACCGGTTTGACCAGCCACGAGTAAATGGGGCGTTTTTGCCATATCAAATACAACTGGCATACCACTGATATCTTTCCCTAATGCCATAGGCAGAGTCGCTTTTGTTTCGCGGAACTCTTTGCTATCAAACACATCTCGCAACCAAACCGTTTCACGATATGGATTTGGCGTTTCAATTCCCATATAAGGCTTGCCTGGAACAACATCAGTAATACGGATCGCTTTAAAAATAAGT
>LEKJ01000087.1 GCA_029852775.1 Pasteurellaceae bacterium LFhippo2
GTATAGGCTAAATTATTACTAATATGCTCAAGAATAGCTAGGGCGTCTGGGTGTTGCTTTTCGATTTCATCACATAGGAATTCGATTTTTTCAGCTTGTGATTTATATTGATTAGGTAAGTAGAGATCGATTAGCTTTTCCAATGAAGAAAATGTAATTTGATTCGCTAATTGGTAGCGCTCCAATTCTGATTTATCATTAGCAATTTCATCACTTAACGAACTAAATCTAGGCATAATCATCTTATCTACACTCATTCGTTTATGTTCATCTTGATGTAATAAAGAGCCTTTGAGTAATACACTTAGATTTACAGTATCATTAAGTTGTAGGAAAATGACATTGTCATTACTAATTAGGGTTCCTAAAGTTGACTCAGCTAGAAACCAAAGTGGGAAATGTTCGTTTAATAAAATAGGGATACTAAATTGTTCTTGTAGGATATTTACTAAGTTAGAATGAATAGAACAGTTTCCAAGTTGTGAAATGCCTGTTTTGTCTTTGTTAGTTTTACCAACAATACTAATTGATATAGCCAATAAATGTTCCGCAGCGCTAGGATATTGGCGCATAAAATTTTGTAAGCTATTCAGAATATAACTGTCTATTTGTGAATAATGTTCAGCGGATAGCAGAGCATACTTTTTGGAATGTAAAGGCTTGCCATTTAGGTCACAAAAAGACAAGATCAGCTTTTGTGGAGCAACGGTGACACAGAGTAAACGCCAATGAAAAGATGAGATAGCTAAGCCAACAGATGGTCTCCCCCTAGATGGAAGATTTTGTGATGTTCGTTCTAAGATAAATTTATTATCAATCAATGCTTTTGTTAGTAGAGTC
>LEKJ01000088.1 GCA_029852775.1 Pasteurellaceae bacterium LFhippo2
AGCTAGTTTTCATAGTAAAATCCTTAGATTGCCATTACTCCATAAGATAATTTCTTTATTTTGCTATCTTTGATTAGAATGGCAACTGTTTTAGTTGAATAATGCGAGAGAGTTCACAAAATAATTTTATTTTTTGAATTAATTGAATAAAAACAGCTCAGTAATAGACTCTTAAGCTCAGAATTTATAAGAAGTAGGTAGTTTGTGAATAGTAAATTAAATCCGATTTGGATCGATAATGACCAAAAATTAGTTGAAATTTGTGAGAAGGCTCGCCAAAAAGCGGTAGTCGCTTTAGATACAGAGTTTGTTCGTATCCGCTCTTATTATCCGAAGTTAGGCTTGATCCAATTATTTGATGGTGAAAATTTGGCATTAATTGACCCTTTAGTCATTAAGGATTTTTCGCCATTTCA
>LEKJ01000089.1 GCA_029852775.1 Pasteurellaceae bacterium LFhippo2
AGCTCGCCCATTATCTGATAAACAGATTCAGTACGCGGCTGCAGATGTAGCATTTTTATTACCTATTTTTGAAAAGCTACAGAAAGAGCTTGCTCAAACTTCTTGGCAACTAGCAGTGGAAGAAGAATGTCAGACTTTATTAACTAAGCGCCAACAAGTTTTAGATCCTGAAAAAGCTTATAAAGATATTGGTAATGCTTGGGTTCTAACCCCACAGCAGCTTGCTACCTTACAAATTTTAGCTAAATGGCGTGTTGAAGAAGCTCAAAAACGTGATTTAGCGTTGAATTTTATTGTTAAAGAGCAACATCTTGTTCAAATTGCAAAATTACAGCCTAAACACACTTCGACATTATTGGAATTTATGCACCCAAATGAAGTTCGCTATCACGGTAAAAAACTGTTATGGTTAGTAGAGCAAGGAAAAGAAATTAAGTCTGAAAATTATCCTAGCCCAATCACTCGAATTATTGATGAGCCAGGCTATAAGCAGAGTTTGAAATCATTACAAAAGCATTTGGCGAATATTCAGCCTGAAGAATTAGCAACAGAGTTATTAGCAAGCAAGAGACAGCTTAACCAACTGTTTAAATGGCATAGAAAGGGTGAAAATCCTGAAAAGTTACCTGAATTATTGGTTGGATGGCGCAGAGAATATGGTGAGAAGTTATTGAATCACTGTTTGAAGTCTGAATCATAAGAAATGGCGGGATAATCCCGCCATTCTGTTTTTAAAGATTTTTCTCACCACGAGCAAGACTAATTACACCAGAACGAACGATCTCAATGATAGTTGTTTCTGCTTTAATAGCTTCAATAAACGCGTTGAGTTTTTCACTTGTACCAGCAAGCTGAACAGTGTACTGTTTTGGTGTTACATCAACAATTTGTCCGCGGAAAATATCGACTAAACGTTTCATCTCATCACGAGTTGAGCCTGTTGCGCGCACTTTCAGAAGCAGTACTTCACGCTCAACGTGTTCTACATAGCTTAAGTTAGTCACTTTGAAAATATCAATTAACTTATGTAATTGCTTTTCAATCTGTTCTAACACTTGATCATCTCCTTGAGCCACAATAGTCATACGCGATAAGCTTGGATCATCGGTTGGGGCAACGGTTAAGCTTTCAATATTAAAGCCACGTTGTGAGAATAAGCCAATTACGCGTGAAAGCGCACCTGATTCATTTTCAAGTAATACGGATAATGTTCTACGCATCTGTTCTCTCCGTTTTGCTAAGCATCATATCTTTCATTGATTCACCACGAATTTGCATCGGGTAAACGTGTTCCGTTTCATCTACACGAATATCAACGAATACTAATTTATCTTTAATTGAGAAAGCCTGTTTTAGTTTCTCTTCTAATTCATGTGGGTGATCGATAGCGATCCCAACGTGGCCATAAGCTTCAGCTAATTTCACAAAATCCGGTAATGAATTCATATAGGATTGTGAATGGCGGCCGGCATAAATAATATCTTGCCACTGTTTAACCATTCCTAAGAAACGGTTATTTAAGTTGACTATAACTACTGGCGTATCATATTGTTTTGCCGTTGAAAGCTCTTGGATATTCATTTGAATACTGCCATCGCCTGTTACACAAACAACAGTTGCATCAGGATGAGCAAACTTAACCCCAATTGCAGCAGGTAAGCCGAATCCCATTGTGCCTAAGCCACCAGAATTTACCCAACGGCGCGGTAGATCAAACGGGTAGTGTAGAGCTGCAAACATTTGGTGTTGACCTACATCTGAAGCTACATAAGCTTGGCCTTGCGTTATTTCATACACTTTGCGAATAACTTCTTGTGGTTTGATCACATCGCCTTGTTGATATGCTAAACAATTACGCGCACGCCATTCTTCAATTTGTTTCCACCAAGCGGTCAGATCTGTCTGACTTTTTGCGAGATTTTCTTCATCTAGTAGGCTTAAAAACTCATATAATACATTTTTTGCGCTACCTACAATGGGAATATAAGCTGGAACCGTTTTTGAAATAGAAGCAGGATCGATATCAATATGAATTACTTTTGCATTAGGACAATATTTTTCTAGATTATTTGTTGTACGATCATCGAAACGGACACCAATACCCAAAATTAAATCGCTTTCGTGCATTGT
The DNA here is from genome assembly GCA_029852775.1 of Pasteurellaceae bacterium LFhippo2. GTDB lineage: Bacteria > Pseudomonadota > Gammaproteobacteria > Enterobacterales > Pasteurellaceae. Next base: position 2,131 of record LEKJ01000089.1, read on the forward strand.
ATTATTGGCTTCATAAGTACCGTGCATACCTAACATACCAATAAATTGTTTATCAGTGCTTGGATAAGCACCTAATCCCATTAATGTACTAGTTACTGGTAGGTTCAGCTTCTGTGCGAATTCAGTGACTTCTTTACTTGCTTCAGACATTACCACGCCGCCACCAATATAAAGTACTGGTTTCTTAGCAACTAACACTGCTTTTAACGCTTTCTTAATTTGCCCTTTATGACCTTGAACCGTTGGATTATAAGAGCGCATTGAAACATCTTGCGGATATTGATATGGGAATTTATTAGCAGGATTTACCATATCTTTTGGCACATCAATAACCACAGGGCCTGGACGACCACTTGAAGCAATATAGAATGCTTTTTTCACAATTTCAGGGATTTCTTGTGGATCTTTAACTAAGAAACTATGTTTAACCACAGGACGAGAGATACCCACCATATCACACTCTTGGAAAGCATCGGTACCAATTAAGCTTGAAGGTACTTGGCCAGAAAACACAACTAAAGGAATTGAGTCTGCATAAGCGGTTGCAATACCAGTGATTGCATTTGTAGCACCAGGGCCTGATGTTACTAATACACAACCTACTTTCCCTGTTGAGCGTGCATAACCATCAGCCATATGTACAGCAGCTTGTTCGTGGCGAACAAGAACGTGTTTGATGCCACCTAAAGTGTGAATTGCATCATAAATATCAAGAACCGAACCACCAGGGTAACCAAAAACGTATTCAACGCCTTCGTCCCTTAAGGATTGTACGATCATCTCCGCACCAGAAAGTTTTTTCATTGAATCCTCCAACAAATTAAGAATTGTTGTTTGCTAAGCAAACGATAACGGTTTGGATTTTGCATAAAAACTTTTCCTTTGTCTAGCCCCAAAAAGAAGTATTTTTTCTAACTTTTTTAGAATAAAAATCTAAATTTTAAAAAAATAAAGATTTTATATCATAAAAAAGTAATTTTATTTTATGTTTTGAATAAATAAACCATATTTTATAAAAAATGGAGAATATAATAATTTTGTAAATAAGCAAATTTTTAACAGATGTGTACAGAATTTGAGTTATTTTTTGGTTGGATATTAAAAATTTAGATCTTTATCACAAAATTTCATCGCTTTTTGGAGTAAAATGCCAAAATCATTTCACATAACTAGAAGGATACCACTATGGATGATAAATTACGCCAAGCAGCTCTTGATTTTCACGAGTTCCCAATCCCAGGTAAAATTGAAATTACCCCGACTAAATCGCTAGCAACGCAAAGAGATCTTGCTCTTGCATACTCACCAGGTGTAGCAGAGCCTTGTTTAGAGATTGAAAAAGATCCATCAGCAGCTTACCGTTATACCGCTAAAGGTAATCTTGTTGCGGTTATCTCTAACGGTACGGCGGTTCTTGGTTTAGGGAATATCGGTGCTTTAGCCGGTAAACCTGTAATGGAAGGTAAAGGTGTTCTATTCAAAAAATTTGCAGGTATTGATGTATTTGATATCGAAATTAACGAACGCGATCCAGAAAAACTTGTCGATATTATTGCATCGCTTGAGCCAACTTTTGGTGGTATTAACTTAGAAGATATTAAAGCGCCTGAGTGTTTCTATATTGAACAGAA
>LEKJ01000090.1 GCA_029852775.1 Pasteurellaceae bacterium LFhippo2
AGTGCTGTGGTTCTACCTGATTCCATTCCGAACTCAGAAGTAAAACGCAGTAACGCCGATGGTAGTGTGGTGTTTCGCCATGTGAGAGTAGGGCATCATCAGGGTATTATTAAAGAAACCGAGATTCGAGAGAGTCTCGGTTTTTTGCGTTTGGGGAGAATAAACAAGCGGTTAGATTTTGGAGATACTTTACAAAATAAACTAATTACATAG
>LEKJ01000091.1 GCA_029852775.1 Pasteurellaceae bacterium LFhippo2
CACGGTGCCCGTGTCCGAATAAAAAATAGTCATTTCCTAAATTCTTAACTATGTGGTAAAATTCTGCGCAAATCGTAGCCTAGACGATTTTATTTAGCATTATATGAACCGCAATTTATCCAATATCCTTACCGTTATCTATCACCTAAATTAGCATTTCAATAATAAAAACATACAGTTATATATTCAAATTATTTATAAAAGAGAAAAATAATGAAACAAGATCCAAATTATCAACAAGAGCTGGAAAAGTATGAAAATCCAGTACCAAGTCGAGATTTTATTTTACAAACAATTCGCGATTATGACGCGCCAATGAGCAGAGAAGAGTTGCTCAAAACTTTTAAAATTACTGACGAAGAGCGCCAAGAAGCGATTCGTCGCCGTTTACGAGCAATGGAAAATGATGGCCAGTTAGTGTTTACGAAAGGCCGTCGCTATGCGTTGCCTGAAAAGATGGACTTACTCAAAGGAACAGTTTTAGGCCATAGAGATGGCTACGGTTTCCTGCAAGTTGAAGGTTCGGACGATTGGTTTATCCCAAATGCGCAGATGGTGCGAGTAATGCACGGCGATTATGTGTTGGCACAACCAAATGGGACTGACCGTCGTGGACGTAAAGAAGTGCGTATTGTGCGAGTACTTGAAGCGCGCAAAAAACAGATTGTAGGGCGTTTCTTTACGGAATCAGGGATTAACTATGTGGTGCCTGATGATAGCCGTATCAATCAAGATATTTTAATCCCTGAAGAGCATCGCTTAGGTGCGAGAATGGGGCAAGTTGTGGTGGTCGAACTTCAACCACGCAAAGCGGATTTCAAACGTCCTGTCGGTTTTATCACTGAAATTTTAGGCGATAATTTAGCGCCGGGTATGGAGATCGAGATCGCGCTACGCAATCACGAAATTCCGCACCTATGGCCTGAATCGGTGGAAAAACAGGTTCGTCATTTTGATGAAGAAGTGCCGGAAGAAGCGAAAATCGGCCGTGTTGATTTAAGAGAATTGCCATTAGTTACCATTGATGGCGAAAGTGCGAGAGATTTCGATGACGCAGTTTTCTGCCAAGCGGAAAATAACGGCTGGCGTTTATGGGTAGCGATTGCCGATGTTAGCTATTACGTTCGACCAAAAACAGCCTTAGATTTAGAAGCGCAACAGCGTGGTAATTCGGTTTACTTCCCAAATCGTGTGATTCCAATGTTGCCTGAAGTGCTTTCAAATGGCTTATGTTCATTGAATCCGCAGGTAGATCGTCTCTGTTTAGTGGCGGAAATGACCGTTTCACAAACAGGCGAGCTCACTAGCTATAAATTCTATGAAGCGGTGATGAACTCTCACGCGCGTTTAACCTATACAAAAGTGTGGAATATTTTAGAAGGCGATGAAGCGCTACGCGAGCGTTATGCTCCGCTTGTTCCGCATTTAGAAGAGTTACACAAAATGTATCAAACCTTAGTTGAAACACGTCAAAAACGTGGCGCGATTGAGTTTGAAACCATCGAAAATCAATTTATTTTCAATCCACAGGGTCGAATTGAACGTATTGAGCCAGTGATTCGCAATGACGCTCATAAAATTATTGAAGAGTGTATGATTCTAGCCAATATTGCGTCAGCACGCTTTGTGGAGAGTGTTGATGAGCCGGCGCTATACCGTATTCACGCTCAACCAAGTGAAGAGAAGCTCACTAGCTTTCGTACATTCTTAAAAGAGTGTGGGCTGTTCTTAAATGGTGGTTTAAGCCCAACGCCAAAAGATTATGCGGAGTTATTAGAACAGGTTCGTGAGCGCCCGGATAAAGAGCTGATTCAAACGATGTTACTTCGTTCATTAAAACAGGCGGTCTATTCCCCTGATAATGAAGGGCATTTTGGTTTGGCACTAACCGAATATGCGCACTTTACATCGCCGATTCGCCGTTATCCTGATTTGCTGTTGCACCGTGCAATTAAGTATTTGATTGAGAAGCAAAAAGGCAATACGCGTAACTATACCGATGGCGGTGGCTATCACTACAAACTGGACGATATGGATCAGTTTGGCGAGAAATGTTCGATGACGGAGCGCCGTGCCGATGACGCAACACGCGAAGTGGCGGACTGGTTGAAGTGTGAATATATGCAAGACCACGTGGGCGATGAGTTTGATGGGGTAATCTCAAGTGTGACTGGCTTTGGTCTATTTGTGAAATTGAATGAACTATTGATTGATGGTTTAGTCCATATTTCAACCTTAGATAATGGCTATTATCACTTTGATAGCGACCGTCAGCGCTTAGTGGGCGAAAACGGAATGATGTACCGTTTAGGCGATCCTGTCAAAGTACGTGTTATCGGTGTGAACCTTGATGATAAGAAGATCGACTTTGCACTGTTAAGCAATATGCGCAAGCCTAAATCGGCAGGTAAAACCGCAAAGAAAAAAGCGAAATCCGCTGAAAAGCCTGTTTTCAAAGAAGTGTCTGAAAAAGCAGTGAAGAAAAAGAAAACAGCCAAAAAAGCGACATCAACGAAAGTGGTTAAACCAGCGAAAAAGAAAGCGGTTAAAAAAGCAAAATAATTTGTAAACAAGGAATATTGTCAATTTATTAAATAAAATTGACTTTATTCCGCTGTTCATAGATTATCCAAAGCCATTTTTATTAAGGAATATTCAATGGGTGATCAAAAAAACTTGATTGAAGTAAATAATCTTACCTTTAAACGTGGTGAGCGAGTTATTTACGACAATCTTAATCTGCGTGTGCAGAAAGGAAAAGTCACCGCGATTATGGGGCCATCAGGCATCGGTAAAACAACGCTTTTACGTCTGATTGGTGGGCAGATTGTGCCGGAATCCGGTGAAATACTATTTGATGGTCAAGATATATGTAAGGCATCAAATAAAGAACTTTATGAGCTTCGCAAACGAATGGGGATGTTATTCCAGTCGGGCGCTCTTTTTACGGACTTATCGACATTCGATAATGTTGCGTTTCCAATTCGTGAACATACACGTTTACCAGAACCGCTTATTCGCAAATTAGTGTTAATGAAATTAGAAGCGGTGGGGTTACGTGGTGCGGCAGATTTAATGCCATCAGAATTATCAGGCGGTATGGCGCGCCGTGCAGCTTTAGCGCGTGCAATAGCTCTCGATCCTGATTTGATTATGTATGATGAGCCTTTCACAGGACAAGACCCGATTAGTATGGGCGTTATCGTTGATTTAATTAAGCGTTTAAATCAAACATTGAACTTAACTTCAATCGTGGTTTCTCACGATGTGAATGAGGTCTTAAGTATCGCTGATTATGCTTATATTGTGGCAGATAAGCGAATTATCGCAGAAGGTACACCGGAGAGCTTGCTAGGCAGTACAGATCCGCAAGTGGTACAATTCTTGTCAGGGAATGCAGACGGTCCAGTTCGTTTCCATTATCCAGCAAAAGATTATACAGAGGAGCTATTTAGTGATTGATTTTATCTCTAGCATTGGCGCGTCTGTGATTAATTTTATTCGTGCTTTTGGGCGCTCTAGCTTTATGTTGTGGGGCGCATTAATTGGTAAACCTGAATTTCGTAAGCATACACCATTATTAATCAAACAGTTACACGTATTAGGTGTGCAGTCGTTATTGATTATTATGCTCTCTGGCTTATTTATCGGAATGGTATTAGGTTTACAAGGCTATGTAGTATTGGTGGATTTCTCTGCTGAAACTAGTTTAGGTCAGCTAGTTTCTCTTTCACTATTACGTGAATTAGGCCCCGTTGTAACTGCACTATTATTCGCAGGGCGAGCTGGTTCGGCATTAACCGCAGAAATCGGTTTAATGAAAGCCACAGAACAGCTTTCAAGCCTTGAAATGATGGCGGTGGATCCACTTCGCCGTATTATTGCACCACGCTTCTGGGCAGGTGTTATCGCAATGCCAATTCTAGCGGTAATTTTTACTGCAATTGGTATTTGGGGCGGTTCATTAGTGGGTGTTGATTGGAAAGGCGTTGATTCCGGTAGTTTCTGGTCGGTTATGCAAAATAGTGTAACTATGGCAGATTTAGTCAACGGCTTTATCAAAAGTTTAGTATTTGCCTTTGCGGTGGTTTGGATTGCACTATTCAATGGTTATGATGCAACTCCGACATCAGAAGGTATCAGCCAAGCAACAACACGAACGGTAGTACATGCGTCTTTAGCCGTTTTAGGTTTAGACTTTATTTTAACAGCCATTATGTTTGGTGGCTAATTACCAAAAATTGGTAAAATTAGGCTTAAAATTGAGCGCTTGTAAAAGAAATTTCAAAGGAAAAATTATGCGTCAATCAATTAAATATGAATTTTGGGTAGGCTTATTTGTATTGCTAGGCTTAGGTGCATTAGTGTTTTTAGGCTTACGTGTAGCAAATGTACAAGGTTTTGCTTCAGAAAAAAGTTACAACTTGTATGCAACTTTCGATAATATCGGTGGACTAAAGGTTCGCGCGCCTATTAAGGTAGGTGGTGTGGTTATCGGTCGAGTTTCAGATATTCAGTTAGACGAGAAGACTTACAACCCTAAAGTAACCCTTGCGATAAATGAAAGTTACAATCAGATTCCTGATTCTAGTTCACTTTCAATTAAAACCGCAGGTTTGTTAGGCGAGCAGTTTATTGCATTAAATGTTGGCTTTGTGATGGAAGGCGAAACAGAAATGCTTAAAGAAGGCGATACCTTTGCAGATACTAATTCGGCAATGGTACTTGAAGACTTAATCGGACAGTTCTTATATGGTGATAAGAAGTCTGATAAAGAAACCGTAGAATCGGCAGAGCCGAAGGCGGAATAATTTTGTAGCGAGCAATTGCTTGTTACATTAAGCCGTTGGATAGTTTGATTTTGGCTATTCAAAGACTATTTAAATTAACTTGGAGTTTTAAAATGTTAAAAACCCTTAAAAAAATCTTTGTTGCTGGTGTAGTTGCAGTATCAGCGTTAGTTTCAACTTCTGCATTTGCAAACAGCAACCCTTATGTATTAATGCAACAAACAGCAGATAAATTATTTGGCGATATTAAGGCGAATCAGTCTCGTATCAAATCTGATCCTAACTATCTTCGCACGATCGTACGCAACGACTTAATGCCACACGTTCACGTTAAATATGCAGGTCAGTTAGTATTAGGTAAAAACTTAGCGTCAGCAACTGAAGCGCAACGTGAAGCATTCTTCACTGCATTTGGTCAATTTGTTGAACAATCTTATGCACAAGTTTTAACGCAATATTCTGATCAAAAAGTACAGATTGAAAGCGAAAAGCCATTAGGTGACAAATCAATCGTAAGTATTCGTGTGAATGTATTACAATCTGGTAATGCTCAGCCAATTAAATTAGATTTCAAATGGCGTAAAAACAGCAAAACTGGCGTATGGCAAGCATACGATATGGCTGCTGAAGGTGTAAGTATGGTTGCAACTAAACAAAACGAATGGAGCGGTGTATTACGTCAACAAGGTATTGACGCTTTAACAGCTCAAGTTGCACAATCTGCAAAACAGCCAATCACATTAAAATAATTGTTATGCAAGTGAAAAATCCATTACAATGGGACATTCAGCAAAACAATGAAAGCCTGATGATCCAGTTGATTGGTGATTTAACTCGCGACACGTTGCTTCCGTTATGGAAGCAACGTGCTTCTTTTTTATCGCCAAAGGCTAATCAACATATCTACTGGGATTTAAAAGGTCTAGAACGCATTGATTCTGCAGGCTTTACCCTATTTGCTGAAATACTCAATCATTATCAAAAAAATAATACTACTTGTTTAATCAATACGCCTGAGAGTGTTAAGAATCTTGCTGCGTTATTTGATTTATCAGAGTGGTTTAATAAATTTTTACATTGTGAGAATTGGTAAAATATGGAACCAAAACAAATCGAAGAAATGTTAATGAGTGCGCTAGATTTAAATGAAGTGCACGTTCAGACAAGCGATGGTTCACATTACGGCGTGATTGCGGTAAGTGACGCTTTTGCAACATTATCAAAAGTAAAACAGCAGCAAATGATCTATGGTCCTTTAGCTGAACTGTTTGCAACTAATGCCATTCACGCATTAACAATCAAAACTTTCACTACAGAACAGTGGAAAAAAGAACGTTTACTCAATATGGCTAGCTAATTAGCGAGTCACTTTGATTTTAAATTTTATTTAAGGAAACCCAAATGGAAAAATTTCGCGTTCACGGTCCTTTTACTTTAAGTGGTACCGTTGATATTTCAGGCGCAAAAAATGCAGCTTTACCTATTTTATTTGCAGCGATTTTATCAACAGAACCTGTGGTATTAACGAATGTACCAAAATTAAAAGATGTTGATACGACTTTTAAAATCTTACGCAAATTAGGCGTTACTGTTGAGCGTGATGAACAAGGTGCAGTGCATATTGATGCGAGTAAAATCGATCACTATGTAGCCCCTTATGAATTAGTTAAAACAATGCGTGCTTCAATTTGGGCGTTAGCTCCATTAGTTGCTCGCTTCCATCAAGGTCAGGTTTCATTACCGGGTGGTTGTACAATCGGTGCGCGTCCAGTAGATATGCATATCTCTGGTTTAGAAAAAATGGGCGCAACAATCACTTTAGATGAAGGCTATGTAAAAGCTGAAGTAAATGGTCGTTTATCAGGCGCACGCGTGATGATGGATAAAGTGAGCGTAGGTGCAACTTTATCTGTGATGATGGCAGGTACTTTAGCAAAAGGTAAAACAGTTATTGAAAATGCTGCTCGTGAGCCAGAAATCGTTGATACAGCAGAATTTTTAAATAAAATGGGTGCGAAAATCATTGGTGCAGGTACTGATATGATCACAATTGAAGGTGTAGAACGTTTAGGCGGTTGCCAACACCATATCGTACCAGACCGTATCGAAACAGGTACATTCTTAATCGCAGCAGCAGTGTCTGGTGGTCGTGTAGTATGTCGTGGTACTAAAGCGGATACTTTAGACGCAGTAATCGAAAAATTACGTGAAGCAGGCATGCAAGTTGATGTAACTGAAGATACTATCACTTTAGACTCTTTAGGTATGCGTCCAAAAGCGGTAAATATCCGCACTATGCCACACCCAGGTTTCCCAACAGATATGCAAGCGCAGTTCACCTTATTAAACGTAGTGGCTGAAGGTACAAGCAAAATTACTGAAACTATCTTCGAAAACCGCTTTATGCACGTTCCTGAATTAATTCGTATGGGAGCAAAAGCAGAGATCGAAGGCCATACGGCAATTTGCCATGGCGTAGAAAACCTATCTAGCGCAGAAGTGATGGCGACAGATTTACGTGCTTCAATCAGCCTAGTATTAGCTGGCTGTATCGCAAGCGGTGAAACTATCGTGGATCGTATCTACCACATCGACCGTGGTTACGAAAATATCGAAGCTAAACTTCAAGGTTTAGGTGCGCGCATTGAACGTTTTAGTGCTCCTTTTGAAGAGTAATATTTAGTCTATATTCTTATTTAACCCCGTTGATATTTAATATCAACGGGGTTTTTTGTATTTATTAACAAAAAATAAGCAAAATTGTTAAAGAGTTTGAATTAAAACAAAACAAATCATAATAATTGACGATTCTTGTTGGTTTTTTTGATAGGATACGCAAGTTTATTTTTTTATTCATTTTCAACTGATTACCTTTTAAATAAGAAGATTTAATTATGAACCCAAGACGTAAATCACGACTAAAAGTTATTTTATCGGTATTATCTGGTGTAGCTGTTGCTGCAGGTTTAACTCTTTATGCTTTAAGTCAAAATATTGACCTTTTCTATACACCGTCCGAGATTGTGTATGGTAAAAATGATGATCCAAAAACGAAACCTGAAGTTGGTCAGCGTATCCGTGTAGGCGGGATGGTTGTTGAAGGTTCGGTAAAACGTGATGATAAAACGTTAAAAGTAGAATTTGGCTTAAATGATATTGGCCCTGCAATTCAAGTTGAGTTTGAGGGTATCCTGCCAGATTTATTCAGAGAAGGGCAAGGTATTGTGGCACAAGGAGTTCTTATTGAACCAACGAAATTACGTGCAACGGAAGTACTTGCAAAACACGATGAAAACTATATGCCGCCAGAATTAAATGATCAGATGAAGAAACAACATCAACCGATGGGGATTTCAGAATCGGATTTAAAAGGCGAATCAGAGCGTGATCGCACTCAATCTGGAGAGCAAAAATGATTGCAGAATTAGGCAATTATAGCCTTGCATTAAGTCTAATTTTGTCAATTTTACTGGCAATCTTACCGCTTGTAGGCGCAGAAAAGCATAATCGCACCCTAGTTTCATTGGCGCGTCCGATGACTTGGGGGCTATTTATCGCATTAACCATCTCTTTTGGGTCGTTATTTTATCTTTTCGCTGTTAATGATTTTACTGTGCAGTATGTGGTAAATAACTCAAATAGTACTTTGCCAATTGAGTACCGCTTATCTGCAGTGTGGGGTTCACATGAAGGTTCGCTATTACTTTGGGTATGGTTACTTTCATTGTGGAGCATTGGTGTTGCGCTATTTAGCCGTAAAATGCCGGAAGAAGCTGTTGCGCGCGTGTTAGCGGTAATGGGCTTAGTGAGCATTGGCTTTCTTGTGTTTATGATTTTTACATCAAACCCATTTGATCGTACTTTCCCTAATTTCCCTGTCGATGGGCGTGAATTAAATCCGATGTTGCAAGATGTGGGGTTAATCTTCCATCCGCCATTGCTGTATATGGGCTATGTGGGCTTTTCGGTTGCCTTTGCCTTTGCGATTGCTTCATTGATGACTGGTCGTTTAGATACCGCTTGGGCGCGTTGGTCTCGTCCTTGGACAATGGCTGCTTGGGTATTCTTAACACTGGGTATTGTTTTAGGCTCTTGGTGGGCATACTACGAATTAGGCTGGGGTGGCTGGTGGTTCTGGGATCCTGTCGAAAATGCTTCTTTAATGCCGTGGATTGCTGGCACTGCCTTAATTCACTCATTAGCAGTAACGGAAAAACGTAGTACCTTTAAAGCGTGGACTGTGTTATTAGCAATCCTTGCTTTCTCGCTATGTTTATTAGGTACATTCCTAGTTCGTTCAGGTATTTTAGTTTCGGTACACGCTTTTGCATCAGACCCAACGCGTGGTTTGTATATCTTAGCTTATTTGGTGATTGTGATTGGTGGCTCACTGCTACTTTATGCATATCAAGGTAGCAAAATTAAGAGCTTGGATAATTCGGAACGCTACTCACGTGAAAGCGTGCTACTACTGAATAATATTTTGTTAATGGCATTTTTATCGGTGGTGTTCTTAGGCACAATTTTACCGTTAATCCATAAACAGATCGGTTTAGGCACAATCTCAATTGGCGCGCCATTCTTTGATCAGATGTTTATGATTTTAATGGTGCCATTTGCGTTTTTATTGGGAATTGGACCGCTTGTAAAATGGCGTAGAGACCAAGTTTCAGCAATTCGCACACCAGTGATTATCTCGCTGATTGTGATGATGGTATTAGGCTTTGGTTTACCGTATTTATTTGCAAGCCAAATTACGGTAAGTGTCGTGCTTGGTACTATGATGTCAGTGATTATTGTGGCATTGAGCCTGTATGAACTACATCAACGTGCAACCCATCGTCATTCATTCTTTGCGGGATTATTCAAACTCTCTCGTTCCCATTGGGGAATGGTGTTAGCGCACCTAGGTGTGGCAATGACGGTATTTGGTATCGCCTTTAGCCAAAACTTTAGCATTGAAAAAGATGTGCGTATGAATGTGGGGGATTCAACCCAAATTTTAGATTACAACTTCACTTTCAAAGGCATTAGAGATAGTAACGGCGCTAACTATATCGGCGGTACAGCAGATATTGAAATTACCAAGAATGGTAAATTTGAAGCAATGCTTGAAGCGGAAAAACGTTTCTATAATGTGAGTAAAATGGGGATGACCGAAGCCGCTATCGACTGGGGCTTTACCCGTGATTTATACGCTGCATTAGGCGAACGTTTAGAAGATGGCTCTTGGGGCTTACGCCTTTATTATAAACCGTTTATTCGCTGGATTTGGTTTGGTGGCTTATTTATGTCGCTTGGCGGAACCCTATGTATGATGGATAGACGTTATCGTTTGAGAGTTAAATAATATGAAAGCCAGTTTATAGCTGGCTTTATTTAAATAATTGCCCTTTATGGAGCTTGTGATATGAACAGAAATATTTTTCTTGATCAGGTTAAAGGCTTACTTATTTTGCTTGTGATTATCGGGCATATTGCTATCGGTAATTTAAGCGATAATCCATTAAGAGCAGTTATTTATTTTTTTCACATCCCACTATTTTTAGCAATTACAGGTTATTTTGTTAAACAAAGTTTTATTGAGCAGCCAATCAAACAAATCTTATTGAAATATCTGCATAGACTTATTATTCCTTTTATTATCGCCTTTCTCTTTTTTACTTATTTTAATTTTCAATCAACCATTTCGTTTGAACCCTTTTTTAGCTCAATTCTTTATCCTTTCTACCATTTATGGTATGTTCCAGCTATTATTCTTTATACATTTTATTTAAAGTTTATTGAATTACTCAATAAGTATGAATTTAAAATAGCTAAAATTTTAACCTTGTTATTTTTTGTGGTTATTGCGATTTTATTTGAAACCTATGGTCAATGGAAGGTTAATCAAATTGAATGGCTATTTTATTTGGGGGATAAGCGCTTTTATTATTTCTTTATCTATTTTTATTTTGGATATATTTTAAAAGAGATAAGCTTCTCAAAAAATTATATCATCTTAGCGTTACTATCTTTTATATTTGGTATTATTTTATATGGAATTTCTGATGAAATTATCAAAGGCGTAGTAAAGGTCACGGCAAATCTAGCTTTAATTTATTTAGTGTTATCACTAGCAACAAGGATAATTGTTCAAAAAGATAATCTATTAAGCCGAATAGGGCAAATATCTTTGCCGCTCTATTTATGGCATGTGTTACCACTACTTATCTTACAGGCTATGCCATGGAATAAAATTCTATACTATAAAGTGAGTTTAGTTGTATTCCCTTTATTCTGTTGCATCGTAATGTTTCTAGAAAATAAAAATCGATATTTAGATCGTTATTTTTATGGTAGAGTATAATTATTTAGCTATAAATTGATAAATGAGAGAAAGTAAAATGTCAGAACACAAATCCTTTTTCCGCAAATTAGCGGATAAATATAACGAACTTTGCAAAGATCTTGGTGTTGATCAAGGTGGCTGTCGTGGTTGTGTGCCAGTGGTCAAATTTGATGAAGATCCTGAAGGCAAAGATCAAGAAAAACCAAATAACGATAAAAAGTAATAAATACAAAGGCTATTGGGCTTAGGCTCAATAGCCTTTATTTTTAGGAAATAATATGCAAACACATGACTATTTTTTTGAAGGTTTTAATGGCGGTTTTGCAACTCATAACGCCGTTGCAGAACTGATTGGCGAGAGTAGTAAACAGCAAGATTTGCCTTTTGCAAAAGTTTTTCAAAATCAGACAGGTTGTCAGATTCAGTTAGCAACCTATGACTATAATCAGCACACTTGGCAGTTAGTGTTAGAAACCGGCGAAAAGATTGAAGGGCAGGTTGAAGGTAATCTGATTGTTTTACCTAATGATTTGCCATTGGGTTATCATCTTTTAACTCTTGCAGAACAGCAGTGCCGAGTAATTATAACCCCTGAAAAAGCTTACCAACCTGAAGCGCTAAAACAAGGTAAGAAACTCTGGGGAGCTTTTTTACAGCTTTATACATTGCGCTCTGAACAGAATTGGGGCGTGGGGGATTTTGGCGATCTACAGCAATTTTTGATTAAGCTTGCAGAGCAAGGCGGGGATTTTGTTGGCTTAAACCCGATCCATTCACTTTTCCCGGCTAATCCTGAAAGTGTCAGTCCTTATAGCCCATCTTCACGTTTGTGGCAAAATATTATCTATATTGATGTGAGCGCATTGGCTGAATTTCAACAGAGTGAAGCAGCGCAGCAATGGTTTAACCGCAAGGAGACTCAACAAGCTTTAAAACAGCTACGTAAAAAAGAGTATGTTGATTATTCACAAGTAATGGCGCTGAAATTACAGGGGCTAGGTTTTGCATATACTCAATTTAAGCAACAAGATCAGAATGAATTTGAGCAATTTATTGCGGAAAGTGGCGAATCTCTTAGAGTACAGGGGACTTTTGATGCGCTGCATCAATGGCTAACAGAGCAGTTTTCACAGCAGTGGGGTTGGAATAATTGGGCAGAGCAGTATCAAAGTTACCAAAGTGATGATGTGAAAAAATTCCAAATAGTGCAGAGTGATTTAGTCCGCTTTTATATGTGGCTACAATTTGTGGCTCAACAACAGCTAAAAGCTTGTAACAAGTTAGCAAAACAGCTTGCAATGCCGATTGGTTTTTACCGTGATTTAGCTGTTGGCGTTTCGGATAATGGTGCTGAAACTTGGGCGGATAAAGAGCTTTATGTACTTGGCGCATCTATTGGTGCGCCCCAAGATATGTTAGCGCCGCAGGGGCAGAATTGGGGATTATCGCCAATGCACCCAAGAGTACTTGTGGAGCGTGGCTATCAACCATTTATTGATTTACTACGAGCGAATATGAAAGATTGTGGCGCTCTTAGAATCGATCATATTCTAGGCTTAACGCGTTTATGGTGGGTGCTAAAAGGCGGGCTGGCGACTGAAGGGGTCTATATTCGCTATCCATTAGATGATTTGCTTGGCATTTTAGCGTTAGAAAGCCAACGTAATCAGTGCTTAATTGTGGCAGAAGCGTTGGGAACTGTGCCAGAAGGAATGTTGGAAGCTTTGGAAGAAAAAGGAATTTTGGCTTTCAATGTCTTCTATTTTGAATTTGAAAATGGCGAGAGTAAAGCGTTAGAAAACTATCCTTATCAAGCAATGACTGCACTAAGTACTCACGATCTTCCAACAATTAAGGGCTATTGGCAGAGCTATGATTTTGAATTAGGCGAGAAATATAATGTATATCCAAGTGAAGATGTGCTTACATATCTCAAGCAGAACCGCGCAGAGAGTAAAGCAGCGTTTCGTAAGGCTGTTGAAGCAAGCGGTCTAAAATTGGAAAAAGATAGCGAAAATATGTCGCGCCGTTTTAGTCATCAATTGCAAAGTTATGTGGCGAATACTAATAGTGCTTTATACGGCACACAGCCGGAAGATTGGCTGAATATGCTTGAGCCAGTGAACATTCCTGGAACCAGTAGCGAGTATCCAAACTGGCGCAGAAAGCTTAGTAAAACAACGGAGCAAATCTTTGCAGATAAAGGAATTATTAAATTATTAGAAGGCTTTAATAAAACGCGTAAGGCGTAATTCCCCTTGTATTCATCACTTTAGAGGGGTAAACTGACAGCCGTTTTTGGTACTCATTTGGAGTTTTATTATGAAAAAATTAACTTTAGTTGCGTTAGCGACCTTATTTTCGGCAAGTGCATTTGCTGCTCCTGTAGGTCAAACATTTACTGGCGTAGGCGCTGGTGTTGATTTGACAACAGTTAAATATAAAAGCGCTGGCTTACAAGGCAAGCAAGCAACAGGTGCAAGTGTAATTGTTGATTATGGTATGGATTACGGCAACAACCTTGTTGGGATTGTTGAAGGTAAAGTAAAAGCGGGTAGCACAAAAATTTTCCACGATACTAAACAGAAATCACAATATTCTGTTGCGTATGAACAGGGCTATCGCGTATTACCAGACTTACTTCCTTATGCAAAAGTTGACTATAGCGTGAGTAAAGTGAGCAACGTAGGCACGGTTCAAGGCTTTGGTATTGGCGCTGGTGCGAAATATGCAGTATCTAACGATGTTGAAGTTGGTGTTCAATATATGCGTAGCAATTTAAGAGGCCACGGCACTAAGTTAAACGGTAACGGTTATAGTGCAACAGCTGCTTATCGTTTCTAATTAGAAATAGATATTTATAGGGCATAACGGCAGCGTTATGCCTTTTCTTTTAGGAAAAATTATGACCAAAAATCTTGCAGGTATTGGCTTTGCAGGGCTTATTACCGCGATTGCTTTTTTTCTTTCCCAAACTGCATTGGCGCAATCTCTCCACTTGAGCGCTCTCACACTGGCGATTGTAGTCGGTATTCTTGTGGGTAATCTCTTCTATTCCAAAATTGAACTCCATACAGCCGCAGGGGTAAACTTTGCCAAAACCTTTATTCTGCGTACAGGGATTGTGCTATATGGCTTTAGAATCACTTTGCAGGATATTAATTCCGTTGGTGTTAATGCGATTTTTAGTGATGCAATTATGCTGATTGCAACTTTCTTTATTACTTGCTGGATTGGGATTCGTTTATTAAAGATTGATCGTCAAATTGTGCATTTAACTGCGGCGGGTTGTAGTATTTGTGGGGCTGCGGCGATTATGGCAACTGCACCTGTGGTAAAAGCCGAAAGCCATAAGGTTTCTGTCGCGGTAGCATTAATTGTGATTTTTGGTACGGTCTGTATGTTCCTTTATCCGCTGCTTTATCCTTATCTAAATCAATGGATTAGTTCACATCAATTTGGCATTTATATTGGCTCATCGGTACACGAAGTCGCGCAAGTGTATGCGGCAGGGGGCAATATTAATTCTGTTGTAGCAGATAGAGCGGTGATAACCAAAATGATCCGCGTGATGATGTTAGCGCCATTTTTAATCGCACTCTCTTACTTCTTACAACAAGAGCAACAGGGCGAAAAGAGCAAAATTAATATCCCTTACTTTGCACTGTTATTTATCGGTGTAGCAATTTTCAACTCTTTTGATTTATTACCAAAAGAACTAGTTAATTTATTGATTCAATTAGATACTTTACTTCTGATGACCGCGATGTCAGCACTAGGCTTAACCACGCGAATAAGTGCTATTAAACAAGCAGGCTTAAAACCTTTATTGCTAGGTTTATTGGTTTGTATTTGGTTGGTTATTGGCGGATTCTTTGTGAATTTGGGGATGGAAAGCTTACTGAGTTAATCATTAATACAAAATTATGTAGTCAGCTGTACAATAGGAATATTATCGGTCGCTGAACTTGTTGAAGGGTAAAGTATTACGTAATTTCAGGCACAAGACTTACGTTTCGATAGTTCGACAAGCTCACTAACTACAGACTTAACGGCCATCTTGTGCAACTGCTATAATTTCAATTTATAGATTAAATGAAATAGTCTTTCCTGTTGGTAATTTGACTGATAAATTGAGAATTCCACCCATTGATTCTACATAGCGTTTTACCGAGGAAAGACGAATATCATTACCACGTTTTTCCAATGCAGCTACGGATGGTTGCTTAATATTTAGCGCATCTGCAATCTGTTGCTGAGAAATTTCGAGTTCTTCACGAATTCTATATAGTTGGAGCTCCATTCGCATTTCTTGAGCTATTTCTTTTACTCTAATTTGTTGTTCTTCTGGTAACTTTGCCATTAATTCTTTAAAGTTTACGGTCATTCGCTTGCTCCTTTTCTAGTTGGATCAAATATGCTTCATAGGTTTGTTCTGCTAAAGCAATCATTTCGCTATAAAAATGCTTTTGATTTTTACCTTTTTTATCCCCTCCACATAGTACAATAGCTTGTCTTATAGGATCAAAAATAAAGAATAATCTAAATACTGATGTTCTAGATCGTATTCTTAGCTCTTTTAGATTAGTATATTTGGATCCCTGTATCGTATCTGCGTACGGTCTACCTAATTGTGGGCCTTCGGTGGTCAGCAATTCTAATCCAGCATAGATTCTTAATAAATCATTTTGTCCTAGGGTTTCAAGCCAATTTAATACAGGCTTTTCTAAAATTACGTTCCATTTTTGTTGCATATTCTACTCTCTTATTTAATTTTATAGAATATAATCTATAATCAAATTTTTATATTTGTATACAATTTATTCATTTATATATTAATGACTATTTAATGGTATTTGACAATTTTGATTTTTCCTATTTTGTGATCTCTGTCGAAAATTGAAGAAAATTGTTTTATTTCATTCTTTAACATATTTCCCATTAAGTCTTTATGGTACTTTTAGTACCTAAGTTTTGGTCTAAGTTAACCTTTTTGTAATTTTTGATGATATTTATTGCAAAATTGTGTTTTTTTTTGCACAATTCTGACGCTTTTATATAAAGCAAAATTAACATATAGAATTAAATTTATAGAGGTTATGATTATGAAACCAATATTTAAAACAAGTGCATTAGCAATTTTGGTTGCATTTGGGATAACTGCTTGTAGTGGTGGTAGTGGTTCATCGGCTCCTGTGTAAGTTCCTGTTACTCCATCGACTACTCAAGAGACTCCAAAAGCTCCACACACACCCACTAAGGATGCTACAAAAGTAGATAAATCTAAAGTAGAAACTCCAAAAGAAGATAGTTCTAAGCCAGAAACTACAAAAGAAGCTATTGCAAAAGAGCTTGATAAAGATGGTAAGCAGTGGCGTGTAGTAAAAGTTGGTTCTCCGAATTTTGTTAATGATCAATTAGGGCATTTTGAAACGACAGATAAGGAGCTAAGTCGAACAGCTGTTTACTACTCTAACGTGTTGAATCCTGAAGGAGTTTTTTTTCTTGATGGCGGAAGTATCAATGAGAAGGTTAAATTTGATTTGAATACATTAAAAAATCCAGATGGTTCGATTTTAGGTGTGCATTCAGGAAAAATTGTTAATGAAGGTTTTGTAGGAGAAGTGATTTCTTATTATCCTAAAGAAACAAAAGACTTAACAGAAATTAATTACTTAGTGGTAAATCAACCATATTCATCTTATGGGGTTTTATTCTCGAATGAAAATGATCAAAGATTTTTTGCTGTGGGGCAAAGAGCTGGAAGTTTAAATAATTCTACAGCGATAGCAAATTTCTCAGACACTAATGAATATTCGGCGACAAGTACAGTTGTTGACTCTAATTCTCTTATTACAGAACACCGTTGGAACGATGCTGTTTTAGGCGATGCTATTTATAAAGGGCAAGTGATTGCAAACACAGAAAGAGCAGCCTATTTAGTAAATCAGACATTACCTAAGATTGATGGGACTGTGACATTAAATGCCCACTTTGATTCTAAGAAAGATGCTAGTTATGTATCCGGCGCCATTAATAGTGATACTTTAGGAAAAATTGAATTACCTAAGGCTAATATTGTTGGGGCAGATCAAATTCTTGCTATGACGGGATATGCAGTAAGTGGTAACAACGTTCATGCTACTAAGGGAAGTGATTCATTTGTTGGAAAATATGAAACTCGCTTTGTAGGTGAAAATTTTAATGATGTGATTGGTCGAGTGAATTTAACTAATGATAAAGCCGTCGGTAAAGAAATGAAGCACTATAATGCTGTCTTTGGTGCAACTAAACAATAGTCTCTAATTTGCATTATTTAAAATGCCACTAATCTCGGTTAGTGGCATTTCTCTTAGTGGAAAAATTAGTAAATATTCCCTAATCTTAGGGTGTATCAGATATGCTTGGGTCTAAATTAACCTTTTTGTAATTTTTGATGATATTTCTTGCAAAAATATGTTTTTTTTTTGCACAATCCTGCCGCTTTTATATAAAGCTTAATCAATATACAGAAAATTTAATTTATAGAGAGTATGATTATGAAACCAGCATTTAAAACAACTACCGTAGCAATTTTAGTCACATTAGGGGTGGCAGGTTGCTCATATAAAAGTAAAGAGATGAATGATCTCTCTTACCCTAAAGAAGGTATTAAAATTTCAAAACCAGAAGAGCCAGTTAAACCAGTAGAAGAAGTGAAACCGGTAGAGCCTACTAAGGCAGCAGAGCCAGCTAAACCAGTGGAAGAAGCAAATCCAGTAGAGCCAGCTAAGCCAGTAGAAGAAGCAAAGCCGGTAGAGCCTACTAAGCCAGTAGAAGAAGTAAAACCTGTAGAACCAGCTAAGCCAGAAGAACCGGCATTACCAACTTATACAGATACGCATAAAATGCGTAAAGTATTGAGTACGGTCGAGGCAAGTAATTTAGACAAAAATAAAACTAACTGGCGTGTTGCAAAAGTTACTACACCTAAAGAAGGAGAGCAAAATCCAAGTCTTTCAGCAATGTATGATTATACAAGTTTAACAGCTAAAGAAGGGGGATTATTTGAAACAACAACGGATGAAAATAATAACCTTGCTTATGTTGATTTATCTGAATTAACGAGTAAAAAAGGTAGAGTAAGTGGAACTTATTCAGGTGCTTTAGATGATTCATTATTAAACGGACAAAAACTGAATACTGTAGATCCAGTTAACTATATTGCGATTAACCAACCCTATTCTTCTTATGGGGCGCTATTCACTAATGAGAATGATCAAAAATTCTTTATATTAGGACAAAGAGCGTCTTGGGGGCATCAAGAAAGATTAGGTGAATACAGAGGGCCAAATACGCATGAAGGTCATAATAATAAAGATAATTATGACTATGATACGGTTTCTAATCCAGCTGATAATTATGAATATTCCGTATTTTCTCTAAAAGATAAGCCTTTAGTTGTTGGAGAAGGCGGTGCATCTAATAGACCTATAGAATATCTTGTGATATCTATGCCTAGTTATAAGTGGAATGATGAAGTAGTAGGGAGTGCAGTGTATCAAGGTGATGTTGTCAGTAGCATAGCTATTCAACAAGATAATGGTGTTAAATATACTTTACCTAAGGTCGATGGCACAGTGGAATTAAAGGTCAACATTCCTGATAACCAAGATAAGGGAACAGTTGAAGGAAGTATTAAAAGTTCTTCTGTTGGAACGATTAATTTGAGTTCTGCGAAGTTTGGGCCATTTCCTAGAAGTATGATTGAGACTAATTCATATGTGTTATCTGGAGCTAGAAATGATGCTGCTGGTGCAGATAATCCACACTTAAAAGGAAGTTATACTACTTATTTTGTAGGAAAAGAGCTGAATGATGCAATTGGTAATATTTCATTAACAAATGATGAAGCAAAAACTAATGAGATCAAAAATTATCAAGCAGTATTTGGTGCAGTAAAAAGAAAATAATAGTTAATTTAATCTCATTTTAACGGATGTAGGCAGCTGCATCCGTGTACTTTAATATATGGAAGTCCTATGAAAAAATCGTTTCTACTTTTTACTCTTTTTCCCATTCTAGCTTTAGCAAATCCCGATAGTACAGAACAAAAATTACAAAATGTGGCAAAACCACAAGCACAACAACAGGCGATGCCTACTTTAGGTTCAGCTCAAGAAATATTAGAAATTACCGATGAGCAACTTAAACAGAACCCGCGCTTAACCCAAGAGTTACTTAATCGTGCAATTTATGGTCGAAAGCCTGAATATATTGACCAGCTTTTGCCAATTTATCAAAGTTTTGAAAACCATGATAAAACCTTAGTACAGTATGCGTTAGGTAAATCAGCATTGTTAAAGGGGAATTATTCCGAAGCGGTTGGGCTATTTCGCCAGATTATTGCTGAAAATCCGGAATTAAATACAGTGCGAATTGAATTGGCAATCGCACTATTTTATGATCAACAAAATGGCGCAGCAGAAGATCAGTTTAATAAAGCCAAAAGTGCAGAAGATCTTCCACAACCTGTAGCACAAGTGATCGACGCTTATCAAGATGCATTACAAAAACGCAGTAGTTGGAATTTTTCGGGCTATTTTCAATATGAGCGTGATAAAAATATCAACAGTACATCGAAAAGCCGTGAAATTGAAAATACGGGCTACATTAAAAACAGCAATATGTTGCCGCAATCGGCACACGGTTTAGCCTACGGCTTTAATCTAAGCCGAGATTTTAACTTAACAGGTTCACACTATTTAGCTTTTGAAAATAGCTTCTCTGCAAAAAGCTATTGGGATAATCATGGTTATGATGATATTACTAACCGTACTTTGCTTGGTTATGCTTACAAAAAATCAGATAAAACCGCCCGCTTGTTACCGTTTTATGAGAAACGTTGGTATGGCGGAAGCTCATATCGTTGGTCTAACGGTGTGCGTTTAGAATATAATCAGTGGCTAAATCCTCGCTGGCAAATTTCAACAGCTTTTGAATATGGCAAGCAACGCTATTTTGATAGCACAGCTCAAAATGGTACAACAAAATTAGCTTCTGCAACGCTATTATGGCTACGAAATCCTAAGCAGTTTTTCTATCTAGGTAGTGATTTTAATGCTGAAAGAGTTCAGGTTAAGCAATATAGTTCAGACACAAAAAGTGTGCGTGTTGGTTGGGGACAAGAATGGGAAACTTTGGGGCTATCTAGTCGTTTAGGCTTTTCTGTAACAAAAAGAGATTATAAAGATACCGCTCGTTTAGGGGGATTACTCAATTTAGGAAAAGTTCGTTCAGATAAAGTTTATGGGGCGAATCTCATCCTTTGGAAACGTGATTGGCATCTATTTGGGATTACACCGAAGTTAAAGCTTTCTTATCGTAAACACGATAGTAATTTACCAACGCTCTATTCTTACACAGATAAGCAAGTTAATATGGTATTTGAAAGTCAGTTTTAGCAAAAAATAAAGGGCGATTATACGCCCTTATATCTAATTAAAAACTACCTTTTAACCCAACATAAACATTGCGACCTAATTGGCCGTAGCCAACTACGCTTTCATATTTTTTGTTAAATAGGTTGTTTAAGTTCGCATATACATTGATGTTTTTGCTTACTTGGTAATTTGCACCTAAGTTCACTAAAGTGTATGAAGGCATTTTTACTTCTGTTTGATAAGACGTAAATGTTACCGTTGAGAATGGACCATAATACATATCATAACGTTTACCTACATAGCTAATGTTTGCATTCGTACCAAATTTATCAGTGACTTGATAAGTTAAACCTGCATTTGCTGAATGAGATGGGCGACGAATGTAATTTGTACCATATTGGTCTTTTTTCTTGTCTGAACGAATATCCGTATAAGTATAATTCGCAAAAGCAGCTAACGAATCCGTTAATTTGCCGTTATAAACTAATTCTACCCCTTTGATTTTGGTTTTATCATCACGGTTATACGATTGATAAATGTAAGAACCTGGAATGGTTTCTCTGCTATCAATATAATTTTTCACATTACGTGCAAAATAAGTCACATTTAAGTTATGATTTTTATCATTACTTTCAATTAACAAACCAATTTCACCGCCAACGCTTTTTGCTGGTTTAATGTCAGGATTTGCAACATTTTTGCTGTCCCAACCGTAGTAATCCATTAAATTTGGATTCTGGATAGCAGAACCTAAACCTGCATGAGCACGGAAATTTGGTGATAAACGGTATGCACCTGCTATTTTTCCTGTCCATGCATTTTTATATTGTGAGTTATCTGTAAAGCGACCACTCACAGATAAACTGTGATCAGAATCAGTGAATAAACGGTATTCTGTTGCTAAGCTCTTTTCACTTAAACGTTTTTCTACACCATTATAATATTTTGAAGTATAGTTGGTGCGTTGGTAATCAGCTAATAAGCTTACAGCTTGTGTTACATCTCCCTCACGATCAAAGTTAATATCTAATTGATAATTACTATTTAACTTTTTCCAATCTTTCGTGGTCACATTTAAGCTGAAAGTATCACTGTCATGTTTTAAGTGACTGATACTAGCTTTTTGTTTGAAAAGATCTTGATCGTTGCCTAAATAACCACTTAATTTAAATAAAGTTTCACGGCTACGCAATGCACTATGTGCTAGATCTTCTGAATAAGAATAACCTTGAGCAGTATCTCCACCTGCAGTTAAACCATCATTATGAAAGGTTTGTGAATAGTGAGAACCTAATAATTCAAGACCTTTTTGATTATCATCATAGCCTAGGCGTAAAGAAGCACCATCACGATGGAATTTATCACGTTCTGTCGCTCCACCAGTGCGAATAGTATTGCCATCAGCTGCAGTATAAGTGAAGTGGTTTTTACTTGCGACAGAAATACCTCGGGTACTTTGGCTATTTCCGTTTAAGGCATAATAGAAATTGTTTTTAAACCCTGAAATCGTTGCAGATACATCTTTTGTACCATTTGAGCCAGTGCCTAAATTAAAATCAATATTAAATGGTTTATCTTTATAAATCCCACTTTTGGTTGTAATATGAACCACACCGCCCATTGCATCGCTGCCCCATAATGCCGATTGCTCACCACGTAAAACTTCAATACGCTCAACATTACTTAAACTTAATCCGCCAAAGCTGAAATTAGTATCTGCAGGATTCATTTTTACGCCGTCAATTACGATTGCTGTTTGTTGAGAATTGGCACCACGTAAGAACAAACTTGTTGTTGATCCGCGTCCACCATTTGCCCCCATAGCCACCCCTGGCACAGTTTTTAGTACATCGCTTACGTAAGTTGCATTACGATCTGCAAAATCTTTTTCAGTTAAAACGGTTACTGAAGATGCGGTTTTATCCTGATTGATTGGTGCTGCATAAGCAGAGTAGACATTGATAGGTTGTAATTCTGTCGGTTGAGTTGCTTGAGATTGCTGTTCGGCAAAAGCGATAGATGAGAGAGAAAGAATAAGCGTTGTTGTGATTAAATTTTTTTGCATTTTGGTTCCTTAAATAATTCCTAAATTTATTAAAGAGTTGAACTTTTTTGGAAAGGCCTATTATACACAAAAGCAAATAATACAAAATGGACCTTATTATGAAAAAACATAATAAGGCCCATTTAAAAATTACATATTAACAAATTTAGTTATACACCTAAATTTTTCTTAGCGGCTGCAATTGCTTCGGCAATACGCTCTAGATTCACACCACCTTTCGCACAACGTTTTGCTAGACAAGATTCTAATGAAAGAATCGGGTAAACATCTTCAACAATAGTTGGGTGGAATTGCTTAAATTCATCTAAGCTTAATTGTTCTAATGCACGTTTTTGGCTAATTGCATATACAACCGCTTCGCCTACGATATGGTGAGCTTCACGGAATGGAATACCTTTAGCTACTAAGTAGTCAGCTAATTCTGTTGCATTCGCATAACCTTGTTGTGCTGCTTCCTTAGTACGCTCTGTATCCACTTTAATATCATCTAACACTAATGCCGAGATATTTACGCAAGCTTGCCATGTTTCGATTGCATCAAAGATACCTTCTTTATCTTCTTGCATATCTTTGTTATAGGCTAACGGTAAGCCTTTTAATGTTGCTAATAAACCGGTTAATGCACCAAATACGCGGCCTGTTTTACCACGTACTAATTCACACGCATCGGGGTTTTTCTTCTGTGGCATTAATGAAGAGCCAGAAGTTACACGATCTGATAATTCAACAAAGTGTGATTCACCGCTATTGAAGATAATTAGATCTTCCGCAAAACGAGAAAGGTGCATCATACTGATTGACGCTGCTGCTAATAGCTCTAACACGTGGTCGCGGTCTGATACGCTATCTAAGCTGTTGCGCGTTGCTGTTTCAAAACCTAAGTTTTGTGCTAATAAATCACGGTCAATAGCATATGCTGTACCTGCTAATGCACCTGAACCTAGTGGGCAAGTGTTCATACGTTTATAAGCATCGCTTAAACGGGTGTAGTCACGCTCTAACATTTCATAATATGCCATACACCAGTGTGCAAAAGTGATTGGCTGTGCACGTTGTAAGTGAGTATAACCTGGCATTACTGCATTTTGGTTTGCTTCAGCAGTTTCAACTAATTTCTCTTGTAAGCCACGGATTGATTCTTGAAGTGAAAGCACCTGTGCTTTACACCAAAGTTTCATATCCACTGCAACTTGGTCATTACGACTACGGCCAGTGTGCAATTTCTTACCTAAATCGCCTACTTTTTTGATTAATTGAAGCTCAACCCAGCTGTGAATATCTTCTGCATCTTCTTGTAGAACGATAGCGATATTAGGCGCTACTTCTGCACGTAATGTACGAAGTGCTTTCACTAATTCTTCAAGTTCAGCTTCAGTAATAATGCCTACTGAATGGATTGCTTTTGCCCAACCGATAGAACCATCGATATCTTCTAATGCAAGACGATAGTCAAAACGTAATGAGTCATTAAAATATTTAAATTGTTGATCTGCGGCTTGTGTAAAACGCCCACCCCAAAGTGCCATACGGTATCCTTAATTTTTTGCAAATAAAAAAGCGGAATCGACCGCTTGAATTAGTGATATTATTGCATAATTATTCAGTTTTATTCAATAATTATTTAATGATATCACTAGAAATAATTAAAAAATCTGTATCCTATTTGGTCAAACTTAATTGTAGGATACAGATTTATAATATATTTAAGCTGTTAGGAAATTAACCTAATAATTTATTTAATTCAGCACTTACTTCTTCAACAGGTTTTGTACCATCTAAACGGAAGTATTGAGTGTTACCCGCTTCAGCTTCTGCTGTGTAGTAAGCGATTAATGGTTTAGTTTGTTTGTGGTAAATCGCTAAACGATCTAATACTGTTTCAGGTTTGTCATCTTGACGGATAATTAAATCTTCGCCAGTTACATCATCTTTACCTTCCACTTTTGGTGGGTTGTAAACCACGTGGTATGTACGGCCAGATGGTTGGTGTACACGACGACCGCTCATACGCTCAACGATAACTTCATCCGCTACATCAAACTCTAATACGAAGTCGATTTTCACGCCAGCATCTTTTAATGCATCTGCTTGTGGGATTGTACGTGGGAAACCATCTAATAAGAAACCATTTGCACAGTCTGGTTGAGCAATACGGTCTTTAACTAACGCAACAGTTAATTCGTCTGGTACTAATTTACCTTCATCCATTAACGCTTTTGCTTGTTTACCTAATTCAGTACCTTCTTTAATCGCAGCACGGAACATATCGCCCGTTGAGATTTGTGGGATACCAAATTTGTTCATCATAAATTGCGCTTGTGTACCTTTACCCGCACCTGGTGCGCCTAAAAGAATGATTTTCATAAAAACCTCTAAAGTTAATCAAAAGAATGGCAGTAACCTTAACGATTACCGCCTAAAATTGCAAATTTATTTAATTCCCTCTCTCTGATTTTCGCAAAAACGTTGTTTTGCTCAAATCTGTCTCTCTCCCGAAATCGGGAGAGAGTTATACAGAGAGTATTATTTCGCTTTTTCTGACCACGGAGCGACTTTGAATAACATCAACATACCTGGAATACCCACAAAGAAGCAGATCCAGAAGAATGTATAGTAACCAAAGTTTTCCACTAATACGCCAGAGAATGCACCAAATAGTTTACTTGGAATTGCCGATAAGCTAGTGAAAATCGCTAATTGTGTTGCGGTATAAAGCGGATTGGTCTCTTTCGCCATAAAAGCAACGAAAGCGGCTGTGCCTAAGCCAACCCCGATATATTCACCAATAATAACAGTAGTAAGTACAAACAGTTCATAACTACCAATTGTTTCAAAACGACCGTGGCTTGCCATCCAAACGAAACCAAGAATTGTCACTAATTGTACAAAACCAAATGCCCATAGAGATTTATTAATCCCTAAGCGGATCATCATAATACCGCCAAGCATACCCGAGATAATCGACGCCCAAAGTGAGTTAATCTTCACAATGGTACCAATATCGGTTTTGCTAAAGCCCATATCTAAAATAAATTTAGTCTGTAGCGAAGTTGCTAAAGAGTCGCCAAATTTATATAGGAAAATAAATAGGATTAAACCTAAACCTGCCATTACCCCTTTACGGCCGAAGAACTCTTTAAAAGGTTGAGCAAAGGCTTGATAGAAAGGTAAGCTACGGTCGATTTGTGGCACATTCGGCTCTTTACTTAAGAATAAAGAGAGCACTAAACCTGGGATCATAAATAACGCAGTGAAGATAAATACACTATCCCACGGCATACTATCCGCTAATACTAAAGATACGCCACCCGGTACTAAACCTGCAATACGGTAAGCATTTACGTGAATTGAGTTACCTAAGCCTAATTCACTATCGCTTAAGATTTCACGGCGATAAGCATCTACTACGATATCTTGCACCGCAGAGAAT
This sequence comes from Pasteurellaceae bacterium LFhippo2, assembly GCA_029852775.1. Lineage (GTDB taxonomy): Bacteria > Pseudomonadota > Gammaproteobacteria > Enterobacterales > Pasteurellaceae. The sequence goes on from LEKJ01000091.1 coordinate 26,039, forward strand.
ACCGCAATCGCTGTTGCGATAATTGCCACCGTCTGAATACTTTGTGATGGATTAAATTGACCTAATAATGCAAGTAATGCTAATAAGCCAACTTGAGTCATAAACATCCAACTACGACGACGACCTAAGAAATTAGGATAGTAACGGTCAAGTAACGGGGAAATCATAAATTTCCACGTATATGGAAAACCAATCAATGTAAAGAAACCGATAGTTTTCACATCGACATTGCTATCACTCATCCACGCAGGTACTAACTGGAATAGCACATAGAGTGGTAAACCGGAAGTAAAACCTGTGAAGATACAGAGCAACATATTTTTCGAGAAAATCTGTTGCCAGATTGATGGTTTAATTTGTTCAGACATAATTTCTCTTAGCCTTTATAGCCGTTCGGGTTATTCTTTTGCCAGTTCCACGTATCTTTCATCATTTGATTTAAGTCACGTTCTGTTTTCCAACCTAATACTTCTAAGGCTTTTTTCGGGTTTGAGTAGCAAGTTGCAATATCGCCAGGGCGACGATCAACTAATTTATAAGGTACTTGGATTTCATTCGATTGCTCAAAAGCTTTAACCATATCTAATACTGAATAGCCTGTGCCCGTACCTAAATTGTAAACGTGGAAACCTGCGTCATCTTGGTGTTTTTCTAGCGCTTTTAAGTGACCGATAGCTAAATCTACCACGTGAATATAATCACGTACGCCAGTACCATCGTGTGTATCGTAATCGCTACCAAATACTGAAAGTTGTTGAAGTTTACCTACTGCTACTTGGCTAATATAAGGTAATAAGTTATTTGGGATACCGTTTGGATCTTCGCCAATTAAGCCACTTGAATGTGCGCCAACTGGGTTGAAGTAACGTAAAACCACCGCGCTAAATTGTGGGAAGGCTTTGGTTGTATCTTCTAAAATACGTTCAACCATATATTTTGATGTGCCATACGGGTTAGTTGTACCACCAACTGGGCAGTTTTCAGTGATAGGAATTTCTACTGGGTCGCCATAAACCGTTGCTGATGAGCTGAATACGATAGTATTAACATTCGCTTTTAACATCTCTTCAACTAATACGATTGAACCAGTTACATTATTTTGATAGTAGTAAAGTGGTTTTTGCACACTTTCTCCCACCGCTTTTAAGCCTGCGAAGTGGATAACAGAGTCAATTTTATTTTCTGCAAAAATTTTGCGAAGCATTTCTCTATCTAAAATGTCGCCTTGATAGAATTTAACTGTTTTGCCTGTGATCTGTTTTACTCGCTCAAGTGAAACTTCTGATGAGTTACATAAATTATCAAGTACTACGATCTCTTGATTTTTATTTAATAACTCTACAACTGTATGTGAGCCGATATAACCAGCTCCGCCAGTAACTAAAATTGCCATTATGTTTATCCTTATAACGAAGAAAATTGCCGATAGTTTACTCTCTTTACACTAAAAGTGCTATGAAATCAAAGTAGATTTCGCCATTTAATCGCAAATTTGCACAATTAAACTAACTTTCGCTGCTGAGAAAGCAAAATCCAAATTAAAAACGGAGCGCCGATAATCGCAGTTAAGGTACCGATATAGATCTTAGAAAAGAATGAAATATATAACACGCAAAGATCCGCAATCAGCAGAATTAAAGCGCCGATTAAGCCACTAGTAAGATAGAGTTGCGATGGTTTACGTTTTAGCAGAATCCGAGCTAAATGGGGGGCGATAAGCCCGATAAAGCCGATTGTTCCCGTTTGGGGAATAGTTGCTCCTACTAATAATGCCACGCCAAAGGTTGTGATAAAAAAGCTTTTCTTTGGATCAATTCCCATAGTGCTTGTGGTCTCTTCGCCAAAGGTCAGTAGATCAATATAACGCCGTTGGTTATAGAGACATAAACAGCCAATACAAATAATCGGGAGCGACATTAACAGCGTATCCATTTTTGCCCAAACCAATGAGCCTTGTAGCCAACGATAGAGCTCCGCTAACGCCCACGGACTTTCCGCATTTGAAAGCAGTAATGCGATTGCTGACGTCAGCAACATATTTACCGCCATTCCGCTAAGAATCATCATCGTTGTGCCGTGATTTTTGGCAATAAAATAGACGACTAAAAAACTGATTAGCGCACCGCTGATTCCCCCCAGCAACAACCATCCAAATGGAGCAGAAAAGTAGTAGAGAATAAAAACACTTGCGGTTGTAGCCCCTGTTGCGCTCCCAAGTAAGCCTGGACTCGCGAGTGGATTTTGGAAAATACCTTGCATTGCATTGCCTGCAATGGCAAGGCTTGCCCCTGTGATGACTGCAAGTAGAATACGCGGTAGGCGAATATCCCATAGCACAAGATTACGCATATCGGTAACTACACCATTTGGAGCGTTTAGTGCAGAAAAATCGCCAAGTTGGTAGGTACTGGCTAGGGCAATCAATAAGATTAAGATTGAGCCTAGTAAAATGTTTAATTTGTTCATTTTAATTGATGATAAATCTTCTTTGCCCCTTGCCATAAACCGTGATCAAAACAGTAGGTATATTTTAATGGCATAGTTGCAACCGGTTGGTTTTTAAATAAATTTTGCAAAAGTGGATGAGAGAGCAACTCTCCCTGCTGGCTATAGCCTTGTTTATCCGTTAAGGAAATCAACACATTCGGTTGGCTAAGTAACACTTTCTCCAATGAAAAATTCTGTTGAGTCAAATCGCTTTTTAATGGTTTTAAACCGAGTAATTTTAACAAAATTTGATACTGTGGATAGAACATATCAACCACACCAGTATCAGCAAGAATCAGCGTTTCTGCAACCGGTCGGTTTAGCTGATATTTTTGCAAATCTAATGTTGAAATTAACCGCTTGGCTTGCGGTGAGTTTCCCGTTACTTCGCCTAGCTGTTCAATTAATTCAAACAGTTGTTCTGCTGTTTGTGGGCTATCATTAATCGGAATAATTTTAAAGCCAAGCTGTTTAAGTTGATTGACTAATTGCGGATAAAAGGTTTCGTTAATCAGTAAGGTTTTATCGGCATAGGGTAATAATTTTTCTAATTGTGGCTCGATAGTTGGTTTATTGTGATTGACTTTATCCAACATCATCAGCGGATTTGTTGAATAGGGCGACATTGCCGAAATCTGCTCTGGGCGAGCAAGTTCAATCAGCAACCGATCACTGCATAGATTAAGAGAAACAAACTGCTCTGTGTTTGTTTGATTTGCAAAAGCAGGAGAAATAAATCCCCAAAGAGCAAAAAATGAAAGGAATCTATGCATAATAAAAAATAATGTCCTTAAAAACAAAAGCCTTGCATATTACTATACAAGGCTTTCTTTGATTAATTCAAATTATTTCTTTTGGTGTTCTTTTGCCGCTTTTACAAAACCTTCGAATAATGGGTGACCATCACGCGGAGTTGATGTAAATTCTGGATGGAACTGTGCTGCGATAAACCAAGGATGGTTTGGCACTTCAATCACTTCCACTAATTTACGGTCTGCAGATAAGCCACTTACTTTTAAGCCAGCCGCTTCGATTTGTGGAAGTAATGTGTTGTTCACTTCATAGCGGTGACGGTGACGTTCGAAAATTGTTTCGTTACCATAAACTTCACGCGCTTTTGTGCCTTCAATTAAGTGACACGCTTGTGCACCTAAACGCATTGTACCGCCTAAGTCTGATTTATCAGAACGTTGCTCAACATTACCGTCAGAATCTAACCATTCAGTAATTAAACCAACCACTGGGAATGGCGAGTTTTTATCAAATTCTGTTGAGTTCGCACCTTTCATACCAGCAACGTTACGCGCATATTCGATTAACGCAATTTGCATACCTAAGCAGATACCCAAATATGGGATTTTGTTTTCACGAGCATATTGCGCCGTTAAAATTTTACCTTCAACACCACGCTCACCGAAACCACCCGGTACTAAGATTGCATCAATACCTTGTAATGCTTCTGCACCTTTAGTTTCAACATCTTGTGAATCAATGTATTTGATATTAACTGCTAAACGATTTTTTAAACCTGCGTGTTTTAATGCTTCGTTTACAGATTTATAAGCATCTGGTAATTCGATATATTTACCCACCATACCGATAGTTACTTCACCCGTTGGGTTAGCTTGTTGGTAAAGCACTTGTTCCCACTCTGAAAGATCCGCTTCTTTGCAGTCTAAACGGAAACGATCACAGATGAACTGGTCTAAACCTTGCGATTTTAATAATGCAGGGATTTGGTAGATTGAATTCACATCTTTAAGTGAAATTACCGCACGCTCTGGAACGTTACAGAATAGTGCGATTTTCGCACGTTCGTTCGCAGGAATCATACGATCTGAACGGCAAACTAACACATCAGGCTGAATACCGATTGATAGTAATTCTTTCACAGAGTGCTGCGTTGGTTTCGTTTTCACTTCGCCCGCGGTTGGGATATATGGCACTAGAGTTAAGTGCATAAATAAGGTTTTTTCACGGCCCACGTCCACCGCTAATTGGCGTAACGCTTCTAAGAATGGTAGCGATTCGATATCGCCAACGGTACCACCGACTTCAACGATCGCAACATCGTGGCCTTTACCGCCTTCGATAACGCGTGCTTTGATTTCGTTTGTGATATGTGGAATAACTTGGATTGTTGCACCTAAATAATCACCACGACGCTCTTTACGTAAAACTTCAGAATAGATCTTACCGCTTGTAAAGTTGTTCGCTTTAGTCATTTTGGTACGGATAAAACGCTCATAGTGACCTAAGTCTAAGTCAGTTTCTGCACCGTCTTCAGTTACGAATACTTCACCGTGTTGTGTAGGGCTCATTGTGCCTGGGTCAACGTTGATGTAAGGGTCTAACTTCATCATCGTTACTTTTAAACCACGCGCTTCAAGAATAGACGCTAATGACGCTGCTGCGATACCTTTTCCTAAAGAAGAAACAACGCCGCCCGTCACGAAAATATAATTCGTTGCCATTTTATTTGCCTTTGTGTGTGATTAATTGGGTTGAAATTTTGAAATCTGGGAATGGTTTTAAACCATCAGGACGGGAAAACAGTATACAGGATTTTAATGGAATTGGCTATAAACAAATGTAGTATTACATAAGATGAACATAACTGCCCCCTGAGCTTGTCGAAGGGGCTGTAATGAGTTTGTAGATTTAATAATTCGTCCCTTCGACAAGCTCAGGGAACGAATTTATAACTAGATATTAAAACACGCAATCTGCGCACCGTCTGGATAGCTCTTCAATTCAGGACGCTCAATATGGCACTGATCTGTCGCAAAACGACAGCGAGCGTGGAATGCACAACCACGTGGCGGATTTAATGGGCTTGGGAGTTCGCCCGTTAATTTAATGCGCTCACGGCGGTGCTCTGGCTCTAAGCGTGGTGTTGCTGAAAGTAACGCCTGTGTATAAGGATGGCGCGGATTACCAAAAATCGTTTTGGTATCGCCTTTCTCAACACAACGGCCTAAATACATTACCATTACTTCATCGGCAATATGCTCAACCACTGAAAGATCGTGCGAGATAAACACATAAGATAAGCCCATCTCATCTTGTAGATCCATCATTAAGTTTAACACCTGTGCACGTACTGATACGTCTAACGCTGATACAGGCTCATCAGCCACTACAATATCAGGGCGTAACATTAAACCACGCGCAATGGCAATACGTTGGCGCTGACCGCCCGAAAACATATGTGGATAGCGATCATAAAACTCTGGTTTTAAGCCCACTTTTGCCATCATCTCTAATACTTGCTCTTTGCGCTCTTTGGCAGAAAGCTCTGTATTGATTAACAACGGTTCTTCTAAAATCGCTCCCACTTTTTTACGCGGATTTAATGAACCATAAGGGTTTTGGAATACAATCTGAATTTTCTTACGGCGTAATTTTGCCGTTTCAGGATCGTTTTCTAAAAAGTTTTGACCATTGTAGTAAAGTTCGCCTTCCGTTGGCGGCTCAATCATTGTGAGCATACGCCCAAGTGTTGATTTTCCACAACCTGATTCGCCAACGATAGCTAAGGTTTTACCACGCTCAAGGGTAAATGAAACGCCGTCCACCGCTTTAACCAAACGTGGTTTAGCGAACATTCCTTTTTTAACGGGATAGTATTTTTTTAAGTTCACCGCATCTAAAAGCGGTGCGTTTTTCTGATTGTTTTGCATATTTGGTTTTCCCAAAAGTATGCCCTCTCTCTGCAAAAAATTGCGTAAAGCAATTTTTTGCTGTCTCTCTCCCGCAAGCGGGAGAGAGTTAGGGTTATCTAAATTAGTTAACTCTCCCCCGTTTACGGGGGAGAGACAGATTTGAGCAAAGTAACGGCTTTGCGAAAATCAGAGAGAGGGAGTAAAAATATTTTATTTTAAATTTAGCGGAAAATGGCACTTAACCTGTCTACCATTGATTTCTCGCATTTCTGGTTCTTGGCTACGGCATAGATCCGTTGCATACGGACAGCGCGGGTTGAGCAAACAACCTTGTGGACGGTCGTATTTACCTGGAACCACACCTGATAGCGATTGTAAGCGAGATTTCCCTTCTGCAAATTCTGGTAAGGCTTTTAATAACGCTTCAGTATAAGGATGAAGGGGCGATTTAAAAATTTGCTCCGCTTTACCTTCTTCCACAACCTGCCCTGCATACATTACGATAATGCGATGAGCCGATTCCGCCACTAACGCAAGGTCGTGGGTAATTAGAATTAACGCCATATTCTCTTTGCGTTGTAACTCAAGCAATAGATCGATAATCTGCGCTTGAATAGTTACGTCTAATGCGGTTGTAGGTTCATCAGCAATTAACAGTTTTGGATTACAAGCAATTGCCATTGCAATCATCACACGTTGGCTCATACCGCCAGAAAGCTGGTGCGGATAAACATCTAAACGCGACTCTGGATCCGGAATCCCAACCATTATTAATAGCTCAATTGCACGCTCTCTACGGCTTGATTTTGAACCGCCTTGATGTACTTTGAGCGCTTCCATAATTTGATAGCCAACGGTATAGCTTGGGTTTAAGCTCGTCATCGCATCTTGGAAAATCATTGAGACATCAGCCCCCACAATTTTCTGCTTTTCTTTCGGCTTTAAGGCTAATAAATCATTATTATCAAAATGTAACGCATTTGCCATTACACGTCCGGGATAATCAATTAAGCCCATAATTGCAAGGGAGCTTACCGATTTGCCCGAACCTGATTCACCAACAATACCTAATACTTCGCCTTCATTAATGGTATAGCTAATACGATCTACCGCTTTAAATGGCGCTTTTTGATCGCCAAAATGAACAGAGAGTTCTTTAACTTCTAATAATGCCATCGGATTCTCCTACTGTTTTAATTTTGGATCTAAAGCGTCGCGTAAGCCATCACCCATTAAGTTGAAAGCTAACACAAGAGATAAAATAGCTAAACCCGGAATGGTTACTAACCAGTTCGCCGATTGCATAAAACCACGCGATTCCGCCAGCATTGTGCCTAGCTCTGGCGTTGGCGGCTGTGCACCGATTCCTAAGAAACCTAAAGCGGCAAGTTCTAAAATCGCATTTGAGATACCCATTGTCATTTGTACGATTAACGGCGCTAGACAGTTAGGTAAAATTACAATAAACATTAAACGCCATACGTTTGCCCCTGCAACACGTGAAGCTGTTACATAGTCTCTATTCTTTTCACTTAATACCGATGCACGAGTTAAACGCACATAACTTGGAATTGAAACCACCGCGATAGCAATTGCGGCGTTAATCAGCGATGGGCCTAAAATGGTTACTACCCCGATAGTTAATAATAAACTTGGGATCGCAAGCATAATATCTACAAAGCGCATAATCACAATATCAAGAGTACCGCCGTAATAACCAGCTAATAGGCCTAAAATAATACCGAGTACACAAGACATTACTACGATAAGCATACCGATAAAGATCGATAAGCGCGCCCCGTAAATAATACGTGAGAGAATATCACGGCCGATATCGTCCGTACCTAAGATATGCGCAGACTGACCGCCTTCCATCCACATTGGCGGAAGTAAAAGCGCTGCACGATTTTGTGCAATAGGGTCGAAAGGTGCGACAAAATCGGCAAAGATACAGGCAAAAGCGACTATGGCAATAAATGCAAGACCGACTACCGCGCCTTTATTTTGGCGGAAGTAGTGCCAAAATTCCTGCATTGGCGTAAGCGGTTTTGGTGCCGTTACTTGTTGATTAGACATTAATTTATTACTCCAACAAATTTTATAATTCTTATGTATGACGAATACGTGGATTCACAACGCCGTATAATAGATCGACGGTTAAATTCACAACAATAATAATGGTTGCGATAATTAACACTGAACCTTGTAATACAGGGTAATCACGTGAATTGATCGCATCGATAATCCATTTACCGATACCCGGCCACGAGAAGATATTCTCCGTTAATACCGCACCTGAAAGTAACTGCCCCACAATTAAGCCAACCACTGTTACCACAGGAATCAACGCATTACGTAGTGCGTGAACAATTACAATACGAGTGGTATTTAAGCCTTTTGCTTTTGCAGTTCGGATATAGTCTTCGCCTAACACTTCAAGCATTGAAGAGCGAGTCATACGGGTAATAATCGCTAGTGGGATTGTGCCTAGTACGATACTTGGCAGAATTAAAGATTTAATCGCGCCTAAAAACGCTCCTGGTTCATCAGATCGCCACGTATCAATTAGCATAAAGCCAGTATCGCTATCGACCCAAAATTCCGCAGGTAAACGTCCAGAAGCTGGTAAGCCTAATGGGGTTGAAACATAAAGAATAAGAATTAAACCCCACCAGAAAATTGGCATTGAATAGCCTGTAAGTGAAACTGAAGAAATTGCGTGAGAAATCCACGACTCTTTTTTCACTGCCGCAATCACACCAAAGATAATCCCTGCAATCAGCGACCAAAGTAGCGCAAAGAATGCAAGTTCAATTGTTGCTGGGAATAGGGTGAAAAACTCTTTTAGAACAGGTTCATTATTACGGAATGAATTACCAAGATCGCCTTGGAAGATCCCTTTGATATAGCTGAAATACTGTTCGTGTAGTGGTAAGTCTAAGCCTAATTGAGCCATCATTTGAGCGTGGACTTCTGGCGAAAGCCCGCGTTCGCCCATACGAATTTCAATAGGATCCCCCGGAATTAAATGCACTAAGGCAAAAGTAATTAAGGTTATCGCCAAGAAAGTCGGGATAACCATTAATATACGTTTAATAATAAATTGAAACATTGGTAATCTCTGTTTTTATTTAAAGAAAGCGGATAGATTGGTAAACAATTTTGCAAAATTGCTTAACGATCTGACCGCTGATTTTATGCGGACACGCGCAACGTGTCCCTACATTCTTTCGCTGAATAATGCTCATGTGTAGGGACACGGTGCCCGTGTCCGTTATAGATATTATTCTAAATCAACTTTATAGAAATTGTGTAAACCAAATGGGCTTATAACATAACCTTTTACTTCCTTACGTAGTGGGAAGTAAGTCGTTGAGTGAGCGATATTAATCCATGGCGCTTGTTCATTTACAATCACTTGCGCTTGTTTATAAAGCTCGGTACGTTTTGCAACATCTGTTTCTTGAACCGCTTGTAGAATTAATTCGTTAAACGGCTTGTGGCAGAATTTCGCATAGTTAGAACCTTGCTCAACGGCTGCACAGCTTAATAAAGTATTTAAGAAGTTATCTGGGTCGCCATTATCGCCAGTCCAGCCCATCATACCAGTTTGGTGATCGCCAGCGCGCATACGTTTGATATATTCACCCCATTCATAGCTTACGATCTTCGCATTTACGCCCACTTTTTTCCAGTCTTCTTGGATAAGTTCAGCCATACGACGTGCATTTGGGTTATATGGACGCGCAACAGGCATTGCCCATAAGTCCGTTTCAAAACCATTTTCAAAGCCAGCTTCTTTTAATAACGCTTTCGCTTTTTCTGGGTTGTAGTCGTAATCTTTAATATCGTCATTATAAGACCACATTGTTGGCGGAATAGGGTTTTTAGCCACTTGGCCTGCACCTTGATATACCGCTTCTAAAATTGCCTGTTTATTTACTGCGTGGCTTAATGCTTGACGTACTTTCACATTATCAAAAGGTGCTTTTTGAGTATTGAAGTTTACATAACCGATATTTAAGCCCGGTTTTTCTTGAACTGTAAGAGCAGGATTTGCTTTAATTTTTGCCACATCCGCAGGGTTTGGATACGGCATTGCGTGACATTCGCCTTTCTCTAATTTCGCTAAACGCACAGACGCATCAGGCGTGATTGAGAATACTAAACGGTCGATTTTCGCTTTGCCTTCCCAGTATTCATCGAATGCTTTATAACGAATTGTTGAGTCTTTTTGGTAATCAACAAATTGGAATGGACCTGTACCTACAGGGTTGCTATCCACTTTTTCAGGTGTACCTGCTTTCAACATTTTATCTGCATATTCAGCAGGTAAAATTGCAGCGAAGTCCATTGCGATATTTGCTAAGAATGGTGCATTTGGCACTTTTAAGATAAATTTAACCGTGTAATCATCCACTTTCTCAACGCGGTCAATGATATTTTGCATATCCATACCTTCGAAGTATTCATACACTCCACCTGATATTTTGTGATATGGGTGATTTTTGTCTAATTGGCGGTTAATTGAGAAAAGTACGTCATCAGCGTTAAATTCACGAGTTGGTTTGAAGTCTTTAGTCGTGTGGAATTTCACGCCTTTACGTAAGTGGAAAGTATATTCTTTACCATCTGCAGAAACTTCCCATTTTTCTGCAAGACCAGGAATAACTTTGGTTGTGCCTTCTTCAAAAGTCGTCAAGTTATTAAACATTGTACGGCCACTTGCGTCTAATGTTGCGCCATCAACACCTAGTTGTGGGTTGAAGTAAGAAGGCGAAGCTTCTAAACAGTAAACGAAAGTTTTTGGTGCAGCCATTGCTGAACCTGAAGCCACAGCAAGTGCGATTAAAGAGAGTTGTGCTAGTTTTTTCATTGTTTCACTCCAGTTAAAAAGAAAGGTAGCAGAAACACTGCTACCAGTTGTGTTGCAAATCTGAATATACAACTTTTTTTATGGATAGCAATACATTTTTGAATGCAAGCGGTAAGAATTTTGATATTTTTTGCAAAATATCGAAGGCTATTAACATTATCTAGAAAAAAGGTGCGTTTACCGCACCTTTACACCTTAAATAAAATGGAGCTTAATTTGCCACTCAAACTCCGTTTCATTTAAACGATACTTATCTTTTAAATTTGGGCCACAGGAATTGGAGCCAATACCACTCATTTTATAATCCACGCAAAGTACATTTTGTTCACATTCCACAAGCTCATAATTATGCGCTTTGGTGGTTAATTCTTCCTGCGTATAAGGCGAGAAGTTAAAGCTAAATGGCTTATCTGCACTAATCACCAAATCTTCAGTTTGTAGATACTCACAACCAAAATGGCTACCGTTCTCTTGCGGTTTTACATAGTCGGTGTGATTACCTTTCGCAGTAATTTGATATAAACCACGTTGGGTATAGTGATGTTTATCCACATAGCTTTCGCCAGTACCATAACCAAAATAGCTTAGGTTATCTTGCTGTTTATTTAGGAAGAAACGCAAGCCAAAGCGTGGTAAAAATGGTAGATGCTCAGGGCGTTTAGCATTAATTTTTAACTCAATATCGCCATTGTTATGAATAAAATAATTCACAACGAAATCCAAAATACGAGCTTGAGCAACAGCAACCATTGCACATTGTGCGGTTACTAAAATCCCTTGTTCTTGTTGCTGATAATCAAGCGAATAAGCGCGACTATAAGCTTTGTGATAGCCCGCTTGTTGCCATTGTTGTTTGATTAAACTGTCGTTATCTAGTGGAGCGCGCCAAATATTAAAATCAAGGGGCTGTTCAATAATTGCTTTGCCATTGCGTTGCATTGCCGTAATAATTCCCTTCCCTTTATCAAACTGATATTCGATTTGGCTATTTTTGATCGTCAGTAATTTATTGGTCTGTTCAACGTGTAAGGTTTCCGCTTCTGTTCTAGCGGGAATCTCTGCCACAAATGGCTTATCAAAGAGTTTGATTTGGTCAAAGCCAAGCAGATGATCTTTCTCTAACAATGCGGTTTGTTGTTGAAGATGATAAGAGAGTGTTAATAGCCAAAGCTTGCCATTATTTTGCGGTAATTCAAGGGCTAAACAACCGGTCTGTTTTGGCTCACAATTTGCAATTAATTCGCCTTGCTGAACGATTTTGCCATTTTCACTGAAAGCATAGTGAATGGTTAAAATATCCGCTAGATTAGTAAAATCTAAGTAATTTTTAATGATAATTTTGCCGTCAACAAGTTCTGCACGCACTGGACGATTAACATTCTTCACTTCAAGCAAATTACTATGTGGCACACGATCCGCCGAAACCAAACCGTCCATACAGAAATTGCCATCATTTTGCGTATCGCCAAAATCTCCACCATAGCCAACACGTCCAGAGCCATCTGGTAAATACGGGCTATGATCACACCATTCCCACACAAAACCGCCACAAGCACCTGCGTATTTTTCAAAGGTTTGGAAATAATCTTCCATATCACCGTTTGAGTTCCCCATTGCGTGCGAATATTCACAAAGTAAAAAAGGTTTACGATTAGTAGGATCCGCAAAGTAACGATCTAAATCTTCGGTACTCGCGTACATTTCGCTATGGAAATCTAAATTTGATATATCATTTTTATGTTCAGTATGTTGATAGATCGCATTTTCATAATGAACTAGACGGCTTGGATCGCGTTGCTTGATCCAACGAGCTGCTTCTTCAAAATTCTCGCCAAAACCAGCTTCATTACCTAACGACCAAATCAACACAGAACTACGGTTTTTATCACGTTCAATATTGGCATAAGTTCGGTCTAAAATCGCATTGCGGAACAGTGGATCTCGAGCAAAATAGCAGTAGTTGTCTATCGCCTTTTGACGTAAATTTTCGTGCTGATTGTGAATTTTCACATTCAGCAAAATGCTTGATTCAGGCTGTTGAACATAGCGAGCATTAGCACCGTGTGATTCCAGATCATTTTCACTAATTAAATAAAAACCATACTGTTCACACATCTCACTAAACCAAGGGGAATTTGGATAGTGTGAAGTACGGATCGCATTGATATTATGCTGTTTCATCAATTGCAAGTCGCGCAGAGCTTGGCTAGGGCTGATGGTATAACCTGTAGCCACATCGCTATCATTACGGTTCACGCCACGGAATTTAATCTGGGCATTATTGAGTAGCAATACCCCGTCTTTGACTTCAATGCGTCTAAAGCCCACTTTCTGCTCAATCACTTCTTCGCCATAGCGCATTTGCAAGGTATAAAGCTCAGGTTGCTCTGCATTCCAAAGGGTAGGATTGCAAATTTTTGCCAAAAACTGACCGCTTGTTTGCTCTGCAATAAGTAAACCTTGTGGATCAAAAAGTTGGAAGTGAATCTCTTGCGTTTCACCCACAAATTGCGTTTCGACACTAAGTTCAGCTTGGGAAAAATCATCTGCTAATTGAGTACGAATAAAGAAATCTTGCAAGTAATTTTGCTCACGTTCAAGCAGATAAACATCACGGAAAATCCCTGACATTCGGAATTTATCCTGATCTTCTAAATAATTGCCATCACACCATTTCAACACAACCACAATCAGCTCATTGTCGCCCTGTTGTAAGAAATCGCTAATATCAAACTCGTTGGTCGAATGGCTAATTTGCCCATAGCCGACAAACTGTTTATTTAGATACACGTATAGGCAAGAGTCAACCCCTTCAAAATTGAGTAGGTAACGTTTTTGAGAAATGGTATTGTGTTGGAAAGACGTTCGATAAACACCGCAAGGGTTATCGATAGGCACATAAGGCGGATCAAAAGGGAAAGGATAGTTAATATTCGTATAGTGATGATGATCAAAACCATAATTTTGCCAATTCGCTGGCACAGGGATTTTATGTTGGAAAGGTTGATTTAAAAAATCTTCTGGGAGATCTTGCAGACTTTCATAATAGTTAAAATCCCACTCGCCATTGAGCAGACGGAAATAACTGGATTGCTCACGATTGAGCTGATCGACATTATCCCCCTGTGCAAAAGGCACAAAATAAGCGTGATGTGGCGTGGTATTTAAATGTAGAACTTCAAGGTCTTGAAAATAGTTAGCTAACGTCATAATGAAATCCTTATTGTGCTGACGATGAGTTATAAGCCTGATTAAGATAAAGAAATAAATGCGGAAGATCCAGCGGTTTTTTGTGGGGGAAATATCATTGACAAAATTGGTCATTACGCATACTATGATTCCGCTATCCAAAAGGATAAGCCGTATAGCTGTGAGTTGATGTAGCACGTTTTGGACGTTCAGCAGGCGCAGGAAATCCGAGAGCCAAGCACTAACATAACTCACGGCTATTTTTTCTTTATCCACATTGTCTTTACCGCTAATTTTTTTCTGCGTTTGCGGACTTCCTTCTTGAATATTTTCCCTTATTCTGCTCAAAACAATTTCACGACACAAAGCCAAATATTATTTTTTCGATGAAGATCGTAAAAATAATATTTGGTGATTGAAATGACTCAAGAAATATGATTAATAAAGAAAAGAAACTCGTAGGGTGGACATCCTTGCCCACCAAATTAAAATAAGCTACTCCACATCAATCCCGTAGAAATTGTGTGCCATAAATGGACTTGGTACATAGCCTTTTACTTCTTTGCGGATTGGGAAGAATACTGTTGAGTGCGCAATTGGGAGCCATACTGCTAACTCTTTCATCTTCACTTGTGCGTTTTTATAGATCTGCTCACGCTCTGCTTTATCATTGATTTGAGACGCTTTATTGATCGCTTCATCAAACTCTTTATCGCAGAAGCCTGCATAGTTTGAGCCTAACTCAACGGCATTACAGGTTAAAAGTGGGGTGAAAAAGTTATCTGGGTCGCCGTTATCGCCTGTCCAGCCCATCATACCTGTGGCGTGTTCGCCTTTTGCCATACGTTTAAGGTATTCGCCCCATTCATAGCTAACGATCTTCGCTTGTACACCGATCTGCGCCCAGTCGTGTTGGATCATCTCTGCCATACGGCGTGCATTTGGGTTATAAGGACGTGAAACAGGCATCGCCCAAAGCTCTGTTTCAAAGCCATTTTCAAAGCCAGCTTCTTTTAACAGCTCTTTCGCTTTTTCAGGGTTATATTCAAAATCAACCACATCATCGTTATAGCCCCAAACTGACGGCGGAATCGGGTTTTTCGCTTTTAAGCCTGCGCCTTGATAAACAGACTCTAACACTGCATCTTTATTTACCGCATAGTTTAACGCTTTACGCACAAGCACATTATCCAACGGTTTTTGGCGTGCATTAAGCGTGATATAGCCGATATTTAAGCCCGGATTTTCAAGCACATTGATATTTGGATCGGCTTTTAACGTTGGTAAATCCGCAGGATTCGGATAAGGAATCGCTTGGCACTCATTCTTTTGAAGTTTTGCTGTACGTACTGTCGCATCAGGGGTTACCGTAAAGACTAAGCGGTCGATTTTCGATTTAC
This sequence comes from Pasteurellaceae bacterium LFhippo2, assembly GCA_029852775.1. Lineage (GTDB taxonomy): Bacteria > Pseudomonadota > Gammaproteobacteria > Enterobacterales > Pasteurellaceae. Next base: position 41,656 of record LEKJ01000091.1, read on the forward strand.
CCTGCCAATATTGTGGAAACGCCATAAAACGTACATTTGCATCTTTTTGGTAAGAGTAGAATGAGTATGGACCTGTACCAATCGGGTTGCTATCCACTTTTTCTGGCGTGCCTGCTTTTAGCATTTTATCCGCATATTCCGCTGATAAAATCGCCCCATAATCTAAGGCAAGATTTGATAGAAACGGCGCGTTTGGCACTTTTAAAGTGAATTTAACGATGTAATCATCGACTTTTTCAACCGTATCAATAATATTTTGCATATCCACGCCAGTGAATAATTCATAGCTACCGCCAGAAACTTTGTGGTATGGATTATTTTCATCAATAAAGCGAGTGTATGAGAACACTACATCATCGGCATTGAAATCACGGGTTGGTTTGAAATCTTTATTTGAGTGGAATTTTACGTTTTTGCGCAGAGTAAGAAGATAGGTTTTGCCGTCGTCAGAGACCTGCCATTTTTCAGCAAGAGAAGGAATGATGTTTGTTGTGCCTTTTTCAAAACCGATCAAGCGGTCAAAAACAGCTTGTCCAACGTCAAAACTTGCGCCGTCCGTTGCCATTTGTGGATTAAGAAACATCGGCGAAGATTCAACGCAATAAGTAAAGGTTTTGATCTGGTTTGCATAAGCGCTATTTAGGGCAAAGGCAGAGATCAATGTAGCTAATGTTGTGAGCTTTTTCATACTATGTCCTATATTTTTATTGATAAAAAGAAACCCTTCGAAAGTTATCTTCCGAAGGGTTGAAATTTGGTTTGCTTTCGCTTTCTGTGTTGCTATTCGCTATACATTTCATTCGGAAGTTTCTTCCGAACACACAAAATGCCCGAAAGATTATTCAGGTAAATGGTGATGATGATGTTTGCGAATGTTGTTCATAATAACTCCAGAAATTGAATGATTTGGAATATAGCCGAATTAAAATCGAAATGCAAAGGGTTTTGTAAAAAAATTTACAAAAATCTTATTGTAATAGTACAACCGGTCTAATTTTCAAAATTTTTTGCAAATTTAACCGCTTGTAGCATAGGCGCAAATATCGCTATTTGCGCCATCAACTTAATAAAGCATTAGAAAGTATAATTCACATTCATACGGAAATCACGACCTACACCAGGTAGTGAGTTTGCCGTTGGGCGTTGTGAATGGCTACGATAGTATTTGTTAAACGCATTGTCTAACGCAAGGTTCACATTCAAATCTTTGGTTGCTTTCCAGTTTACATAGAAATCGCTTATCCCATAGCCACTACGTTTTACGATAGGTGCACGAGTACGAATTGTGCTTAAAGAATCAATGCCTTCAACAAAACGGCCTTTCCAACCTAATTCTAAATCTGGATTATCGAATTTATATGAAATGCCGGTTGTCCAAGTTCTGCCTGTTGGCACTGCTAGAGTGATACTATCCACTGCTGAACTGCTCATTCTTGGTTTGCTGTCTGCTACGCCTGCACGTAAAGTTAAACCGCCAATTTTATATGAAGCACCTAACTCATAGCCTTCGCTACGTAATGTGCCTTCATTGTAGATTTTTTTCGCACCACGATCATCAACTTGAACTAAATCTTTAGTCACTTTCCAGAAATAGCTACCGTTTACATCAATAGAGTCAGAAACTTTATAGTTAAAGCCAACTTCTGTATCTCTTGCTCTTTCTGCTTTTAAGTTATCTGCCACAACCACTTTGTTACGGTCGCCATTCGCCATTTGTACTTCAACGAAACGTGGGCTACGAGTTGCGTAGTTTAAGCTACTGTTAAGGCTTAAATTATCCGTTGCTTCCCAAATTAAGCCAAAACTTGGATTAAGCTTGCCACGGCTAACTTGATTACCTGCCATATCGGTAAATTTGAAATGGTCATAGCGTGCACCTGTAGTTAAAGTCACTGGCCCAAAGCCCCAAATACCTTCTACATAAACTGCTTTATCGGTTTTCTCTTGATTATGCGCATCTTTAGCCAGTTTCGCTGCTTTCCCTTCTTGGTGACGCCAGTTGATACCATATTTGATCATATGGCTTTCGCCGATAGCAGAATCTAAGTTTAGATTAGCACCTTGAGTGTTAATTGAACGCTTACCATTAAACATTGCTTTCTCTTCTGATGAAGAAATTGCATCTTCTTTCACATAAGCATTTGCATCAATATTAGTGATAAAGCCTAGATTTTTGCCCGTCCACTGTAAGTTAGTTGTGGTCGTTTCTGTTACACGATAGCTTGGATTATTTTCACTATCATTACCAACTAAAGATTGGTCGTACTCTTCACGCATCGCACGTTTGCCATAGTGACGATCTTCTCTATGACTTAATACCACACGTTGATCTTCAGTCAAATCCACGCCAACTTTAGCTAGAATGCCACGTTTACCTAAATCACTATTTTGGATACTTTGCTCACCGCCATTTGATTTACCTGACTTATAGCCTTTTTCCGTAATCCAGTTACCGCTCACTAAAGCATCGACTTTACCAACACGACCAAATAGCGTACCGCCTTCGGTGTAGCCTTTATTGGTGCTGAATCCGCCATTCACTTTAAAGCCAAAGTTACGGCCGTCTTTAAGAAGATCTTTTGCATCTAAAGTTGTGACATTAATTGAACCACTGGTTGCGCCGATACCTGCACTTGCAGAACCTGAACCTTTTTTGACATTGATACGTTTGATGAGAGTAGGGTCGATAAGGGTAAAGCGACCTTGATGATGGAAGATTTGTGCGTCTGAATTGGTGTTATCTACATTAAAATCGATTTGGTCTTGACCCATGCCACGAATGGTTAGCCATTGAGAAGTACCATTACCGCCCCCGAAGTTAATTGAAGGTTCTTCCGATAATAAACCACGAAGATCCGTTTCAGTACTCTTGTTTACATCTTCTGCTGTAACCACGTTGGTTTTATTTTTAGCCCCAGCATTTTCCGCAACTACTTCGATCACATCTAATTTGGTAACGGTTTCCGCTTGGTTTGCATAAGCTAAAGATGTTGTTGCAACAAAGATTGCAACTGCAAGTTTTGACTTGTTAAATTCCATATTGATTCCTTTAGTTTTAGTTTATTAAAATGAGAATAATTTACATTTCTTTATAAATATATTTTATTTTTTAATGCGAATCAATATTATTTAATATCAATAAATTTCAAAAGGTTTAAAAATAGACAATTATTTGAAGGAGAATATTATTTGTCATTTGTAGGACGGATAGCTTATCCGTCCAAATTAGCTTGAAAGAAATCAAATATGATGAACAACCAACGGTTTCCCCTGATGTTGCAACACTTGCGCATCTAAATTAAATAGGGTTTTAAGATTCGGCTCTGTGATAATCTCCGTAGGTGAGCCAATCATTTCGATCTTGCCGTTTTTCATCGCGACAATCGTATCTGCATAGGCTGACGCCATATTAATATCGTGTACGACCATAACCGTTGTGAGCTTTAACTCATCGGTTAGACGGCGTAATAGACGCATCAATTCACGAGCGTGGAACATATCCAAATTATTGAGTGGTTCATCAAGCAGTACGTGGCTAGTTTGCTGACAAAATGTCATTGCAATCAGCGCACGTTGGCGTTGTCCCCCAGAAAGCTCACTTAAAAAGCGATCTTTCAAATCGACTAACTCAAAACGAACTAACGCATCTTCAACAATCTCTCTATCTTCATCATTAATCCGCCCTTGATGATGTGGATAGCGCCCGAACATCAGCAAATCACTGACAGTAATTCGGCTATGAATAGCGTTATCTTGGGTAAGAATCGCCAGATGTTGTGCGATAGTACGAGACGGACTTTTGCTAATATCTAAATCATTAAGAGCGATATTGCCCTGTTGAATCGGTTGCAGACGGGCGATCAACGAAAGCAGAGTCGATTTACCTGCTCCATTTGCACCGATAAGTGCAGTAATTCCGCCGTTGTTAATGGTTAAGTTAATATTGTCTAAAATCAGGTTATTATCGATTTTATGAGAAAGGTTAGTTATTTTTATCACGCTGATTTCTTCCTTAACATCAAATAAATAAACACTATACCGCCAACAAATTCAATCACTACGCTCAATACCCCTTGCATTTTAAGCATCTGTTCAAACACAAGCTGACCTAAAACTAAAGTCATTGCCGACACCACAAAGACCATAGGTATTCTTACACTATGGTGCATCTGTGGCGTAATCGCATTGACGAAGGCGCACACTAATAAGCCTAAAAAGATAACAGGCCCAACTAATGCTGTTGATACTGAAACTAATATCGCACAACAAATTAATAGCTGACGAGAAAAACGGTGATAATCGATCCCAAGTCCAATAGCGCAATCTTTGCCGAGCAGTAAAATATCGAGCTTATGCCGTTGTTGCCAAATCCAAAGGGCAGAAATGAGCGCAACGCTCAAGCCGATCCACATTAACTCTGCTTTGATAACATTAAAATCCGCAAAAGATGAACCTTGTGTTACCGCAAATTCTGTTGGGTCAATCATTCGCTGTAAGAAGTTGGTTAAACTTCTAAATAACACGCCAAAAATTACCCCGACTAAAATCATTCGGGTAATGTCCGCTTTGCCTTTGGTTAAGGTTGAAAATAGCAATAATGAACCGCCGAGCATTAAGCAAGTTTCTAACAAAAACTTAGCGCTTGTATCCATTTGGGTAAAGCCTAAGCTCCCTAAGAAAAAGACCAACAGGGTTTGAGTGAGCAAATAGAGCGAGTCAAAGCCCAAAATACTTGGGGTTAAAATCGGGTTATGGGTTAAGGTTTGGAATAGTAACGTCGAGATTCCTACGCTATAGCCGATAATCACCAACATTAATAACTTTTTGCCACGAAACGGCAACACAAAATCCCAGTTCCCCTTAGCGTTGTAAGTGAGAAAAGCCACGCTTACCGCAATTAAACAAGCAAGCAATAAGGCGATAATAAATTTTGATGATCTAGCCATTGCGTTTGCCCTTAAACAGTAGATAAAGGAAAATCAGCGTGCCAACCACACCGAATAACGTAGAAATTGGAATCTCATAAGGGGCATTGACCACACGTCCTAAAATATCGCAGAACAGCACTAAATTCGCACCGAGTAATGCCACAGACGGCAGATTATGGCGTAAGCGATCCCCAGCTAGACGAGAAACAATATTCGGCACTACTAGTCCAATAAAAGGAATTTGCCCAACGGTAACCACAACTACAGATGTGATCATCGCAACTACAAATAGCGCAATCCACGTCATTTGGCGGTAATTTACCCCTAAACTAGTGCTGATATTACGTCCTAATCCCGTGATACTTAGGCGATCCGCCATAATATAAACCAGCACGCCAAGTCCTGCGGTAAGCCAAAGTAGCTCATAGCGCCCTGCAAGCACGCCCGAAAAATCCCCTGCAAACCAGATATAAAGCACCTGTAAACTATCGTATTCATAGGCAATAAAGGTGCTAATGGCTTCGATAATATTGCCAAAGACAATCCCAACTAAGGGCACCATTAGCTGTTGATGTGGCGGAAGACGATGAAGAAGTAAAGAAAAAATCCCCATTCCGATCAGTGCGGAAAGAGTTGCTAAAGACATCTTGACAATCAGCGCAGACGCTGGAAGAAATAAACTCGCAAGCAGAATCCCCAAACCTGCACTTTGGCTTGCGCCGATCATACTCGGTTCGATAAAGCGGTTTTTAAGTACGATTTGCAACACCATTCCAGCAATGCCCAGTGTTGCTCCCACAAGAATCACCGCAAGAGTACGCGGTAAACGGCTAATCATTAACAGCTGGGTTTGTTCTGGATTGCTGAAAATATTTTGCCAGTGAAAATCCGCTACCCCAGTTGCAATGCTAATCGGGCAGAGAATAAAAAGGATAAGTAGGTTAATTTTATTTAAAGACATAGGTAATGTGAGACACCCCATACGAGCCGTATGGGGTTACTTAACAGAGCGACTTTGTCGCTCTTTTCAGTCGCAACGCGACTAAGATAAGTAACCGAGTACGGCCCGTACTCGGTGAAATTAGAAGAATGAAATCCTATTTCTTCTCAAACGCTTGTTTGATTGTGGTTAAATCCGTTTTTAATTGGTCGAAACCGCCCGGAGAAATATAAGACGCACCGCTTAAATAAACGATATTGCCATTTTTCCACGCATTTGTTTGATGAACTAATTCATTATCTAACACTTCTTTTGCACTTTGACCTTCTTGGCCAATAGCTGCGATACGATCCATTACAAATAACCAGTCAGGGTTTAATTTTTGGATAAACTCAAAACTTACTGGCTTGCCGTGTCCTGCAACTTTAATGCTGTCATCTGCCATAGGCACGCCTAAAATATCGTGGATCCAGCTTAAACGATAGCCTGAACCAAATGCAGAGATTTTTCCGCCGTTAGTGATGATAATTAAGCCATTTCCTTTGCCTTTTACGGCTTGTTGAGTCTCTTTGATTAAGCCTTCAATTTCTGCTCTTAATTTACTCGCCTGCTCTTGTTTACCAAAGATCTCACCATAAACGATATAGCGGTTAAGGCTATCAGCAATTAAAGTGTCGCCGTTGTCGGTTAAGTCAATAGTTTTTGCGATACCACTTAAAGCGTCAAAGTGTCTTGCAGTACGTTTACCAACAATAATTAAATCAGGTTTGAGTGCATTTAACGCTTCTAAGTCTGGCGCAAATACAGTACCAACGTTCACATCGGCATTGTCAAAAGTGGATTTTGCTTGGGGAAGGACGCGAATGGCGTGTTGGGGAATACCGTTAATTTTTACACCTAATTCGTGTAGGGTATCGATACTTGCAGTGTCATAAACCGCAATTTTTGCAGGCGGTGCATCAACGGTTACATCACCGCGAGCGGTCGGAATTGTCACTTCTTTTGCAACTGCCGAACCAAGTGCTACTAAACAACCTAATGTAATTAATGTCTTCTTGAACATTGAAATCTCCTTTTTACTAGTGATAATAGTTATCAATGGATTCTATCTATTTTTTCAAGTTTGTAAATTAGGAAAAGGTTCCAAAAGAAGAAATTGAGAATTGTTTGCATAAAAAACGCTCCAAATAGGAGCGTATTTATCAGATGAAGTAAAATTTAGAGAGAAAGCGGATAGAGATCGAGCTTTTCCATTAATACTCTATCTCTATCTTCTTCAGGATTTTCAGTGGTAAGCAATTTATCGCCGTAGAAAATTGAGTTTGCTCCCGCCATAAAACAGAGCGCTTGCATTGCTTCAGGCATATTGCCACGTCCTGCCGAAAGGCGTACATAGCTTTGTGGCATGGTAATTCGAGCTACTGCGATAGTACGCACAAATTCAGTCCAGTCTAACTCTTCGGCATTAAATAGCGGTGTGCCTTCAACTTTGACAAGCTGATTAATCGGTACGCTTTCAGGTTGTGGATCTAAATTGGCAAGGCTTGCGATTAAGCCTGCGCGTTCAGGGCGAGTTTCATTCATTCCCACAATGCCGCCACAGCAAACTTTTAGACCTGCATTACGCACTTTGCCTAAAGTATCCATTCGATCTTCGTGTTGGCGAGTATGGATAACATCGTTATAGCGTTCAGGATCGGTATCTAAATTGTGATTGTAATAATCTAAGCCGGCATCTTTTAAATCTTCCGCCATCCCATCTTCAAGCATCCCGAAGGTTCCGCAAGTTTCCAAGCCAAGCTCTTTTACTGCGCTGATAATTTTAGTGACAGTTTCAATATCCTTAGGTTTTGGCCCCCGCCACGCAGCGCCCATACAGAAACGGCTTGCACCTCGCGCTTTGGCAATTTTGGCTTTTTCAACAATTTCTTCTACATCAAGCATTTCTTGGCGCTCAACACCTGTGTTGTAACGCGCAGATTGCGGACAATATTCACAATCTTCTGGGCAACCGCCCGTTTTGATTGAAAGTAGAGTGGAAAGTTGAATCTCTTGGGGATTGAAGTTTTCACGATGAACTTGAGCCGCTTTGAAAACCAGTTCCATAAAAGGCATTTCAAAAAGCTCTTCGACTTGGCATTTACGCCAATATTGAGTAGTTGGGTGTAGGGTTAATTCGTTTTTTGCTTTTAAGCGTAGATTATATGTATTCAAAATGTTCTCCATAAAATTCCCCCCTTTGAAAAAGGGGGATTAGGGGGGATTTGTTACATTTTACGATATTTTGAATGTTGTTTAACCGCTTTTCTAATTTGACGCGTGCTGGTACGACGACGGTTTTGAGCAACAGCAACCTTAGTTTCAGTTTCTGCCGGTAAACCTACTAACTCACGTAGGTAGTTTACTTGTTCTAAATCCATCTCTTCCCAACCACCACGTGGTAAGGCTTTATCTAATTTGATATTACCATAGCGGATACGGATCAAACGGCTTACTTGGATATTTTGCGATTCCCATAAGCGACGGACTTCACGGTTACGGCCTTCCGTTAAGGTTACATCAAACCATTGGTTGATACCTGTACCGCCAACGGTTTTAATCTGTTTGAAGTTCGCAGGGCCATCTTCCAACTGAACGCCTTTACGTAAGCGTTGAAGCATTGCTTCATCAACTTCACCAAATACACGCACAGAGTATTCACGCTCAACTTCACGGCTTGGGTGCATTAAACGGTTTGCGAGTTCGCCATCGGTAGTAAATAGTAGTAAGCCCGATGTATTAATATCTAAACGGCCTACCGCAATCCAGCGTGCGCCAGAGATTTTTGGTAAACGGTCGAATACCGTTGCACGACCTTCAGGGTCTGAACGGGTACAAAGTTCGCCTTCTGGTTTGTAGTACATTAATACACGGCAAATCTCTTTCTGCGCAGGAATTAAATTTACTAAATGACCATCTAAACGAATTTTTGTGCTTGAGCTTACTTGTACACGGTCGCCTAAAGTAGCGATTTTACCATCGACACTCACACGCCCTTGCGAAATAACCTCTTCGATTTCGCGACGAGAGCCTTTGCCTGCGCGCGCTAAAATTTTCTGTAATTTTTCGCCAACGATTTTTTCTACTTTTTTATTTTCAACCACACCATCAACGTTAGCGGTCGGTTTCGCAGGACGTTTTACAAGTGGTCTGCTTGTTGGGCATGTTGGTTTTGATTGCGCAAATTTATCATTGCGTTCGTTACGATCAAAACGCTCACTACGATCTGTACGATTATTACGTTCATTGCGATCAGTGCGCTGATTTGGCTTTTGAGTTGAAAAGGTTGGCTTTTGCAAATTTTTTGCAGAATTAGACCGGTTGTTAGTAGCCGGTTTACGAAATGTAGTCATTTAAATCAAGTTCCTTATTGTCGCTTTCACAAGCGTCTGAAATATTATGTGGGCGGGCACATCGGCCCGCCCCTACGTTAGTAAATAATGCTCATTTGTAGGGGCGTACTGCGTACGCCCGTTATATAGCAATTTATTTTATTCAAAAGGTGTTGGATCGCCTGATCCTACACGGATAATTTCTGGGCTATCTTGGGTTAAATCGATCACCGTTGTTGGCGATTGTCCCAAGTATCCCCCATGGATAACCAGATCAACTTGATGAGCTAAATAATCATGAATTTCATCAGGATCTGATTGGGTAATTTCTTCATTTGGCAACATTAAAGAGCAAGATAAAATCGGCTCGCCTAACGCACTAATCAACGCAAGGGCAATCGCATTATCTGGCACACGAATACCGATGGTTTTACGTTTAGTTAATAAACGGCGCGGCACATCTTTTGTTGCAGGCAGAATAAAGGTGTATGGATTCGGCACATTGTTTTTAATTAAGCGATAGGACTGATTTGTAACTAGCGCATAAGTAGAAAGCTCCGATAAATCGCTACACACCAAAGTAAAATTATGATTTTCTGGTAAGCGACGAATTGCCACAATTTTATCCATTGCGTGCTTTTCGCCGATAGCACAACCTAGCGCATAGCCTGAATCTGTCGGATAGACGATAACACCGCCTTTTTTAACAATTTCAACCGCTTGTTTAATCAAACGCTCCTGTGGATTATCAGGATGAATGTAAAACATTTGTCCGCTCATAGTTGCCTACCTTGTGCTTAAAAGAATAAGGGCGAATTATACGCCCTTATTGTTCTGAAAGATATTTATTCCGCAATTTTTATTTCAAATCGTATTTCTTTTTCGCTTCGCGTTTAAGTTTCTGCTCTGTTGCAAGCAAACTGTCGGCACTTTGTAATTTCGCGCTCATCGCTTTCATATTTGCTTCCGTTGGATTCTGTTTTACACGGAACGCTTCCACACTTGTGTTGGTAAACGCTTTCATACGTGCAACGGCATTATCTTTAATCGCTTTAATTTCAGGGGTTTGGATATTTAAGCTATCGGTTTCTTGCTGTAATTGCGCGATTTTAGCTTTGATTAAAGCTTGTAATTCGCCTTCGGTTTTCGCTTGTTGAACCAGTGCATCAAGGTTCATATATTTTGCAGAATTGCTGTTAATCCATTTGTTTAAACGGCTATATTCATCGCTTGGGCTATCCGCAAAAGCGTAACCGATAACGCCTAAACCTAGCATTGAGATTAAGCCGATTTTGTGAAGTTTTTTCATATTGAATCCTTATTCTTCGCTCTCATTTAGCGTTTCTTCTAACTCATCTGCCATTGCGCTTAATGCATCGCGAGTAAGTTGCGCTAATGCTTTGTAGAAACCTGTATCAAAGGCTTCGATTCTGCCTAAGAATTTGCTTAAACACGGCAGTAAAAAGTGTTCAAAGAGCTCTTTTTGAGCATTAACAGAATCTAAATTATCTTCAATCCAAGACGCTGTTAATAGTAATAACGCCACGTTATCTGCGTTTTCAAGGGCAGGCATTGCGCGTTGCTCTCGGAATTGGACAAATTCTTCAACAGATAATTCATAGGCAGAAATTGTTGTAGCAATAGAGGCGTTTTCGCCAAAAAGCGCTTGATAACTTGCGTCTAATTGCGTAGGGTTAGCACTCTTTTGAATTGTCGCAAGAGCTTGTTCGCTTTGGCTATCGGTGCTTAGCGCCCATTGTTGAGTTAAATTACCTTGCTGTAGCCACGCAAAAGTGCCGGCTAGAATAGGATCTGTTGGGGCGCGATAAAATAAGTTTCCGAATAGACGACAAAGTAGTGAGAAATCGTTAATAGTTGTTTCGCTCATAGAGTTTCATTGTTTGAGTAAATATAAAGCGACTATGTTACCGAATTAAGATAAAAATAGGAATAGAATATGAAATATATTGGTGCGCACGTGAGTGCGTCAGGCGGTGTGGAAAACGCAGTATTGCGTTCTGTGGAAATCGGCGCAAATGCGTTCGCCTTGTTTACTAAGAATCAACGTCAATGGAAAGCGCCAGCATTAAAGGCAGATACCATTGAAAAATTTAAACGTTTTTGTCAGGCACATAAATTTTCAGCGGCTCACATTCTTCCCCACGATAGTTATTTGATTAACTTAGGCAATCCCGAAGCGGAAAATTTACAGAAATCGCGTGATGCTTTTATTGATGAAATGCACCGCGCAAATCAGCTTGGCTTGAAATTACTTAATTTCCATCCTGGCGCACATTTAAATAAGATTTCAGAAAAAGAGTGTTTGGCGCGCATTGCTGAATCGTTAAATATTGCGATAGAAACTGTGCCGAATGTTGTGGCGGTAATTGAAAATACCGCTGGGCAAGGTTCAAATCTTGGCTGGCGTTTTGAACATTTGGCGGAAATTATTGAGCAAGTGGAAGATAAATCACGCGTAGGTGTTTGTTTAGATACTTGCCACTTATTTTCAGCAGGCTACGATATTAGCTCTTTTGAAGGAGCAGAAAACGTTTTTGCAGAGTTTGATAGCGTGGTCGGCTATAACTTTTTACGTGGTATGCATTTAAATGGTTCAAAGACACCGCTTGCAAGCCGAGTCGATCGTCATCACACGTTAAGACAAGGTACTATCGGCACGGAAGTATTTAGTTTTATTATGAATAATTCAAATTTTGACAATATTCCGCTTATTTTAGAAACAATCGAACCAGAAAACTGGGCAGATGAGATAAAATTCTTGCGATCTTTGCAACAAAATTAGAATATACTGGTCATATCAGTTGTTGCCCTATTGGAATGATAGGGCATTTTTTTAGTTTTAACCTATTCAAATTCTTTAGGAGTCGTTCCGCTTTTTAGTTCTGGCGAGACAAAACATTATTATGAAACAATTATTTTCACGTTTATCAAAACCACTATTTGTTATTTTTGCAGCTGCTTTTTTAAGTGCTTGTTCTTCTACAGCGGACGCTAGTTTAAGTACTAAAGCTGCAACACCAAGCCAAGTTAGTAAATATGCTCAAAAAGAGTCAGGTGTAAAAACCTCTTCTTTAGGGGGCAGAAACGCAGCGGATAAAGTTTTATCTGTTTATCGTAACTGGGCTGGTGTTCGTTACCGCTTAGGCGGTTCAACAAAAGCAGGTATTGATTGCTCTGCATTTGTTCAGAAAGTAATGGGTTCATTTAATGTTAATATGCCTCGTTCAACAACCGAACAAAAAACCGTTGGACGCAAAATCTCAAAATCGGAATTACGTCCCGGCGATTTAGTTTTCTTCCGTGGCAATAAACACGTTGGTGTTTATGTGGGCAATGGTCAATTCGTTCACGCAGGTTCAAGTACTGGCGTAACCAAAGCTTCACTTTCAAACAGCTACTGGGCAAGAACTTATACACAATCACGCCGCGTACTTTAATTAACGCTTTCGATTAAGCCGCATATCTCGTTGGAGCTGTGCGGCTTTTTACTTGGTGTACCACATTTGTAATGACACCCGCCAGCTCAATATCCTGCCATTTCTGAATACGTAAATTTGGCTCACGCACATCTAAAGAGAATAGAATTTTTTCACCGTTAATCTCATTAAAGAATTGATAGAATTTGTATTCCCCTGCTTTCTCAATAACAATAAGATCGTTAATTGCCAGAGTTGCATTTTGTTCCACAATCAGCAAATCATCTAATTCAATTCCCCAAGCAATAAGATTTGGATTTTTAACTTGGATAAAGAAAGTATCCGTTGGGCGACGAATACAGAGCGAGTTAAGATCTAATTTGATCGATTTTTCGCTATTCATATCGCGATAAAGTGGAAGTGGTTGATAAGTTGAGTTGCGTTCTAATGTTCTTAAACTAGCCATAATGATTTCTCCTGAAAGAAAAACTGTTCTTGCATACAGGTTATTATACTGTTTACACGAACAGGATCAAGAGAAAAAATAAACTTTTTTGTAAATTTAAACAGTAGTTGTTTAACTAGTTGATTTGCAAAAAAATTCGAAAATCAGACCGGTTGTAAAATGATATTAGACAAGTGGTGGGCAAAAGCCCACCTAAGATCAGTTATTTTGATAACAATAAATTCGCTAACGTTTTAACACCGATCCCCGTTGCACCTGCTGCCCATAAATCACTTGCAGATTTACGGAAAGTGGCAGAGCAGTCGATATGTAACCAGTTTTGTTGATACTCTTTAACAAAGTAAGATAAAAACGCTGTTGCCGTACTTGCACCAGCACCCACAGTCACAGAGCCGATATTTGAAATATCCGCAAATGGCGATGAAATCTGGCCACGATGGAACTCTTCAAAAGGTAAACGCCAGAAGGCTTCATTTTCCGCTTTTGCTGACTGGAATAGATCGGCAATTAAGTTATCGTCCATTGAAAGAGCTGCGTGGTAGTCGTTACCTAAAGCAACTTTTGCCGCGCCCGTTAAGGTTGCACAGTCGATAATAAATTGCGCTTTTTGTTTATCAGCTTCAATTAAGCCATCGGCTAATACTAAACGACCTTCAGCGTCTGTATTATTCACTTCAGCAGTTACGCCATTGCGATAAGTAATCACATCGCCTAGTTTGAAGGCTCTACTACTAATCATATTTTCCGCACAGCAGAGATAGAGTTTTACACGTTGATTTAAGCCACGTGCTATCGCAAAGCCTAATGCACCCGTAACTAAAGCCGCACCGCCCATATCGGTTCGCATCGTAGCCATTGAATCACTTGGTTTTAAGCTATAACCGCCTGTATCAAAGGTGATACCTTTACCCACTAAACAAGCTAACACAGGGGCATCAGGATTGCCTGTTGGGTTGTAGTCTAGTTGTAACATTGCAGGCTGATGTGCTGAACCTTTGCCGACTGTCCAAATACCACTATAGCCACGCTCATTTAGAGCTTCGCGTGCGATAATTTCAAAAGAGACTTTGCCTTTTCCCACACATTTATCCGCTTGATGCAGAATAAATTCCGCTGCTTTATGAGCAAGTACTTCTGGAATAAGTGAATCGGAAGGTTCATTAATCAGTTCACGAGTGAAAGTGGTGCAGGCTACACGGGCATCAAATTCTGCTTGGTTTTCTGCAAGATCTGGATAAACAACAGAGCCTTGATTACGAACAGATGTAAAACCTTGATGGAAAGCCCAACACTCTTCAAGCCCCCAACCTTCGCCAGTTAAAGTGACATTTAAAATGCCTTGCCCTTTGATTTTACGCGCCGCTTTTTGAATAGTATTCAGAGAATCTTTTTGTAGATGAATAGTGAAGCCATCACTATTTACCGATGTGATGGCATTTTTGCCCCAAACTTCTGGGGCAGCTTGATTTGAAAGAGTGATATTCATTGTTGTCATAGTTTTTTCCTTCTTTAGTTGAGTTATTGCTATTGTGCCATTTGATGCACAACTTTCATAAATCCATCGGCGGTACTATAAACTTCTTCTTTGCCTTGTGCTTTTAAAATCATATCAGACAGTTCGCGGAATGCCGCGTGACCGCCTTTGCGCGTTAGCACTAAATCAGCTTGAGCTTGCATATAATCAAAGGCATCATTCACCGCAATCGCCAAACCACAGACTTCAAAGGCAGGTAGATCTAAGGTATCATCGCCTAAAAATGCGGTCTCTTCTGCGGTTACGCCCGCTTGTGCCATTAAATCCAAGCAAGCTTGGCGTTTTGACATTTTGCCTAATTGAAAGAGCGGAATGCCTAAATCTTTGATTCGGCGACGTAAAATCGGCGTATCGCCCCCTGAAAGTACCGCAACTTGAATCCCACAAGCGAGTAACATTTTGATTCCTAAGCCATCTTTTACATTAAAGTATTTTAGTGCTTCGCCATTTTCATCGTAATACAGACTACCATCGGTTAATACACCATCAATATCGGTAATCACTAATTTAATTTTTGCGAGTCTTTCCATTATGTATCCTTGCTTTTCAAAGTGTGGAGTTTTATCATTTCGCCCATTATAACTCTTTGGAGAAGATGATGTCGATTTCTCAAAATTTAGCGACAATTTTACAACAAATTCAATCTGTTACTGAAAAGGCAAATAGACAGCCTAATTCAGTGAAATTATTAGCGGTAAGTAAAACCAAACCTGTAGAAGATATTCAACAAGCGATAGACGCAGGCCATAGGGCATTTGGTGAAAACTATGTGCAAGAAGGCGTGGAAAAAATCCAACATTTTGCAGGAAATAGCCAGTTAGAGTGGCATTTTATCGGCCCTTTACAGTCAAATAAAACGCGCCTTGTGGCGGAAAATTTTGCGTGGATTCAGACAGTTGATCGTTTAAAGATAGCGCAACGCTTAAATGATCAACGTCCTGAAAATCTGCCAGAATTAAATGTGTTAATTCAAATTAATATTAGTGATGAAGAGTCAAAATCGGGCATTGCGCCGAATGAAATGCTTGAATTAGCCCGTGAAATTAGCCTGTTACCACGCTTAAAATTACGTGGTTTAATGGCGATTCCAAAGCCTGAAAGTGAGCCAGAACAGCAACGTATTGCGCTACAAAAAATGGAAGAGCTATTTAAGCAACTACAAGCCGAATTTAGCGATATTGATACGCTTTCAATGGGAATGTCGGACGATATGCAGAGCGCAATTGAGTGTGGTTCAACAATGGTTCGTATCGGCACCGCAATTTTCGGTTCAAGGGCTTAGACTTTACCCCGAAACTGCAATATACTAGACAGCAATTTTTCGCTTAATCCGTAAGGAAACCTTATGCAACCTAAAGCAAAATTTAGAAAAGATTATCGCCAACCTGATTTTACGATTACAGATATTTATCTGGATTTCCAACTTGATCCCGAAGAAACTTTGGTTACTTCAATTTTAAGTGTAAAACGCCTAAATAGTGAAGCGACGCAACTTCGTTTAGATGGGCATAGCCTGACCTTTGTGTCGTTAAAATTAGATGGTAAAACCTTTGAACATTACCAAAAAGATGATGAATCTTTAACTTTAGATTTAGCAAATGTCCCTGCGGAGCAATTTGAGCTAACGATTCAAACTTTATTACTCCCATCTCAAAATACATCATTACAAGGCTTATATCAGTCTGGCGATGGAATCTGTACCCAGTGTGAAGCAGAAGGTTTCCGCCAAATCACTTATATGCTTGACCGCCCTGATGTACTTGCAAAATATCGCACCAAAATCACCGCTTGTAAGACGCAATATCCATTCTTATTGTCGAATGGTAACCGCATTGCGCAAGGGGATTTAGATAATGGCAAACACTGGGTAGAGTGGGAAGATCCGTTCTTAAAACCGAGCTATCTATTTGCATTAGTAGCAGGGGATTTCGATCTATTACAAGATAAATTTACTACGATGAGCGGTCGAGTAGTGGATCTTGAGATTTATGTTGATCGCGGTAATTTAGATCGTGCAACTTGGGCGATGGAGAGCTTAAAACGTTCAATGAAATGGGACGAAGAGCGTTTCGGCTTAGAGTACGATTTAGATATTTATATGATTGTGGCGGTTGATTTCTTCAATATGGGCGCAATGGAAAATAAAGGGTTGAACATCTTTAACTCTAAATTTGTGCTTGCGAATCCACAAACCGCAACCGATGAAGATTATATGAATGTGGAAAGTGTGATTGCCCATGAATATTTCCACAACTGGACGGGTAACCGCATCACTTGTAGAGACTGGTTCCAATTAAGCTTAAAAGAAGGTTTAACAGTTTTCCGTGATCAAGAATTTACCTCTGACTTGTGGTCGCGTTCGGCAAAACGTATTGAAGATGTGCGTCTATTAAGAACGGTACAATTTGCTGAAGATGCAAGTCCAATGGCACACCCGATTCGTCCAGAAAAAGTGATTGAAATGAATAACTTCTATACTGTAACTGTTTATGAGAAAGGTGCCGAAGTGATTCGTATGTTGCATACTTTACTTGGCGAGAAGTTATTCCAAAAAGGGATGAAACGCTATGTTGAGCTAAATGATGGTAAAGCTGCGACTTGTGATGATTTTGTACAGGCGATGAAAGACGCTTCAGGTATTGATTTAGAGCAGTTCCGCCGTTGGTATAGTCAATCTGGTACACCAGAATTAACGATTGCCGATGAGTATGATGAAAAGCACAATATTTATCGTTTACACGTTTCACAAATGACACCGCCAACAGCGGATCAAGTGGAAAAAGTGAATCTACATATTCCACTCAAAATTGCGTTATATGGCGCAAATGGTCGTAAGATTAAGTTACAGTATGAACTGCTTTCTGTAAGCGATGTGCTGGATGTAATTCACGAGAATCAAACTTTTGAGTTCCATAATGTCACAGAGCGTCCTGTACCGGCACTATTATGTGATTTTTCCGCGCCAGTACGTTTAGATTATAACTACAGCACAGAGCAGTTATTAACCTTATTAAAATTCGCAGAGAATGATTTTGTGCGTTGGGATTGTGCGCAAATGTTATTTAGCAATGAATTACGTGCAAATCTAACACGCTTCCAACAAGGCGAAGAGATGAAGTTCTCTGATGAATTATTAGAAGCGCTTAATTTCGTGCTAGATAATGCAAATAAAGATCCTGAATTAGCTGCATTAACGCTAACTCTGCCAAAAGAGACGGAATTTGCAGAGCAGTTTAAAGTGATCGATCCTGTTGGTATTTCTGTGGTACGTCACTTTATGCAGAAAGAGATCGCTGAAGCTTTAAAAGAACGTCTATTTGTGGCTTATAACCACAATAAATTGCCTGAATACCGTGTTGTTGCAGAAGATATGGCGATGCGTTCATTACGCAATGTGTGCTTATCTTATTTAGCCTTTACGGATATGGGAAATAGCCTTGTTTATAAGCACTATAACCAAGCTGATAATATGACTGATACGCTTGCAGCTCTTTCTGCATCAACTAAAGCGCAGTTACCGGTTAGAGATAGCCTATTAGCCGATTTTGAAGAAAAATGGCACCACGATGGCTTAGTGATGGACAAATGGTTTGCATTACAAGCGACGCGCCCTGATGAGAATGTACTAGAAATTGTACAAGGTTTATTAGAGCATCGTAGCTTTAACTTCAAAAATCCAAACAGAGTACGTTCATTAATTGGCTCTTTCGCGGCTCAAAACCCGAAAGCTTTCCATGCAAATGATGGCGCAGGTTACCGTTTCTTAGTGGATATGCTGACTAAACTTAATGAAACCAATCCGCAAGTGGCGGCGCGTTTAATTGAGCCATTAATTAAACTTTCTCGTTATGATGCACAGCGTCAAACCTTAATGCGTCGTGGTTTAGAACGTTTGAAAGGTTTAGATAATCTGGCTCGTGACTTATTTGAGAAAATTGAAAAGGCATTACAGTAATGAATTTCTTTGATGCATTATTTTCATTTCAGGGCCGCTTAAACCGTAAAGGTTTTTGGCAAGGATTAGGAATTAATTTTCTATTCTTATTTATTTTTGCAAATTTTTTTGTAAATTTGACCGCTTTCAGTTGGTTAAGTGTGATTCCGCTAACGATTTCAACTTATAGCTTATCAGCCGTTGTTATTAAGCGTTTACACGACAGAAACCGCTCTAGTAAAGCGTTATTAATGGTGCTTGTGCCGATTCTTTGCTATTTAGTTGGGCAGGGAACAGAAGGCACAATGGCCGTATTACTCGGATTAGCAACGCCGATGTTTATCGGTACAATGTTATTCTTAGAATGGGGCGTATTTGCAGGCAATCCAGAGCCAAATCAATATGGGCAGAAAGGGTTGGCAATCCGTTTTAAATAATTTTATCGGTGCGTTTAGGCGCACCCTACACAAATATGAATACTATTAAATTAAACTATCATAAAACTCACTTTTTAACATCTGCACCAGATATTCGTCATTTACCTGAAGATACTGGGATTGAAATCGCCTTTGCTGGCCGCTCAAATGCAGGTAAATCAACAGCATTAAATGCATTAACTAATCAAAAAAGCCTAGCGCGTACATCCAAAACACCAGGGCGTACCCAATTAATTAACTTATTTGAAGTTGAGCCAAACTGTAAATTAGTCGATTTACCTGGCTATGGTTATGCGGCTGTTCCAGAGCAGATGAAATTACAATGGCAAAAAGCACTGGGCGAATATTTACAGGTTCGTGAATGTTTACGCGGTGTAGTGATTTTAATGGACATTCGTCATCCATTAAAAGATCTAGACCAACAGATGATCGAATGGGCGGTATCTTCGAAATTGCCAGTTCTATTGTTATTAACTAAAGCAGATAAACTTAGCCAAAGCGCACGTAGTAAAACCGTAAAAATGGTGCGTGAAGCGATCTTACCTTTCCAAGGGGATATTCAAGTAGAAGCCTATTCTGCACAAAATAAAATCGGAATCGACAAACTTTCCGCTAAATTAGATAGCTGGTTTGCCGAAAACTTTACAGCTCAAAGCGAGGAAAATTAAATGTACGATTTAACTGAATTAAGACAAGAAACCGATGAGATCATCGAATCTTTACTAGCAGATGGTAGCGATCCTGAAGCGTTATATATTGTTGAACACCATATCGCTCACAATGATTTCGATAAGTTAGAAAAATTGGTTGTTGATGCCTATAAACTTGGCTATGAAATTTCTGAAGCAGAAGAAGTGGAAGAAGAAGATGGTTCAGTGATTTTTGTGTGCGATATTGTTAGTGAAATTGAATTAAAAGCAGATTTAATTACTGCACAGCAAAAAGAGTTATTACCATTAATCGAAAAAGCTGGCGCAGTTTATGAAGGCTGGGGCACTTACTTTGAAGATCCAAATAGTGATGAAGACGAGTACGGCGACGATGGCGAATTTTTCGATGATGAAGATGATGATTTTGAAGAAGATGATCGTCGTTAATTACAAAATATGATAATAAAAAAACCCACAGAAATGTGGGTTTTCTTTTAGGGTTATTGAGCGTAAGTAATTACTTTAACAACTTTATTTACACCATTCACATTGCGAGCAACTTCAGCAGCTGCATCAGCTTGTTCTGGTGAAAGATTGCCTAGCAGGAAAGCTTCGCCATTTTCTGTAATCACTTTTACTTCAGTTGTTTTTACTTCAGAGC
Organism: Pasteurellaceae bacterium LFhippo2; assembly: GCA_029852775.1. GTDB lineage: Bacteria > Pseudomonadota > Gammaproteobacteria > Enterobacterales > Pasteurellaceae. Next base: position 62,014 of record LEKJ01000091.1, read on the forward strand.
TTACTAATAATTTAGATTTAATTTTAGTGGTAATCCAACTATCTAAGCTAATCTGACCAGCTCCGATTTTGTTATTTACACGGATCTCATTATATACGGTTGAAACGCCTTCTACGCCAGCAGCAATACTTTTAGCGGTCTCTTTTACACTATCATTTGGAACTTGGCCAATTAATAGCGCTTTTCCGTTGTAAGATACAACATTTACGCGAGCTTCTTCTTTAATTTGCTCATCTTTGTTTAAGTTATAAGCAATTTTTTCTTCTAAGGTTTCATCATCTAGCTGGCGTCCTGCTGTTCTAGGATCGGTTGCAACTTTAGTCGCTACTGCAGCAGTACCTACAACAGCTGTTGCAATACAGCCCTGTAGAGATAAAAAAGTGACAGCAAATAAGCTTGCAGCGCTTAGGCGTTTAATGAGTTTTAACATAATAATCTCCTTAATTAGAGGCTGGAGCGAATAATAGATTATCTACCAATTCACAGAGCAAGTTTATACAGAATTGATGCCCTTCGGAGATTCGTATCTCATTGATAGAAGGAATTTCAATTTCTAAATTAGTTTCTTCCAATAATCCTTTTACGTGATCATTCAAGCTACTTGTAAAAGCCAAAATTTCTAAATTCTCATTTTGAGCTGTTTGAATCGCATTAATTACAGGATCTTCATTGCCTAATGGAGAAAAGGCGATAAGTAAATCTCCTTCTTTAGCCACTGCTTGTAATTGCTTACGATAAATTTGAGCAAATTCACTATCTTGAGTTAAGCACCCAACTAAAATACCATCTAAATGCAATAACTGAACTGCTAAGCTAGGGCGAGATAGATCATAGCGGTGTAATAAGTTACTTGCCAGTATTTGCGCATTTGCATAAGAACGACCGTAGCCACATACAACAATTTTATTACCACGTAATAAGCAAGAGACTATTCGATTTGCTGCGTCATTTAGTTTTGAGGGGAGTAATTCTGCCGCTGCAATCTGGATCTGAATACTCTCACTAAAACGATCTTGGATCTTTTGTAACATAAGATGCTTGGTTATCCTAAAAAATTTTTAATCCATAATGGCGGATTACTACCTTCAAAAGCGACAACATCAAAACGGCAATCTGCGGTTTCTAAACTTTGCTTTTTCTCTTTCACGAGCCACATATTTGCCGCATTTAACCATTTTTGTTGCTTGGTGTAGCTAATACTTTCTAAAGCGCTGCCAAAGTTAGCATTTTTACGTTGGCGAACTTCAACAAAAACCAGAGTTGAGCCATCTAACATAATGAGATCAAGCTCTCCACATTTAAATTGCTGATTTTGAGCAACAAATTTAAGCCCTTGCTCGATAAGAAAAGCTTTAGCCTGTTGCTCAAAAATGGCGCCTTTCGCACGCTTATTAGTTAGCATTTACCACACTACCGCCACGATATTGTAACCAAGTCATTTCACGCTGAATATTACAATTAGGACCAGCGCTCAATACACCAGTTAAACCTGAAACGCTATAACCAGGGATTTGGCGGAACTCATTGAATTTATTTGCAACAGCCCAAGCATCAGAACCCATTGCATATAGACGCATCATTGAAAAATCGCTTTCTGCAAGAGCTTCAGCTTTCTTATATTCATCAGAATCTACATCCGCTAATAGTGGAATTTCACTAAATTTTACACCTTCCATTGTTAAGCGGAACTCCGCACCATTATTTGGAGAATTACTACGTGATGAAGTATAAATTGGGAATTGACCTGCTAAAGTTGAATTATCAATAGCTTGTTTTAACGTTAATAACTGATCTGCGGTACCTAATGCATATAATGCTGTCCCTTGAGCAATACCGTTATTCATTAAATTATCAACGACTTCAATTGGGTCATTATAGTAACGAACATTGGTGTCTTTACCTGTTTTTTCTCTCCATCGTTGTTCAAATGCTTCTGCTGAACGTTGACCAAAATCACCGTGAGGAGCCGCAACTACAGCATTTGACGCACCATCTCTGTATAAGCGTTCTGCACCAGCTTGTGCTTCAGATTCTGGTGATAAGCCGTAGTAACATACTTTTGAGATTGAACGTACATTTGGTGTTGAATTCAGAGCTAAAACATTTGTGTTTGCAATATTAGGATTTGCTAACATTTCATCTACACGAGGTTTTAATAATGGCCCAATAATAGTTTGTACGCCTTGTTGTTTAGTTTGTTCTAATAAATCATTGATAGAAGCACTATCAGTGTCATAAACAAACACAGGCATTGAATCTGCACCTTTTGCATCATCAAAACCACGTTTCACAATATCGCCTAAAATTTTTGCATCGCCACTAAGCGGTAGAAGTAAGCCAACTCCGTTTAATTGTGTTTGTTGAAAGCTAGCCACATTTTGTAATTCTGTCGGCATTAACTTATTTGCCGTATGATTTGGATATTGTTGCTTCCATTCATTGATTGCTTGTGGTAATTGAGAAGGATTTGTCATATTACGATTGTAAGCATTAATTAATGCGATCCAACCGGCAAAACCTACTTCACCTGGATTTGCTGTTGCTTTCTCAACCATTCCACGATTTGCGCCACGCAATAATTCCCATACTCTGTCATTGTTTTCCTGGCGAGATTTATTATCAGTTAAGTAATTATCCATCAATGAACGAGCACGAACTGATTCAAGTACATCTTTTTGGTTTTCAGCAACGCGAGCCTGAGTTTGATAAACTCGTAATAGCTGTGATTGGCTTAATTTAGGTTGTGGAAGACGTTTTAATGATTCTAGAGCCTGAGCGTTATTATTTGTTAATGCTGCCAGTTGAGCAGTAAGTAAATCATATTCTAGGCGTTGAACTTCGTTTAGTTTTGGAACATTAATTTCCGAAATAGTATTTTGAGCTTCTGATTGCTTATTTTCATCAATTAGCTTACGCACAGCAAGTAAGCGATAGCTTTGCTGATCTTCAGATTTCCCCGTATTATCGGCTTTATTGATGTAAAATTCCGATGATGCGTAAGCATCGTTTTTAAGAGACTCAGTTACTTCATTTTTGAAAAAACTAGAACCGGTACAAGCCGAGAGAACGAGAGCCAATGTTGTTGGCACAAAAATCGTTTTCATTTTTTGGCTAAAGGTACCAGTTTGTACTAAAATAGTCATTTTTATAGCTCCATAGTTGGAAATTGAGAATTCTGTTATCCGCTTTGTAGCAAATCTTACTTATCAACTAAGCGAAAATCAAATGAAAAACGGACATAATCCAAATCAAATCGGCGTATTATACATTGTTGCGACCCCAATCGGCAATTTAGGCGATATTACTCAACGTGCATTAGATACTTTTCAGCAAGTCGACTTAATTGCAGCAGAAGATACGCGTCATAGTGGGATTCTATTAAGTCATTATGGCATTAAGAAGCCATTTTTTGCATTACACGATCATAATGAACAACAAAGAGCAACGGTTTTAGTCGAAAAGCTGTTAGAAGGGCAGAATATTGCTTTAATTTCTGATGCTGGGACACCACTAATTAGCGATCCGGGTTTTCATTTGGTACGTCATTGTAGACAAGCAGGCATTCGCATTGTTCCCATTGTGGGGGCTTGTGCTGCAATCGCAGCTCTTTGTACATCAGGTATTGCATCAGATCGTTTCTGCTTTGAAGGCTTTTTACCTGCAAAAAGTAAAGGACGTATTGATAAACTCACCGAACTTGAAAATGAAAGCCGCACCTTAATTTTCTACGAATCAACCCACCGTATTTTAGATACATTAGCTGATATGCAAACGGTATTTGGTGTAGAACGCTATATCGTTATGGCTCGCGAATTAACTAAAACGTGGGAAACGATTCAAGGCGATCAGTTAGGTAATTTAATCGAATGGCTAAAACAAGATAGCAACCGTATTAAAGGCGAGATTGTGTTAGTGGTTGAAGGAAAAGTACAAACGGAAGAACAAGAGTTCTCACCACAAGCGGTCAAATTATTAGAATTATTAGCAAATGAACTACCACTTAAAAAAGCAGCAGGTATTGTGGCAGATAGTTTTGGTTATAAGAAAAATGCCCTGTATCAGTATGGGTTGGAGAATTTTAAATAGGCATAAATTAATATCATTTATCTGATAGTTTTTAATTATTAAATGCATAAATAACATTCGCTTTACAGCCAAAATGGTAACAATTATACTTGTTACCATTAAATCAATTCGTTCATTTTTTAGAGGAGAAATAAAATGACAAATGCAATCGGTTTAAATCAAGCGTCAGCAGAAAAATTATCAGCGGAATTAAACAACTTATTAGCGACTTACCAAGTGTTTTACACTAATGTTCGTGGCTATCACTGGAATATTAAAGGTGTGAGTTTCTTTGAATTACACGCAAAATTTGAAGAGATCTATGATGATTTAGTGGTAAAAGTAGATGAGATCGCAGAACGTATTTTAACTTTAGGCGGTGTGCCAAATAACGCTTTTAGCCAATACCTACAAGTATCACGCATCAAAGAAGATATCGCAATTTCTTCAGCGCAAGGCTGCTTAACTGGGACTTTAGAAGGCTTCAAAACACTGTTAGCACAACAACGTGAAATCTTAGCGATTGCAAACGAAGCAGATGATGAAGGTACAGCATCACAAATGAGTGATTACATCAAAGAGCAAGAAAAACTGGTGTGGATGTTCTCAGCAGCTGCAACTTGTGGTGTATGCCAAGCGTAATAAAAAATCTTTGGGCGCGCTTTCTTTGCCTGCGGGCGTATGCAATACGCCCCTACAAGTAAGCCCCATTTAATGAAAGAATGTAGGGGCGTACTGCGTACGCCCGAGCAGAGCTTTTATTGAAAGAACATTTACAAAAACGGCACGCAAATGCGTGCCGTTTTCTATGAAAGTAGTAACCAATCTTCAAATTTTAAATCAGTTATTCGCTTAAATTCTTTGGTATTGTGGGTAATTAATACTAAATTATTACTCATAGCTTGAGCGGCAATTTGAACATCATAAGGTCCAATCGGATTTCCTTGAATAGCTAATTCTGCTCGGATTTTACCAGCAATACGAGCATCAGTTGCGGTAAAAGGAATTATCTCAAAAGGTAGTTTATCTAATTTTGCTAAATTTTCCGCTTTACGCTGGCTTTTCTCTGCCCCATAACATAGTTCAAAAAGCACAATTGATGATAATCCAAAATCACTTGGTCGATACTGTTTCAATTGATTAATGAAACTCATATTCTGATTTAAAATTGCAATAATCGCATTGGTATCAAGCAAGTATTTCATTCAAAGCAACTCCAATCACGTTCTTGGCTTTCTGTTCTTGCAAGTTTAATTTCTGCTTCTAAACTAGGATCTGGTTCACCTAAGCTGTCTAGCCAATCCCAATTATCAATAATCGGTTCAATAATCACTTTGTTACCTTGTTTCTCAATACGAACACTTTCGGCATCAAAGCGGAAATCTTTAGGCAATCGTACCGCTTGAGAGTTACCACTCCAGAAAAGTTTTGCTGTTGCCATACCTTTCCCCATTAATATATACAAATTGTATCTATTATATTCCTATTGATGATATATTCAACAAAAATAACCTAAACCGCCAATTCTGCTTCATTACCGCGATTTTGTAGCCACTGCTTACGATCTTCTGAGCGTTTTTTGGCAAGAAGCATATCCATCAATTCAAAGGTATCTTTATTAGATTCTTCAAACTCTTCGTTATCATCGAAAGTTAATTGAACTAAACGGCGTGTATTTGGATCCATTGTGGTTTCTTGAAGCTGTTTCGGGTTCATTTCGCCTAAACCTTTAAAGCGTTGTACATCGACTTTGCCTTTTTTCTTCTCTAATTTCGCTAAGATCGCGTCTTTTTCGCTTTCATCTAATGCGTAGTAAACTTCGTTTTTACCAAAGTCGATACGATAGAGTGGCGGCATTGCCACATAAACATGGCCATTACGCACTAAGCTTGGGAAATGGCGTAAGAACAGCGCACAGAGTAGGGTTGCGATATGTAAACCGTCCGAGTCCGCATCGGCGAGGATACAGACTTTGCCATAGCGTAGCTGGCTTAAATCATCGTTATCTGGATCGATCCCCATTGCCACTGCAATATCATGTACTTCTGTTGAAGCTAATACTTGATCGGAAGAGACTTCCCAAGTATTTAAGATCTTACCACGCAGTGGCAAAATCGCTTGATATTCCTTGCTACGCGCCTGTTTTGCAGAGCCGCCCGCAGAATCCCCTTCCACTAAAAAGAGTTCAGTTAAATTCAGATCTTGCGAAGTACAATCGGCTAATTTACCCGGCAGGGCAGGGCCGCTAACTAATTTCTTACGAACCACTTTTTGAGCGGCTTTTAAACGGCTTTGTGCAGAGCTAATTGCCATTTCAGCAATCTCTTTACCTACTTGTACATTTTGGTTTAGCCATAAGCTAAAGCTATCTTTTAAGGTATTTGACACATAACCAGACGCTTGGCGTGAAGAGAGACGCTCTTTGGTTTGCCCTGCAAATTGTGGTTCTTGCATTTTTAGCGAAAGCACATAAGAACAGCGATTCCATACATCATCTGCGGTAAGTTTTACTGCACGTGGGAGTAAGTTGTGGATTTCACAGAACTCAACTAACGCATTTAATAAACCTGTACGTAAGCCGTTTACGTGAGTTCCGCCTAATGCCGTTGGGATTAAGTTTACATAGCTTTCAGCCACAAGTTCGCCTTCTGGCACCCAGCATAGCGCCCAGCTTACTGCGTCTGTATCATTAACGACATCGCCAGTAAAAATTGGATTTGGTAAAAACTCACAGCCATTTAATGCACCAGTGAGATATTCTGATAAGCCGTCTTCATAGAACCAAGTTTCTTCGGTGCCATTGATATGGTCGATAAAGTTAATGGTTAATTTCGGGCAAAGTACCGCTTTTGCGCGTAATAGATGGCGTAAACGGCTTACCGAGAATTTAGGGCTATCAAAATATTTTGGATTTGGATAGAAACGAACCGTTGTCCCTGTTTGGCGTTTAGGGCAAGTGCCGACAACTTTTAACTCTTCCACTTTTTCGCCGTTGGCAAAAGCAATGGTATAAATTTCGCCATTGCGTTTGATACTAATTTCAACGCGCTCTGAAAGGGCGTTTACCACCGAGATACCCACCCCGTGTAAACCGCCTGAAAAGGTATAGTTTTTATTTGAGAATTTACCACCTGCGTGGAGCTTAGTTAGAATCAGCTCAACCCCAGAGATTTTTTCCGCAGAGTGAATATCAACAGGCATACCACGCCCGTTATCTACAACTTCTAAAGAGTTGTCTTTATGCAGAATCACATCAATTTTATTTGCATAGCCTGCTAACGCTTCATCGACACTGTTATCAATAACTTCTTGGCCTAAATGGTTTGGGCGAGTAGTATCGGTGTACATTCCGGGACGGTGTTGTACAGGCTCAAGACCTTTTAGTACCGTAATTTCATCAGCATCATAACGTTTTTCAGACATAGCAAACTCTTTTAAATTCAGGTGTAAATAAAAACAGGGCAAGATTTTAACGAATTACAGCGGTTTAAACAAATAAAAAATTGCAAAGATTGCTTGACCATTACCTAAGGTTAAGGTTTATGATAGGTTGTTTTTATTTTTATGGCACGAGCGAGACGCTCGCGCCAGCTAGTAGATAATGATTAATAAGGAAATAATATGGCAACAACAATTCTACAACTAGATGGTTTACATTGCGGACATTGCGTGAAAAGCGTTGAAAATGCGTTAAAAGCTCTACCAACGGTTACCGATGTGCAAATTGATTTAAGCACGCAAAAAGCAGTAATTGAAAGCGAAGAAAATCAACAGACCTTAATTGATACCATTTTTGATATTGGGTTTGAAGTGAAAATATAGTAGGTCGGGCATTTATGCCCGACATTTCAAAGGATTGATTTTATTCGTCGGGCATAAATGCCCGACCTACAACCTAATAGAGTAATAATTTTATGCAACAACAATTCCTTCTCAATGGTTTGCATTGTGCGGCTTGTGTACGCAGAGTAGAAACCATTGTCAAACGCCTTTCTGAAGTGGAGCTAGTATCTGTAAATCTTGCGGATCAAACCGCTTTTGTGCAAGGAAATGTTCCTGCTGAAGCAGTGATTCAAGCCATTACTAAAATTGGGTTTGGGGCTGAATTATTGGAAAGTGAGCAAGAGCGCCGAGCGAAACAACAAGCCCAAACTCAAGCAACCTTAAAGCAGAAAAAACAGCAGTTTATTTTGGCTTTGGCGGTTGGTTCAATTTTAATGATCTACGGCTTAGTTTTTGGGATGGAAGCCACAGCAGAAAACCGTTGGGTTTGGTTAACTTGGGCAATAGTTACTGCCGGTACGATCTATTTTAGCGGTAAGCATTTCTATACTGGTGCTTGGACGAGTTTGAAAAATAGAGCATCAACAATGGATACACTGATTGCGTTGAGTACCGGTGTTGCTTTTCTCTATTCTCTCTATCTAACGCTTTTCCCACAGCATCATTCACATCTCTACTATGAAGCCAGTGTGATGATTATCGGTTTTCTCAATTTAGGTAAATATTTGGAGTTAAAGGCGAAGCAACGTTCATCGCTGGCTTTGGAAAAATTACTGGATTTAGCCCCACAACAAGCGGTTATTTTTGAAGAAAATATTGCAAAAACCATACCTGTTAAAGCCATAAAAGCTGAAATGCGTGTGCAGGCTTTAACTGGAGATCGCTTGGCGGTCGATGGCTCTTTAGTCAGTGGTTCTATTTGGGTTGATGAGTCAATGCTCACAGGAGAAGCCTTGCCGATAGAGAAAAAAGTAGGCGATAAAGTACGCGCTGGTACCATTGTGCAAGATGGCGCAGGAATTTATATCGCAGAGCAGGTTGGTTCACAAACGGCACTGGCGCGTATTATTAGCGCGGTTCGCCAAGCACAATCAACTAAACCGCCGCTCGCCCAGTGGGTTGATAAGGTTGCTGCGGTATTTGTACCGATAGTGGTCAGTATTGCGCTTGTCAGTAGCTTAATTTGGCTGATGCTTGGTCAAGATTTTGATTTCGCCTTAGGGATTTTTACAACGGTGTTAATTATTGCCTGTCCTTGTGCGCTCGGCTTGGCGATTCCCCTTTCAACCATTGCGGGCGTGGCGCGTTCTGCGGAGTTTGGGGTGCTGGTACGTAATATTGACGCACTACAGGCAAGTAGCGAAGTGGATACCTTAGTTTTTGATAAAACAGGCACTTTAACTACTGGCGAAATGCAGGTGAGCCATATCGAAACTTTTAACCATTTTAACCAAGAGCAGTTACTCACTTTCGCAAAAAGCCTTGAACAACACGCAAGCCATCCGATAGCTAGAGCAATTGTAAAATTTTCAGAAAAGCAGACCGCTTGTTGTGAAGTAACGGAGTTACAAATTGTAAAAGGAATGGGGATTTCAGCTAAATGTGCTGAAGATATTGTGAAGATTGGTAACCAAAGCTTTATTGAGCAAGAATGTAGGGGCGTACTGCGTACGCCCGCCAGTGAAAATGTGGGTACTCAAGTATTTATTTCAATCAATAATCAGATGGCTGGCATTATCTATCTCCAAGACCAACTTCGTCCTGAAAGCCAAGCGATGATTAAAAACTTCCAAGCTCAAGGCTATCAATGTTTAATGCTAACAGGGGATCGCAAAATCACTGCAGAGCATTATGCTAATCAACTTGGCTTAGACGGCGTAATCGCCGATGTATTGCCAGAGCAAAAAGCCGAGCAGATTGCTAAATTACAACAACAGGGAAGAAAGGTTGCGATGATCGGCGATGGCATTAATGATTCACCTGCCCTTGCCCAAGCGAATGTAGGGATCGCAATGCATAATGGCAGTGAAATTGCAGTTGAAACCGCTGATCTTTCACTTATGCAATCGGGATTAGAGCCATTAGCTAAAATTTTGCCTTTTTCAAAACAAGTGCTAATTAATATGAAGCAGAGTTTAGTAGGGGCTTTTATCTATAATATTGTCAGTATCCCGATAGCCACTGGCGTTTTATATTCTTTTACTGGTTGGCTGCTTAATCCGATGATTGCGGCACTTGCAATGGCGTTATCGTCCGTTACTGTCGTGCTGAACAGCCAGAGATTGTTGAAATAGTATTTTTTTGATATGTGATAAAAAATAGTCAAATAGTTATTTGAGCAAATGATCGAAAGCCTTGTATTATTGCAAGGCTTTTCTTTCACCTTCTTTGGAGTATTTAATATGCTCAAAAAATGCCTGATGATATGCCTTCTCCTGTTAGCTTTTCAGCCAGTAAATGCAAATGCAATGAAACTATACAATCGGCTTGAACTCGTGTTGCCACAAGCAAATCAAGGCGATGCTCAGGCTCAATTTAATGTCGGTGTGATTTATATGCTAGGTTGGAATCAATCTATTGATTACGCTGAAGCATTAAAGTGGTTTCAAAAATCAGCAGCGCAGGGGCATATCAACAGTATTTACAATATTGGGGTATTTTATTCAGATGGGATGGGCGTTGCGGTTGATTACAGTGAAGCTGCAAAATGGTTAGAAAAGGCCGCTGAAAAAGGGCATAGTAAAGCACAACGTCGTTTGTCAGATCTTTATGGGGTTGGCTATGGCGTTGAGAAAAATGAGATGAAAATGCTCTATTGGCGTGAGAAATCTTTTGAAAATGGCGATGCGGATGATCAATATGATCTCGCGGTTTACTATATGGATAATCCCCATTTAGATCAGAGTCGTGCCGTATATTGGTTAGAAAAATCGGCGAATCAAGGGTATGCGGATGCGCAAAATACGTTGGGGATTAAATATCTACTGGATAATGATCTTGTTCGTGCGAATGATTTATTAGAAAAAGCATTTAATAATGGCGTTGAGAGTGCAGCTATTTATCTTGCAGAGATCCATAGAAATTGGAATATTCCAGTATCTCGCTATGTAAATGTAGATTATAAAAAATTTGCTGAACAGGATTTTGGGCTAGCACAATATCATTTAGGTATTGAATTGGATGAAAAAGGCCATTTCTATGCCGCGTTTGATTGGTTTAAGCGAGCAGCTGAAAAAGGTTCTGCAAATGCTCAAACGAATCTTGCTATCTACTATTTTCATGGGCTTTTAGGCAGAAATGATTATGTTAAAGCAAGAGAGTGGTTTGAAAAAGCAGCACTACAAAATGATGTTCAAGCGCAACAAAATTTAGGGATTCTTTATCGTTATGGGCTTGGTGGAGAAGAGAATTGGATTCAAGCAGAAAAATGGTTAAAACTTGCTGCTGAACAAGGAAACGCGCCGGCTCAACGTAAATTGGCAGAGCTTTATACTGAAAAGGGTTATATGTCATTGTATAACCTTGAAAAAAGTGCTTATTGGTATCAAAAGGCAGCTGAACAAGGAGATGAAGAGTCGTTACCTTATTTAGCGTTTTTCTATTTGCGTGGCAAAGGTGTTGATAAAGATCCTAATAAAGCGGTCCAAATATTACTTAAATTTGCAGATAGAGAAAATCCTGCGATTGAGCTTCTTCTTGCAGATGCTTTCAGTCAAAGTAATCAGCCAGAACGCGCAGTTTATTGGTTAGAAAAATCAGCTGAACACGGTCTTTCAGAGTCGCAAGTTCTACTTGGTCGGCTCTATTTCTATGGTCATATTGTGCCTGAAGATTATAAGAAAGCGAAAGAGTGGTTTGAATTAGCAATGCAGCAAAACAATATGGAAGCCGCATCAATGCTTAGCATTATGTATTTAGAAGGCAAGGGTGTCGAAAAATCAATGGAAAAAGCGATGGAGCTAATTATAAAAGCGGCAAATGCGAATGATCCACTGGCTCAATATCTTTTAGCGCACAAAATGTTGGAAGAAAATAATGTCGAATCAGCATTAAAGTTATTGAATCAATCTGCATCAAATCAGTTCGATATGGCTAAATTTAGTTTGGCTTTGATCTATGAAGATGGATCTATCGTTAAAAAAGATTCACAAAAATCACGTTTATTATTGGAAGAAGTACCTGAGCAGACGAGGAACTTTATGAAATCGCGCTCTTTATCTAAATTGCAGGAAGATAAAGCGGAATCAATAAAAATTGAAGCAAAATAATTTCATTGCTTAAATCTTATAATCAGTTAATATGCTCACGTCTTTCGACATTTAATGTGTTAAGTTTTAACGATTAAGGATCAACAATGAAAAAAACGCTTCTCGCAGTTGCTGTTGCAAGCTGCTCTCTTTTTGCAAACGCAAATTCTCAAACTAATTTCCACACGGATACCCATACTTACGAAATGACCCAAACCTATGATTTGGCGGTGCCACAAGGTTCTAAAGGTCAAACTAATTTATGGATCCCATTACCACAAGATACGAACTATCAAACAGTGAAATCATTGCAGTTTGAAGGTAACTATCAACAGGCTTATATCACTGAAAACAATACTTACGGTGCTAAAACCCTTTATGCAACCTGGGATAAAGAAGCACAAAAACGTGATCTGAAATTAACTTTAGTGGTTGAAACTAAAGATCGTGAGCCTGCTGTAAAAGGGGCGTTAGATGGCTATACCCCACCTGAAAAAATTGTTTATTCGGTAGATGTGCAAGAGTATTTAAAACCCACTCAACATATCAAAACTGACGGTATTGTGAAGGAATTTGCGGATAAAATCGTTGGAAAAGAGACAAATCCACTTAAAAAAGCGGAATTAATTCACCATTGGATCGTCGAAAATATGGAAAGAGATAATGCGGTTCTAGGCTGTGGTGATGGCGATGTAGAAAAAATCCTAACCACTGGTGTATTAAAAGGCAAATGTACGGATATTAACTCGGTGTTTGTGGCATTAGCGCGTGCGGCAGATATTCCTGCTCGTGAGGTCTTTGGTATCCGTTTAGGTGCAGCGCCAAAAATGAGTAAATACTCTAAGGGTGCATTTGGTAGTGCCGATGAAAAAGGTGTGGCAAATGTAAGTGGTGGTCAGCATTGCCGTGCGGAATTCTACCTTGCGGGCTTTGGTTGGGTGCCAGTAGATAGCGCAGATGTGGCAAAAATGCGTTTAGCTGAGAAGAAAGAGGTAAAAGACGCTGATACTCAAGCGGTCGCAAAATACTTATTTGGTAACTGGGAAATGAACTGGATGGGCTTTAACCACGCTCGTGACTTCGATCTTTACCCACAACCTGAATTAACTCCGCTGAATAACTTCGGTTATCCGTATGCGGAAGTCGGTGGCGATCCATTAAACTTCTTCGATCCGAAAGAGTTTAAATATGAATACATCTCAAAAAAATTACAATAATAAATTTATTGCAACCATAGTGGCTGCCCTTGTGGCAGCCATTAGCTCTACGCTCTGTTGTATTGCACCATTAATTTATCTATTGTTTGGCGTGTCTTCAACGTGGTTAATTGGGTTAGGCGAGTTAGAATTTTTGCAAATTCCAATGCTAATCTTATCGCTTGTTGCCTTTGGCTATGGCTTTTGGCTATTGATGTTTTCTAATAAAATCATCTGTAGCAAATACATTTCACGCCGAAATTTAATTATTTTATACTGGATAGTGTTTGTAGTTATTCTATTTTTCCTTTGCTATCCCTATGTTTTACCTTATTTTTTAGAGTGGTACGATGCTTAAAAAAATGATGATTGCGCTTGCGATAGTATCGAGTGCAACGGCTTTTGCTGAAGAAGCCAAAAAAGAGAAAGAAGTAGTAATTAAAGTGCCAGAAATGCACTGCCAGCTTTGCGCTTATACGGTGAATAAAAGTTTACGTGAAGTAGAAGGTGTTGTGACAACGAAGGCCTCGATCAAAGATCGTCAGGTTAAAGTCGTTGCTGATGAAAAGGTCGATAATGAAGCCCTATTACAGGCTGTGAGAAAATTGGAATATACGCCTGAGATTCAGTAATATCCCAATATGTAGGGGCGTACTGTGTACGCCCACTTGGATGTTTAATTTATAAAATGCTTAAATTAATTTGAAAGCGATGTATTGATTTAAAGAGTAATATCTCTTCTTCCTGCTAATGAGTGAGAAAGGGTATTGCCATCAATTGCATCCAACTCCCCACCAACAGGTACACCGTGTGCAATTCGTGTTACTTTAATATTATGGAAATGGCACATTTCAGCGATGTAATTTGCCGTAGCGTCTCCTTCAATCGTTGGGTTAGTTGCTAAAATCACTTCGTGGAAAGATTCATTCTCTAAGCGTTGTTGCAAAATATCTAAACCAATCTCACGTGGCCCGATTCCATCAATCGGCGATAAATGTCCCATCAATACAAAATAGCGTCCTGAATACTGTTTAGTATTTTCTATCGCTTGAATATCTTGTGGCATCTCAACAATACAGAGTTGTCCGCTCATTTGGCGGCGATAGTTCTGGCAGATATTACACTCATCTTCTTCGGTAAAATCGCGACAAGATTTGCAATGTCCGATATGGCTCATTGCTTCACTTAATGCTTTAGCAAGATTTACACCACCGCTACGATTGTGCTGGAGTAGATGATAAGCCATACGCTGTGCAGATTTAGGGCCAACGCCCGGCAATACGCGCAGAGCTTCCATTAAATTTTCGAGTAAAGGGCTAGTTTGCATAATATCTCTTTAAAAGTTTGGGGCGCTTCGCGCCCCAATATCAAAACCAAAATTAGAATGGTAATTTCATACCCGGCGGTAACTGCATACCTGCTGTTACGCTTGCCATTTTTTCTTTTTGAAGTTCTTCAGCACGGCGTACTGCATCGTTAAATGCTGCCGCGATTAAGTCTTCTAACATCTCTTTGTCATCTTCCATTAATGATGGATCGATCTCAATACGACGGCAGTTGTGTGCGCCATTTACTGTGATTTTTACTAAGCCAGCACCAGATTCGCCCGTTACTTCTAATTGCGCGATCTCTTCTTGCATTTTTTGCATACGTTCTTGCATTTGCTGAGCTTGTTTCATTAAGCCGCCTAAGCCACCTTTTCCAAACATTTGATATCCTCTTAAAAATAGTGAAAGAAAAACCGTGCTATTCTACTTTAAGCCTTGCTTTCTAGCAAATTTCATCGCTAAATAAGTGATTATTCAACGCCTTTTTTAACCCAATATTGATAAGGTGTGCTGTCTGTTTTGCTATCAAGTAGGGTGTGATCCATAAACTGACAAAAACTGGGAATATCGCGTGTTGTAGCAGGATCATCTGCTATAATCAGCAACACTTCGCCATCATTCATATTACGGATCGTTTTGCGTGTCAGCATTACAGGTTCTGGACAACGCAAGCCTAAAGTATCTAAAGTATGGTTGATTGTTATT
Organism: Pasteurellaceae bacterium LFhippo2; assembly: GCA_029852775.1. Taxonomy (GTDB): domain Bacteria; phylum Pseudomonadota; class Gammaproteobacteria; order Enterobacterales; family Pasteurellaceae. The sequence continues at coordinate 77,338 of LEKJ01000091.1, forward strand.
GTATTCATATTTTCCTAAAAATGATAAAGCGCAAAATTCGGGGAACGCTATGAAAGAGTTATTTGCACAACATATTTCACGTATTCAACAAATTATTCAAGATTGCTTAGAAAGCGCACGTTTAGATGGTATCTGGATCTACGCAGGTGAGCCCAAATACCACTTTTTAGATGACCAAAGCGCGCCTTTTAAGATCAATCCGCATTTTAACTACATCTTTCCAGAACCAACAGCCGAGCAGAGTTGGCTATTCTTAGACGGTAAAAATAAACCGAAAATCTATTTCTATGCGCCGCAAGACTACTGGCACGTTATGCCAAATCCACCCGTTGATTCATTCTTTGCTGAATTTTTTGAGTGGCAAATTTTAACAGATAGTCAGCAGATTAAACAGCATATTCAGAGCCCACAATATTGTGCTTTTATTGGCGAACAAACCGAATTAGCACAATCACTAGGTTTTAGTGAGATTAACCCGAAAAAAGTACTCAATATTCTGCATTATGAACGCTCAATTAAAAGTGAATTTGAAATTGAATGTATCTATCAAGCGCAGTTTTCGGCATTGAAAGGGCATAAAGCTGCCAAAGAAGCGTTCTTTGCAGGCAAAAGTGAATTTGAAATTAATTTAGCTTATCTACAAGCAACGCAACAATCAGATAATAATGTCCCTTATGGTAACATTGTAGCGATTAATCAGAATAGTGCGGTTTTGCACTACACTAAGTTAGATGTGAAGCCCCCAAAAGAGAGCAACAGTTTTCTACTAGACGCAGGTACAACCTACTTAGGTTATGCATCAGATTTAACCCGTAGCTATGCTTTTGATCCACAATCTGAATTTGCACAGCTTGTGGCGAAATTAGATCAATTTAAGTTGGATATTATTGATAATCTGGAAATCGGTTTTAACTATTTAAGTTATCACACCCAAATGCATCAATGGATTTCGCAGATGTTAAATGAATTTGAGCTTGTGAAATTGCCGGCGGAGCAAATTTTTGAAGAAGGGATTAGTAGGGCCTTTTTCCCACACGGTTTAGGCCATCAGTTAGGTTTGCAAGTTCACGATGTGGCAGGTTTCCAGCAAAACCGACGCGGTACTCACAAAGCCGCTCCAGACGTTTATCCAAGTTTACGCTGTACGAGAGATTTAGCCGAAGGAATGGTTTTAACCATTGAGCCAGGTTTTTACTTTATCGATCTTTTGCAAAAAAATTGGCGAAATGGACCGCTTGCAAGCCGTTTTAATTGGAAGAAGATTGATGAACTCAAACAATATGGCGGTATTCGTAGCGAAGATAATATTGTGATGCGAGCAAATGGCGCTGAGAATTTAACGGCTAAAGCGGAAAAACAGATGTAATTTATAAGCGTAGAGTTTTGCCCCCATCGTTTGCTGAGCTTGTCGAAGCACGAAGGGGCAAATATTATTGTCTATACACTCAAAGGCAACTGCCAATTAATTTCCGCAATACCTTTACTTCTTAAGTAATCATTCGCTTTGGAAAAATGGCCACAGCCTAAAAAGCCACGATGTGCTGAAAGGGGAGATGGGTGTGGCGCACAAAGTACACAATGACGGTTACGATCAATAAACTGCCCTTTTTTCTGCGCGTGGCTTCCCCAGAGTAGAAAGACTATATTCTCTCTATGCTGATTTAATTGCGAAATAACTTTATCAGTAAAATCTTCCCAGCCAATTTTGGCGTGAGAATGAGCCATTCCTTGTTGAACAGTTAGTACCGTGTTGAGCAGTAACACCCCTTGTTTAGCCCAATCAACTAAATAACCGTGCTGTGGGATTTGGAAACCAATATCCTGTTCCAGCTCTTTATACATATTAACCAGCGATGGCGGTGTTTTGATTCCGGGTTTTACAGAAAAAGAGAGTCCGTGAGCTTGATTCGGGCCGTGATAGGGATCTTGGCCTAAAATCACCACTTTCACATCCTCAAATTCAGTTAATGCAAAAGCACTAAAGACTTCGTTTTGTGGCGGATAAATTGTTCTTCCAGCTTGGCGCTCATTTTGAACATATTGCAAAATTTGTTGAAAATAAGGCTTTTGCTTTTCTTCGCCTATTGCTTCTTTCCAAGTTTTCATTATTTTCTCGCTTATTTTGGTTAATTTATTGTTAATTATGTTTTTTAAATATTAATAATAGTATGTTTTTTGTTCCTTTATCAAATTTTTTGATAAAAATGCTAATTTTTTGTAGATTTTTTGCTGAATAGGACTACAATGCACTCAAATTTTTTTGAAGAATTAAAATTTTTTCATATTTAATCCCAACATTAAAACTTTTTTAGGAGTTATCCAAAATGATCAAAGGTGTACAAATCACAAATTCAGCAAACGCTAACTTATTAAACTCTTTCTGGTTATTAGACGAAGAGAAAAACGAAGCTCGTTGTTTAGCAGCTAAAGCTGGCTTTGCAGAAGATCAAGTTGTTGCAATCAGCGAATTAGGCGACATTGCATACCGTGAAGTACCAGTAAATGTTGCGCCAACAATCAAAGTTGAAGGTGGCCAACACTTAAACGTTAACGTATTACGTCGTGAAACTTTAGAAGACGCAGTTAAAAACCCAGAAAAATACCCACAATTAACAATTCGTGTGTCTGGTTATGCGGTACGTTTCAACTCATTAACACCAGAGCAACAACGTGATGTTATTACTCGTACTTTCACAGAAAGCTTATAATTAATTATTTTCTAGTTATACGACTTATGATAAAGGCCCTTGATTAAATCGAGGGCTTTTTTGTTTTTATATGTCATTGAATATACAAAAAGACCGCCTTTGCAAGCGGTCTGTTTTTGCGAAAATATGACAAATTATAATACGTCTACGCAGTTTAAGTCTTCGAAAGATTGCTCTAAGCGTTTAGACATAGATTCTTCCATTTTACGTAACCATACACGTGGATCGTAGTATTTTTTGTTTGGTGCATCTTCACCCGTTGGGTTACCTAATTGGCCTTGTAAGTATGCTTCGTTCGCTTTGTAGAACTGTAATATACCGTCCCAAGATGCCCATTGTGTATCTGTATCGATGTTCATTTTGATTGCACCGTAGCTGATCGCTTCACGGATCTCTTCACGGCTTGAACCTGAACCACCGTGGAATACGAAATCTAATGCATTGTGCGGAAGATTACGTTCAGCAGATACGAATTTTTGTGAATCACCTAAGATAGATGGTTTTAATTTCACGTTACCTGGTTTGTAAACACCGTGTACGTTACCAAACGCAGCTGCGATTGTGAAACGTGGGCTTACTGGGTTTAATGAATCGTAAACGAATAATACTTCAGATGGTTGAGTATATAAGCGAGATTCATCTACATCTGAGTTATCTACGCCATCTTCTTCACCACCAGTGATACCGATTTCGATCTCTAAAGTCATACCTAATTTGCTCATACGCTCTAGGTATTTTTTACAGATTTCCATATTTTCTGCGATTGGCTCTTCAGATAAGTCGATCATATGTGAAGAGAATAGTGGTTTACCTGTTTCAGCGAAGAATTTTTCGCCTGCATCTAACATACCATCGATCCAAGGAAGTAAGTTTTTCGCAGCGTGGTCAGTGTGAAGAATTACTGGAACACCGTACTCTTTCGCTAATTCGTGAACGTGTTTAGCACCTGCTACCGCACCTAAAACATCAGCACGTGCACCGCTTGCTGGTTTGATACCTTTACCTGCGTAGAATTGTGCACCACCGTTAGAGAATTGAACGATTACTGGCGCTTTAACGCGTGCCGCAGTTTCTAATACTGCGTTTACAGAGTCTGTACCTACACAGTTTACTGCTGGGATAGCGAAGTTATTTGCTTTTGCATATGCAAATACTTTTTGAACGTCATCACCTGTTACAACACCTGGTTTTACGATGTCTAATAATTTTGCCATTTTGTGGTTCCTTACTTGTTTAAGAATTTTTTAGCGGGCGTACGCAGTACGCCCCTACAATATATTCAAACGCTAAAACGTAGGGGCGTACTGCGTACGCCCGCACAAATTATGCACGTTTCTCTAAAATTTCAACCGCTGGTAATACTTTACCTTCAACGAATTCTAAGAATGCACCACCACCTGTTGAGATGTAAGATACTTTATCTGCGATACCGAACATATCGATAGCGGCTAATGTATCACCACCACCCGCGATAGAGAATGCACCGTTTGCTGTTGCATCAACGATTGCTTGCGCAACAACTTCTGTACCTTTACGGAAGTTAGGGAATTCGAATACGCCTACTGGACCATTCCAAAGAATTGTTTTTGCGTTACGAATGATTTCCGCTAACTCCTCTGCTGATTTGTCACCAATATCGAAAATTGATTCATCTGCAGTGACTTCTTTAACATCTTTTAATGTTGCTGGCGCTGCTTCAGAGAACTCTGTACCTACGCGTACATCAACGGGTACTGGGATATTAGTTACTTGAGATAAGCGTTGTGCTTCAGGGATTAAATCCACTTCACATAATGATTTACCCACATCGTTGCCTTGTGCTGCGATGAAAGTATTTGCGATACCACCACCAACGATTAATTGGTCAGCGATTTTTGAAAGGCTGTCTAAAACAGTTAATTTTGTTGAAACTTTTGAACCACCCACAATCGCTAACATTGGACGTTGTGGCTCTTTTAATGCTTTACCTAATGCATCTAATTCAGCCGCTAATAATGGGCCTGCACAAGCAACTGGCGCATATTCTGCAACGCCGTAAGTTGAACCTTCTGCACGGTGAGCTGTACCGAATGCATCCATAACAAATACATCACATAACGCAGCGTATTTTTTCGCAAGTTCTGCGTCGTTTTTCTTCTCACCTTTGTTGATACGAACGTTTTCTAATACAACGATTTCGTTTTCGTTTACTTCAACACCATCTAAGTAGTCACGCACTAAACGCACTGGCACACCTAAATCAGAGTTATTTAAGTAATCAACTACTGGTTGTAATGAGTTTGCTTCCTCAAATACGCCTTCAGTTGGTCGGCCTAAGTGTGAAGTAACCATTACTTTAGCACCTTTTTGTAATGCTAATTTTAATGTAGGGATAGTTGCACGGATACGCGCATCTGAAGTTACTTTGCCATCTTTTACTGGCACGTTAAGGTCTGCACGAATGAAAAGACGTTTGCCTGCTAGATCAAGGTCAGCCATTTTTTTTACGGACATAGTGAGTTCCTCTTAATGATTTTAAAAAATAAAAACGCACGGATTATAACAGCTTCTTGCATAATTTTATCAATGTAGATCAAATTATTGTTTAGTTTTGATTAATTTCTTCTCAATAAAAAATAATTCAGATTAAATAAAAACGAAAGCGGTCGATTTATTCGACCGCTTTGCAAATTTATATTATAGCCAGAATAGGTAACCTACTGTTGCAATTACGAAAATACAAACTAAGTTTAACCAAAAACCGACTTTTACCATTTCACTCTGTTTTACTTCGCCAGTACCAAATACAATTGCATTCGGCGGTGTTGCAACTGGTAGCATAAATGCACAAGACGCACCTAAACCGATAATTAATGCAAGACCAACTGGTGGCATATTTAATGCTTGTGCAATTGAGATAAAGATTGGTACTAATAACGCAGCACTTGCTGTATTTGATGTAAATTCTGTTAAGAAGATAATAAAGGCCGCCACAATTAAACCAATAATATAGAAATGGCCACCTTCAATCATAAATACAATGCCGTCAGCTAATACTTTACTTGCACCAGTTTGACCAAGAACTGCACTTAAAGTTAAACCACCACCAAATAGCATTAATACGCCCCATTCCGTATTTTTTTGGATCTGTTCCCAAGTTGCAACTCGCGTAATACAAATTAATACGGCTGCAAAAAGAGCCACAATACTATCAAAACTACCGATGTTTCCAGATAAGCCAAATAATCCAGATAAAAATGGGTTTACATAGTCACTAAATACCCAACATCCAGCAACTACACCGAAAATCGTTAGAGTGATGATGCGTGGGCGATTCATAGGAACCTGTTCAAAATTTTGCTCAAAAGTAACATCAAATTTTGGTTTAAACACCACATAAAGCGTTGCGATCATCAGTGGCATTAGAATAAACATAATAGGTAGACCGTATTTCAACCAGCCTGAAAAAGTTAAATTTAAGTTTGAAGCTACAATTGCATTCGGTGGACTACCAACTAAAGTTCCCATACCACCAATACTTGCACTATAAGCGATACCTAATAGAACAAATACATAGGTATTATGATGTGCCGTTTTATCCAGTTTACTTAGAATTCCCATTGCAAGCGGTAACATCATAGCTGCTGTTGCCGTATTGCTCATCCACATTGAAAGAAATGCGGTTACGGAGAATAAATAAATTACAGCGACTGAAAGTTTACCTTTTGCCATTGCCATAATTTTATTAGCAATTAAGCGATCTAGCTGTTGGATATGTAATGCTGTCGCTAATGCAAAGCCACCAAAGAATAAGAAAATGGTTGGATCTGCAAAAGAGCTAAGCGCTTCTTTTGATTTAACTAATCCTAGAGCAATAGCAAGTATTGGCACCAAAAGGGCTGTAATTGTTACATGTAACGCTTCGGTTAACCATAACACAGCAACAAATACTAATAAGGCTAAACCTTTAGTTGCATTTGGCTCAAATGGTAGTGTATTTAAAAGAACAAAGAAAAGGACGATATCTAGTAGTAAGATTACTCCATTTCTTAATGTTTTACTGCTTTCTGCAGCTTGATGTTCTGTTGTCATAAATTGCCCCACAAAAAATAGACACTGAGTTCATATAGTTGAACTATATCAAAATTTGTACATTAAAAAATAACCAAATTAGAAATTTGTGATACAAGTCACAAATTTTTAACATTATTTTAATAAGTAGCTAAATTTTACTGGTTTTTATACATTGGTTGGGAATTAAATCATCAAAATTGTTAAATTTTAATGTCCGCTTAATACTTTTGCTGGTTCAAGCTTAGACGCTCTAATAGCAGGATATAAACTTGCCACTAAACTTAAAATAACCGTTGCAAGTAGCACCCAAACAATATCTAACCAATGAATCTCACTAGGTAAGAAGTCAATAAAATAGACGCCGTCAGATAATAATTTTGCGCCGACTAAATTCTCAATTCCTTTAATAATGGATGTTAAATTGAGTGAAATTAGTCCCCCTAAAATCACACCAAATAGCGCCCCTTTCATACCAGAAATTAACCCGTACCAAAGGAAAATTCGCTTAATAAAGCTATTATTTGCACCTAATGTACGCTGGATTGCAATGTCGCCTTGCTTATCTTTAACTGCCATTACGAGAGTTGAAATAATATTGAAACAAGCTACACCAATCACAAGCACCATTGCGATATACATAACTGTTCTAATTAATTGGATATCGTTATACATATAGCCAAATTTATCCACCCAAGTTTGTAAATAAAGCTGTTGTGGGTAATTGGTTAATTCTGGTAACTGAATTTGACGGACTTCAAAAGGCTTTTTGACCGCAAGTTCTAATCCTGAATATTGCTCTTTTTCTAACCCTAAAAGCTCTTGTGCTTTTTCTAGAGAAAGCAGAGCATAGCTATGATCTAATTGACCATCTAAACGCAAAATGCCTGTCACATCAATACCAAAACGCAGTGGTTGAGCCAGTTTACCGTCTTCTGTTGGTTGTGGAATAAGCAAGGTTACTTCATCGCCGACTTCAATTTCTAAATCTCTCGCGATACCTGCACCAAGAATCAATCCGCCTTCTTGCTTAAAATTTTGCCACTGTTCACTCGGCACAAATTGATTTAACTTACTGACTTTTTCTTGCTTATCCGCATCAATGCCACGCACTTGTGCAATTTTAAGTTGTGAGCCATTTTCGATTAAAGCGGTAAAGGTCACGAAAGGAGATAAAGCGGTCACATTTTCATTGTTTTTTACAATTTGTTCTAGCTTTTCGCCTTGCTGAATCACATTCTCTTCGCTATTTGCATAAGAACGTAATTCTGCGTGAGGCACAACAGAAAGTACTCGTTGATTTAATTCGCGTTCAAAGCCATTCATCGCACTTAAACCGATAATTAAAACTGCAACGCCAAGGGCAATTCCTATACTCGAAAAGAGAGAAATTAATGAAACTAAGCGATTTTTTTGCTTACCACGTTGGTAACGCCAGCTAATAAAAAAAGGCGTACTCATTTAAAATTCCTCGCTTAATACGCCGTCGCGCATTACAAAACGACGGTTAAGTTTTTGGGCTAAGCCTAAATCGTGAGTCACTAATAAGAAGGCAATATTTTGTTCTTTATTTAATTGTTTAATTAACTCAAAAATGCTCTCTGTTGTTTTTTGGTCAAGGTTACCTGTTGGCTCATCGGCAAGTACCAAGGCTGGATTATTGACTAACGCGCGAGCTATTGCCACACGTTGACGTTCCCCACCAGACAGCGCTGATGGGCGATGTGTAATTCTGTGCGATAAACCGACCGCTTGTAACATTTTCTCAGCACGATCTTTGGCTTCTGACTTATTTTGATTACCAATTAACATTGGCATCATCACATTTTCAAGAGCAGTAAAATCAGCCATCAAATGGTGGAATTGATAAACGAAGCCTAAATTTTGGTTACGTAATTTCGCCAATGCATTATTGCTTAATTTTTGTAGCGATTGCTCTTTTATGAACACTTCTCCGCTACTAGGTTGATCTAAACCGCCTAACGTATGCAATAAGGTACTTTTGCCTGAGCCAGAGCTCCCCACAATAGCAACAAGTTCGCCTGCATTCATTGAAAAAGAGACGTCTTTCAAAACTTGTGTTTTTTGATCGCCTTCTTGGAAAAATTTATTGATGTTTTCACAACGTAATAGTGTGGTCATTGTATTTTCTCTATATTTTGAATCACTGATGGCGCAAACGTCCACGTTTGTGCCAATATTTTTCTAGCCACTATTTTGCCTAAAAAAGCCCTACTAGATCAAATTCCTTTTACATTTTGTGAACTATATCACTTTTTTACAAGACAAAATCGTAAAATAACTTTAAACTACGCAAGTTTTTTCAACATTAACTATTAACTCTCATAGAGGATATTTACAATGGCAAAAATCGTAAAAGTAATTGGTCGTGAAATCATCGACTCACGCGGTAACCCAACAGTTGAAGCTGAAGTTCACTTAGAAGGTGGCTTTGTTGGTTTAGCAGCTGCTCCATCAGGTGCATCAACAGGTTCACGCGAAGCGTTAGAATTACGTGATGGCGACAAAGCACGTTTCTTAGGTAAAGGTGTTTTAAAAGCTGTTTCTGCTGTAAACAATGAAATTGCAAATGCAATCGTTGGTAAAGACGGTTCTGCACAAGCTGAAATCGACCAAATCATGATCGATTTAGACGGTACAGAAAACAAATCTAAATTTGGTGCAAACGCAATCTTAGCAGTATCTTTAGCAACAGCTAAAGCCGCAGCAGCATCAAAAGGTTTACCACTTTACGCTTACATCGCTGAATTAAACGGTACTCCAGGTGTTTACTCTATGCCATTACCAATGATGAACATCATCAACGGTGGTGAGCACGCAGATAACAACGTAGATATCCAAGAGTTTATGATTCAACCAGTGGGTGCATCTACATTAAAAGAAGCGCTACGTATCGGTGCTGAAGTATTCCACAACTTAGCGAAAGTATTAAAATCTAAAGGTTTAAATACAGCTGTGGGTGACGAAGGTGGTTTCGCACCTAACCTAGCTTCAAACGCTGATGCATTAGCATGTATCAAAGAAGCGGTAGAAAAAGCAGGCTACGTATTAGGTAAAGACGTAACTTTAGCGATGGACTGTGCATCATCTGAGTTCTACAACAAAGAAAACGGTTTATACGAAATGAAAGGTGAAGGTAAATCATTCACTTCTCAAGAGTTCACTCACTACTTAGAAGGCTTATGCAACGAGTACCCAATCAAATCGATTGAAGATGGTCAAGATGAGTCAGACTGGGAAGGTTTCGCATACCAAACTAAAGTGTTAGGCGACAAAGTTCAATTAGTTGGTGACGACTTATTCGTAACAAATACTAAGATCTTAAGCCGTGGTATCGAAAATGGTATCGCAAACTCAATCTTAATCAAATTCAACCAAATCGGTTCATTAACTGAAACTTTAGCAGCAATCAAAATGGCTAAAGATGCAGGTTACACAGCGGTTATTTCACACCGTTCAGGCGAAACTGAAGATGCAACTATCGCAGATTTAGCGGTTGGTACAGCTGCAGGTCAAATCAAAACTGGTTCTATGAGCCGTTCAGACCGTGTTGCTAAATACAACCAATTAATCCGTATCGAAGAAGCATTAGCAGCTGCTGGCACACCAGCACCTTTCAACGGTTTAAAAGAGGTTAAAGGTCAAGCGTAATAGTTTGATTAACTGATTAGAGCCACTAGGAGCGATCTTAGTGGCTTTTTTTAATCTCTCTCTTGTCAAATAGAGAGAATTATTTAGAGAGACTGATTTATGTTATATTCCGTTTTAGCCGACCAACTTTTAATCGGTCAACCCTACCGCACAGGTGCACATTCTACAGAACACGAACATTTAGTCGTGATGTTTGAAGATGATGGTGAGACAGGTTATTTCTATGCGATGGATTTACACCAAGAAGTTCAACCTGTTGTCGATAGCCTATTTGTTTATCGCGTTGCTGATGTTAAACAAGATAGTTTAAAAGAACCCCGTCAATTACAAATCTGCTGGTCAGAAGATGGTTATAAAGCATTTTTACTGCTTAATGGTTACCCGCACGCTGTATTCGATTTTAAAGCTTTTGTGGGCTATAACCGCACAAAATTACCTGAAGTTGAACTAGGGAGTATGTGGCACCACAAAGAAACAACTCCTGAATTAGTTGATCAGTGGCTTGTTGTAGGCTGATAATACTACCATTTCTAGTCATTTATTACTGCTCATAATGCGTTTGTTTTATGAGTAGTAATCACATCTTATATATTTTATTAAAAAAATAAATAATCATTTCATTCTAATAATTTCAATTTTTATTTGTAAAAAATTACCCAAAATAGACCGCTTGAGTGATGAAAAATCATAAATAATCATATTTGTGATTAAAGTGTGACTTAACTAATCAAAATAATCATTTTATTTACATTTAATTACAAATTTTGGAGCGGGAAAATATCCCAGCGTATACTCTACTTTACATTTTTTCAAAAATCCCACTACACATATCGAGATAATTTATTAAAGATATCTAAAGGCAAGGCAAGGCAAGGCAAGGCAAGGCAAGGCAAGGCAAGGCAAGGCAAGGCAAGAGCTCTCTTTTTATGCATACTGCTTTTGTAGCGTGCTTATTACATTTTCATAATATTGATTGTGATTAATGTTAAGTCAAAAAAAGTCGTTTTTTTCATTTATTGTCAATTTTTTATTTGTAATTAGAAGGTGATTTGTTATACTGGTGTTTATATTTTGATCTAAGCTGTTTTAAGTATTGATCGTATATTGGTCATGTAGTCTCCGGTAAGGATGATGGCTAAACTTAAGGTTTATTTTAGATTTTGGAGTTTAAAAATGAATAAGGTTTTTAAAGTTATATGGAACTGTGCAACTCAATCTTTCGTGGTTGTTTCAGAATTAACGAAATCTCATAGAAAAGCATCATCAAAAACGGACAAACGCGTTTCTGTTAGTAAAATATTATTAGCTGTTGCGGCTGGGACTGGTACTTTGCTGGGTGGAGAGACGCTAGCGGCTGATCCAATTTATTCTGATTTTTGTTTAAAACAAGGTAATACTGTTACTAGTTGTGCTAGATATGATGCTGTAGATAAAAAATATAGTAGTAATGTTTATGTCGCTACTACAGATAATAGGGTAGAAGTTGGGAAAGGAACTAATTCTGGTGCAAATGGTACTGCGGTAGGTGTAAATGCTCAAGCAGCAGCTTGGGCAACAGCATTAGGTAATGATGCTAAAGCACAAGGGGGGGATGCTGTAGCTGTAGGTAATGATGCTGTAGCAACTACACAGAATGCGATATCTGTGGGGGGACATAGTAAAGCAACTAAAGACGGCGCTGTAGCGGTAGGATTTAAATCAGAGGCATCAGGCGAAAATTCGACTGCTATTGGTCGAGAGTCAAAAGCATTAGCTGAAGGTGCTAATGTTGTGGGTAAAGACTCAAAAGTAGAAGCTTCTGCAAATTTTAGCTCAATTTTAGGCGCTTCTTCAACTGTTAGTGGTGCTTATTCTACTTCTGTGGGTTATGGCAATAAAGTTTCTCAAGACAATACTTTTGTACTTGGGAATAATGTTACAACAACCCAAGCGGATAGTGTGGTTTTAGGTTCAGGCTCTACAGACCGTAAAGCAGACAAACAGTTAGGTACAACCATTAATGGCGTAACATACGATGGTTTTAAAAGCGGCACTACAGATATTGGTGGAGTGGTTTCATTCGGAAATGGTACTCATGCTCGTCAATTAATCAATGTTGCTGCAGGTAAAATTTCAGCTGATTCTACAGATGCAATTAATGGTTCCCAACTTTATGCAATTGCAAAAGTTGTCAGTGATAATTATAAAGAAGTAACAAACACTTATTTCCATACAAATACAGGCCAACTTACCCAGAAAGCTGGGAACTCAAATACTAACTTAGGTAATATTACCGATAAAGCAGGCGCAACTGGTAATCTTGCTGTGACTGCTGGGGTTGGAACTCAAGCTAAAGGTTCAAATTCTGTTGCATTAGGTAGTGGTGCAAAAGCGCTTAAAGATGATTCTATCGCACTAGGTGAATCAACAGCTGATGGACAGCTTTCTATTGCGATGGGTTACAAAGCTACAACAAGTACTCAAGCAAACACGATTGCAGTAGGTGCAAATACAAAATCTCGTGGAGAAAATGATATTGCTTTAGGTGCTGCAGCCGAAACAAGTGCCACAGGCAGTAACAAAATTGCACTAGGAACATCATCTCAAGCAAATCACGATAATTCAGTGGCTTTAGGTGCGGGATCAATTACCAAAGCAAATACATCTGTTCCAACAGCGACTGTTGGTACTATTACCTATGAAGGATTCGCAGGTACATCTAAAGGTGTGATTTCTATCGGTAAAGACAAAGCAGAACGCCAAATCGTGAATGTTGCACCCGGTGAAATCAGCAAAGATTCAACGGATGCAATTAATGGTTCACAACTTTATGCTGTGGCAAATAAATTAGATGAAACTAAAGCAAATAAAGCGACAACTTACTCATTTGGCATCAAAAATTCAGCAACTCATTTAGCGAATGACTCTGGTAATGCAGATACTTGGACATTAGCTAATAATGACAGCTTAGGCTTTGGAGCAACCTCTGATCTCAAAGTAACAACTGATGGCAAAGGCAATTTAGTTTATGGTTTAAGTGATTCAACTAAGGCTTCATTAGAGCGTGGAGCATCAACTACAGCAGCAGGTAAAGCTAAACCGAAAACAACTGCTGACGCAAATAAATTAGCTACTGTGGGTGATATTACCACCACGATTAATGATACTTACTGGACATTAGAAGCGACAAATAAAGACGGCGCGAAAAAAGGTACATCACAGCAAGTGAAAGCGGGTGATACAGCGAAAATAAAAGAAGGCAACGGTATCAGCCTGACACAAGATGCGAGTGGTTTATCGGTTGCTATCAACCCAAGCGAAGTG
>LEKJ01000092.1 GCA_029852775.1 Pasteurellaceae bacterium LFhippo2
GCGTATTTAGGTTTCATACTCGGGCGACCTTTGGATTTTGGCTGGAGTCCATTTATACCGCTTTTTAGAAAGGCTTTCAACCATCTTCTAATGGTAGAACTCTCTGCAATGCCAAAGTGAAGTGATGCTTCTTCCGTAGAAAATGACCCCGTAAGAATTGATTGAACAACACGGAGTTTAAATTCGGGAGAATAGATTCTTTTAGAATGAAGAACGATTAAACCTTTATCGCCTGAATATCTATATTGAGCAATCCAGTGCCTAACTGTTACACTGGGTAAATCAAAATGGCGAAGTGTTATAGGAAGATTTTCGTGATGTTCAAAATAGAAATCCACGACTTGTTGTTTAAAAGTTTGGTTATATTTAGTCATAAAAAATCTGCACCTTCATCAGTTGGAAAGTTAGTCCAAC
>LEKJ01000093.1 GCA_029852775.1 Pasteurellaceae bacterium LFhippo2
AATACTAAAACCTGCGTCAACGTGAAGAATTTCGCCTGTTACACCTGAAGCTAAGTCTGAGCATAAGAACGCTGCAGAGTTACCCACATCATCAATCGTTACAGTACGGCGTAATGCAGCTGTTTTCTCAAATGCTGAAAGCATTTTCTTGAAGTTCTTAATACCTGATGCCGCTAAAGTACGGATTGGGCCTGCTGAAATT
>LEKJ01000094.1 GCA_029852775.1 Pasteurellaceae bacterium LFhippo2
TAGGAATTGCACGCTCTGCACCTAAGTATGAAAGCGTTAATAATGATGCATTTTCATTTAAGAATGGGCGAGCCGCTTGTGCCATTGCAACAAAGCTATATGCACTGATATCGTGCGCAATGCGGTAACCTTCACGAGTTGCTGCATTTACATAGTCGCCATCTAATTGATCGCCTGGTGCGAATGCGATAGCGTGAACAAAACCATCAAATTTTTCCCAGTGTTTGCTTAAATCTGCGAAGCATTGAGTAATTGATTCATCCGTTGCTACATCTAAAGGTAATACGATGTCTGAACCAAATTCTTTTGCAAATTCTTCAACACGTGGTTGTAATTTATCGTTTAAATAAGTGAATGCTAATTCTGCACCCTGTGCTTTCATTGCCTTTGCAATACCGTATGCGATAGAACGGTTACTTGCAAGACCTGTAATTAAAATACGTTTGCCAGCTAAAAAGCTCATAATGTTTCCTCTTTGAATAATTTGAGATATGCCCTTATTTGAGCAAAACGGTGGGATTATAGCGAAAATTTATCTTTTCGGGAAATACAAGCGGTCAGATCGGAGTAGTTTTTTGCAAAAATACCATTTATTTTATTTAGTTATTACAAATCTGTAACTTTTCCTTGAAATCAGCGATTTCAGCCTTATTATATACGGCTAATTTTAAAGTAATTCTAATAAAATTGAGTAGAAATAGAAAATGGGTAAAAAACGCAGTGCAAGTTCATCACGTTGGCTTGCAGAACATTTTAAAGATCAGTTTGTGCAAAAAGCGCATAAACAAAAATTACGCTCACGTGCGTATTTCAAATTAGATGAAATTCAACAGTCAGATCGTCTGTTTAAGCACGGAATGACCGTTGTAGACTTAGGTGCAGCACCAGGTGGTTGGTCACAATATGTGGTTACTCAAATCGGGAGCAAAGGCCGTGTTATTGCTTGTGATATTTTAGATATGAATCCAATTGCGGGTGTTGATTTCTTACAAGGCGATTTTCGCGAAGAAAGCGTTTTAAACGCACTATTAGAGCGTGTAGGCGATGCGAAAGTTGATGTTGTAATGTCGGATATGGCGCCAAACTTTAGTG
>LEKJ01000095.1 GCA_029852775.1 Pasteurellaceae bacterium LFhippo2
GCTTGGAATGAAACGCGAAAATATCGTGGTATGCGACTCAAAAGGTGTGATCTACAAAGATCGTGATGATCGTATGGATGAAACTAAAAAAGCGTATGCGATTGATGATAACGGTTGGCGTACTCTTGCAGACGCAATGCCAAATTCAGACATTTTCTTAGGTTGTTCCGCAGCTGGAGCTTTAACTCAAGATATGGTTCGCGCAATGGCGGCTCATCCAATTATTCTTGCGTTAGCAAACCCAAATCCAGAAATTACGCCTCCAGAAGCAAAAGCAGCTCGCCCAGATGCGATTGTATGTACTGGCCGTTCTGATTATCCAAATCAAGTAAATAACGTACTTTGTTTCCCATTTATTTTCCGTGGTGCATTAGACGTTGGTGCGACAACGATTAATGAAGAGATGAAACGTGCCGCAGTATATGCCATTGCGGATCTTGCTCTTGCAGAACAAAATGATGTAGTAACATCAGCTTATGGCGGTGAAGGTGCAACATTTGGTCCAGATTATGTCATTCCGCGCCCATTTGATCCACGCTTAATCGTTCGTATTGCTCCGGCAGTTGCAAAAGCCGCGATGGAATCGGGTGTAGCAACTCGTCCAATTCAAGATTGGGATGCATACCAAGAGAAATTAACGCAATTTGTATATAAAACAAACTTATTTATGAAACCAATCTTCAGCCAAGCAAAATCAGATGTAAAACGCATTGTGCTTGCAGAAGGGGAAGAAGATAAAGTTCTACACGCGACTCAAGAAATAGTTTCAATGAAATTAGCTTATCCAGTATTGATTGGTCGTTCAGATATTGTTCAAGCGAAAATCCAAAAGCTAGGTTTACATTTGGAAATTGGTAAAGATTTCGAGCTTGTTGATAATACGGATAACGAGAAGCACGAAGAGTTATGGAAACGTTATTATGCCTTAATGAAACGCCGTGGTGTTACTGAAGCTATCGCAAAACGTGTAACGACATCAAATACTTCTGTAATTGGTGCGCTTTTAGTTGAAATGGGCTACGCAGATGGTTTAGTTTGTGGTTTATTCGGTACATATAGCCGTCATTTAGAAGCAATTCGTGACATTATCGGCTTAAAAGAAGGCGTGAAAGTGCCAGCTGCATTAAATAGTTTAGTGCTTCCGACCGGTAACGTATTTATGACAGACACCTATGTGAATACAGATCCAAATGCTGAGGAATTAGCTGATATTACGTTAATGGCAGCTGCTGAAATTAAACGTTTCGGCATTGAACCAGCGGTGGCTCTCGTGTCACATTCTAATTTTGGTGCTTCAAACCAATTAGGTGCACCAAAAATGCGTGAAACATTAGCTTTAGTTCAAGAACGTGAACCAAGTTTAATGATTGATGGTGAAATGCACGGTCATTTAGCATTAAATGAGAAATTGCGCCGTGATTATATGCCAGATAGCCCATTAAAAGGCTCTGCGAATTTATTGGTAATGCCTAATTTAGAATCTGCTCGTATTAGTTATAACTTATTGCGTGCAACAACAACTGCAATTACAGTTGGCCCAATTTTATTAGGTATGAAAAAATCTGCGCATATTTTAAACCC
>LEKJ01000096.1 GCA_029852775.1 Pasteurellaceae bacterium LFhippo2
TCGCAATACGCAAAGACTTAACATTGCCTTCTAGGTACTTATTTAAACTTGGAATCGACCCGTGGAAGCCAAAAGATGTAAAGAAAATCGGGCTAGCTGAAATGATAAGCGCATTTTCAATCGGCATTGCAAGCAAATTATCCATTGAAACTTTTGGTAATAATAAAAATAGTACTAGGATAAATGCGAGAATTTTAGTTGAGAATAGAATGCGGTTAATCACATCCACGCTTGAAGTACCAATCACGATAAAAGCACCAAATACAACTGT
>LEKJ01000097.1 GCA_029852775.1 Pasteurellaceae bacterium LFhippo2
TCCCGTAGTATTTTTCAGCTAAAGTTCCAATTCCAGCATCACTGTCCACTGTCTGATACAGTTCAACGAAGAGCAATGCACTAAAGCAAAGTAACAGCCATAAACCTAGTAATAGCGCTAATGTAAAGCCAAAGCCTATACCTGCTGAAGTAAGGGGCATTGCAAGCATCCCCCCGCCGATTGTTGTGCCCGCTACAATTAAGGCACTGCCTAATGTTTTGTTTTTCATACAATCACCTGTAAATAAAATAGAACAATTTGATTGTAATACAAAAAAATCGGGATTTCGCCAAAACACAAGGTAAAATCCCGACTTTATTTTAAATTGTAATTATTATTTTACAGTTAGATTATAAACTAATCATTAACCTACTACTTTCGGTAATAAACCTGCTTCAATTAAGAATGGTACATTCATAATTAATAAGCCTAACACTAATGCAACTAATAGACCTAAGTTACCACCGATAACGCGGTATGGTAAATCTGGATATTTACGTCTTAACACCCACGCCATACCTACTGGTAATACTAAACCGTAGAACGTAAACATTTGGCCTGCGTAAGTTAATACGCCTAAGAAATCACGGTAGAATAATGCAAATAATAGTGTTGGAACGAATGTTAATAAACTTAATGTTAAACGGTTTGCAGTTACGTTTACACGTTTTAATAAGTCATCTAAACAATCCACTAACGCAAGTGCAACACCTAAGAATGACGTAATTAATGCTAATGCAGAGAAAATACGAACCGCACCACTGATTAATGTGCTACCTGTCGCTTGGAAAGTTGCTTCCACTAGACCATTTAAGGTTGGATCTTTACGAATAATTTCCACAAATTGCATTTGCTCAAATACACCGTGAGTTGCCATCTGCCATAAGATATAAGCTACTAATGGAATTGCTGTACCACCAATGATTGCAATACGTAAACGACGCACATCGCCTTCTAAATACTTATTGATACTTGGAATTACTACGTGGAAGCCGAATGAAGTAAAGAATACTGGGCTTGCTGAAATAATTAAGAAGTAATTTAACGGCATTGCACCTAAGTTTTCTAACGTCACTTTCGGTAACATCATAAATAGCACAAGACCAAATGCGGCTAATTTTACAATGAAAAGTAAGCGAGTGAACATATCTACCGCACCCGTACCAATAGTTACTGCAATAGCTAGAACCACCACAAAGCCAATAATTGCAATAGT
>LEKJ01000098.1 GCA_029852775.1 Pasteurellaceae bacterium LFhippo2
ACCAAAGAAATCGACGCAACAAGCGCTCACACAGATTGTTTGAAAAAATTGTAGAAAAGAGAGAAAGAATTTGCTAGAATACGCGACCTTAAATTTGCGTGGTAAAGCGAAGAATGGCAAAGCGGAGAGCATCTTTAAATGTTGTCCCCATCGTCTAGAGGCCTAGGACATCGCCCTTTCACGGCGGTAACCGGGGTTCGAATCCCCGTGGGGACGCCATTTAAAGATGACTTTTGTTGTCTAAATTGTTCTTTAAAAAATTGGA
>LEKJ01000099.1 GCA_029852775.1 Pasteurellaceae bacterium LFhippo2
CAGGGTTTATCCCTGTCCAATATCCCGATAATCAAGGACAGGCATAAAGCCTGTCCCTTGTATCTACAAAATAATCTAAAATTATTTAATAATTTCTAAACCTGCCATATATGGACGTAACACTTCTGGTACAGTGATTGAACCGTCTGCATTTTGGTAGTTTTCTAATACCGCCACTAAAGTACGGCCAACAGCTAAACCCGAACCATTTAAAGTATGTACTAAGCGGGTTTTCTTATCACCTTTCGCTTTGCAACGTGCTGACATACGGCGTGCTTGGAAATCCCACATATTTGAGCAAGATGAGATTTCACGGTAAGTATTTTGTGCTGGTAACCATACTTCTAAATCGTAAGTTTTGCTTGAACCGAAACCCATATCACCTGAGCAAAGTAGCATTTTACGGTACGGAAGATTTAAAAGTTGTAATACTTTCTCTGCGTGGCCTGTTAATTCTTCTAATGCTTCCATTGATTTCTCTGGAGCAACGATTTGTACCATTTCAACTTTATCAAATTGGTGCATACGAATTAAACCACGTGTATCACGACCGTAAGAACCCGCTTCTGAACGGAAACAAGGGGTGTGAGCGGTAAATTTTAATGGTAGAGATTCCTCATCTAAGATCTCATCACGCACTAAGTTAGTTACTGGTACTTCTGCCGTTGGAATTAACGCATACGGTTTTTGTACCGCATTTGGATCTTGACCTTCTAGCGGTTGAGTATGGAATAGATCTTCGCCAAATTTTGGTAATTGACCTGTACCGAATAAGGTATCGTGGTTTACTAAATATGGCACATAAGTTTCCATATAACCGTGCTGTTCAGTGTGTAGATCTAACATAAACTGTGATAACGCACGGTGTAAACGAGCTAATTTATCTTTCATCACTACAAAACGGCTACCCGTTAATTTAACACCCGCAGGGAAATCTAAACCAGCTAAGTTTTCGCCTAAGGTTACGTGATCTTTTACTTCAAAATCAAATTCACGTGGTGTACCCCAACGAGAAACTTCTTTGTTTTCGCTGTCATCTTTACCCACTGGTACTTCATCTGCTGGTAAGTTAGGGATAGTTAATAATAGATCACGGATGTCAGCTTGAACTTTATCTAATTCAACTTTTGCAGTTTCTAATTCATTCCCCATTGAATCTACTTCAGCTAATAATGCTGAAATATCTTCACCACGTGCTTTTGCTGCACCGATATTTTTCGAACGTGCATTACGCTCTGCTTGTAAGGTTTCAGTTTTTACTTGTAATGCTTTACGTTGTTCTTCTAATGAAGTTACTTTTGCAACATCTAAGTCAAATTTACGTTTTGTTTTTAAGATGTTCGCAACTTCTTCTAAATTTGTACGAAGTAGGTTTTGGTCGATCATTATAATTATCCTTATGGTTAATTTATTACGGACACGGGCACCGTGT
>LEKJ01000100.1 GCA_029852775.1 Pasteurellaceae bacterium LFhippo2
TTGAAACAAGCTTTAAACTGGTAATTCGTTTTATTACTTTTAGTAATCAACCTAGCGCAAAAACGCTTGAGGTTGTATGGTTAAGCCTCTCGGGCAATTAGTACTGGTTAGCTCAACGTCTCGCAACGCTTACACACCCAGCCTATCTACGTCGTAGTCTCCAACAACCCTTACACTCTTAAAGAGTGGGATGACTCATCTCAAGGCAAGTTTCGTGCTTAGATGCTTTCAGCACTTATCTCTTCCGCATTTAGCTACCCAGCAATGCCTCTGGCGAGACAACTG
>LEKJ01000101.1 GCA_029852775.1 Pasteurellaceae bacterium LFhippo2
CACGTTGACCATGGTAAAACAACTTTAACAGCAGCAATCACAACTGTATTAGCGAAGAAATTCGGTGGTGCAGCTCGTGCATTCGACCAAATCGATAACGCGCCAGAAGAAAAAGCGCGTGGTATCACCATCAACACTTCACACGTTGAGTACGACACAGAAACTCGTCACTACGCTCACGTTGACTGCCCAGGACACGCGGACTATGTTAAAAACATGATCACTGGTGCTGCGCAAATGGATGGTGCTATCTTAGTAGTAGCTGCAACAGATGGTCCAATGCCACAAACTCGTGAACACATCTTATTAGGTCGCCAAGTAGGTGTTCCTTACATCATCGTATTCTTAAACAAATGCGACATGGTAGATGACGAAGAGTTATTAGAATTAGTTGAAATGGAAGTTCGTGA
>LEKJ01000102.1 GCA_029852775.1 Pasteurellaceae bacterium LFhippo2
CCTGAGCCAGAGCGTGCAGTTGATCAACCATTCTTATTACCAATCGAAGACGTATTCTCAATCTCAGGCCGTGGTACAGTAGTAACAGGTCGTGTTGAGCGTGGTATCATCCGTACTGGTGAAGAAGTTGAAATCGTAGGTATCAAAGAAACTACAAAAACAACTGTAACTGGTGTTGAGATGTTCCGTAAATTATTAGACGAAGGTCGTGCGGGTGAGAACGTTGGTGCATTATTACGTGGTACAAAACGTGAAGAGATCGAACGTGGTCAAGTATTAGCGAAACCAGGTTCAATCACACCACACACAGACTTCGAATCAGAAGTTTACGTATTATCAAAAGAAGAAGGTGGTCGTCACACTCCATTCTTCAAAGGTTACCGTCCACAGTTCTACTT
>LEKJ01000103.1 GCA_029852775.1 Pasteurellaceae bacterium LFhippo2
TCCAATTTTTTAAAGAACAAAGATAATGCCTTTCGGCTATCATCATAACTAAACACTTTTGTAAAACTTTCGGCTTATCTAACCGCTTGTAAAGTACTTAGTTATGATGATTGGTGGAGATAAGCGGGATCGAACCGCTGACCTCCTGCGTGCAAGGCAGGCGCTCTCCCAGCTGAGCTATATCCCCATAACATCATAACTTCCTTTCGGCTTTTCACTCAGTTTAACTTTCATTATTGAGTGGTGGGTCTGAGTGGACTTGAACCACCGACCTCACCCTTATCAGGGGTGCGCTCTAACCACCTGAGCTACAGACCCAAAAGGATGTCGTTCTACTTTCTATCAAACAATCTGTGTGAGCGCTCGTTGCGTCGATTTCTTTGGT
>LEKJ01000104.1 GCA_029852775.1 Pasteurellaceae bacterium LFhippo2
ATTGAGATACAAGGGACACGTTGAGCGTGTCCGCTAAATTATCGAAGGAATATTCAATGCACATTTTCAACAACGGCAAATATAAAAGTCTCCACGCCCAACAACCGAACGAACTTTCAGAGATTGCTAACTTCGTTGCTCAAGATAAGGATTTCCGTCCGACTTATCATCTCGTTCCTGAAATGGGATTAATCAACGATCCAAACGGCTTAATTTTCGATGGCGAAAAATATCACGTTTTCTTTCAATGGTTTCCTTATGATGCCATTCACGGTATGAAGCACTGGAAGCATCTCACAACTACCGATTTCCAAACCTACCTTGAAGCCGATCCGCTGATTCCTGATGAGATGTTTGAATCTCACGGCTGTTATTCGGGCGGGGCGATTTTATGGCAAGATAAAATTGTCGCTTTCTATACAGGCAACACACGCCGTCCAAGTGATAATGCGCGCGTGCCACACCAAAATATTGCAATCTTCGATAAAGCAGGCAAATTACTTGAAAAACGTTGCATTATCGACTCTGCGCCTGAAGGCTATTCAGAACACGTGCGTGATCCAAAGCCTTTTGTGACCAAAGAAGGTAAAATCCGTTTTGTATTAGGCGCACAGCGTGAAAATTTAACGGGCACAGTACTACTCTACGAAATGGATAATTTGGAAGATACGCCACGTCTATTATCCGAATTAGAGATTAAAGATTTTGACAACAGCAATGTGTTTATGTGGGAATGTCCTGACTTATTCCAATTAGGCGGCAAAGATGTGTTTGTGTGGTCGCCACAGGGCAAACTACGTGAGCAAACGCAATTCCAAAATAACTACCACGCGACCTATGCGTTAGGCAAATTAGACGGCTATCAATTTAATTCGGAGCATATTACCGAATTAGATCAAGGTTTTGATTTCTATGCTCCACAAACAGTACAAAACGCAGATGGCATTATGTTTGGTTGGATTGGACTGCCTGATTTAACCTATCCAACGGATAAATATAAATGGCACTCTACTCTTACAATGCCACGTAAATTAACACTAAAAGACAGCCAAATTTATCAATATCCTGTTGTTCAGCTTAGCGATAAACAAGCAGTTACTTTTAATGGAAAATTTACAATTGAGCATTTAGATACCGCTTATTTGCAAATTAATGTGGAAAATCAACCGCTTGAAATTAAACTATTTGATAATCCGCAAGGGCAACAACTAATTTTACGTTATGAAAATGGTATCATCTGTTTGGATCGCTCTAACAGTGAGCAAACAGAATTAATGCAACAATTTGATAGTGTGCGTCATTGTGAAGTTGAAAGCCTACAATCGCTAGAGCTATTTATCGACCGCTCTGTGATTGAGATTTTTATCAATAATGGCGAAAAAGTAATGACTTCGCGTTTCTTTATTGCGGAGCGTGAAAATGTTATGGAGGTTTCACGTGAAGTTAAAGCGGAAGTAGCACAAGTTAAGGCGATTGAATATAAATAAATTTGGCGGACACGCGCAACGTGTCCCTACGAATAAACACTATTCATAGAAATATTGTAGGGACACGGTGCCAGTGTCCGTATATCAAAAGAGAAAAACAATGGACGTAAAAAAAGCACATAAAAGGATTACACTTAGCGATATAGCGGAATTGAGTGGCGTATCTAAAACTACTGTAAGTATGATTTTAAATGGTCAAGCAGACCAATTTCGAATCAAAGCAGAAACCCGAGATAAAGTTGAGCAGATTGCACAGCAACACGGCTACCGTGCTAATGCCTACGCAAAAGCCCTAAAAATGCGCCGTTCCAATGTGATTGGAATGGTTATCCCAGATCTGACTAACTACGGTTTTGCATCTACCGCTAAAACTTTAGAGCGTCTATGCCGTGAAAATGGCTTACAGCTTGTGATTGCTTGTTCTGATGATAATCCCGTACAAGAGAAATTAGCGATAGATCGCTTAATCGACCGTCAAATTGATGTGCTTATTACCGCCCCTACACACCAAGATCCTAAATACTATAAAAATATCCGTAAACATACCGATGTTATTCAGCTTGACCGCTTTGTACCAAACTTAGATTTGTGCAAAATTATTAGCGCTGATACACCTAAAATTGCCGAATTGGTTGAGAAAATATCTAAAACTTATCAACTTAAAGAGCATTACTATTTGGGTGGACAGCAAAACCTTTCGCCAAGTGCAAGCCGTTTACAAGGCTTCCAACAAGGGCTAAAACAAGCAGGCCTTGCAGAAACAAGCGGTTGGATTTTGCATAAAGATTACCAACCTGAATCAGGTTATCAAATGTTACAGCAAATTGTGGAACAGCTGGGTCGCTTGCCTGAAGCTATTTTTACCGCATCTTATACGCTTTTAGAAGGTGTGCTTCGCTACCTAACTGAACACAAGCAGATGGATAAACTACTCAATCGCGAGCTACATCTTGCGACTTTTGACGATCACGATTTACTTAATGCTCTTCCCTTCCATATTCATTCGATTAAGCAAGATCACGAACAGATCGCACATCGACTCTTTGCGATGATTAGAACCAAACTTCAAAATAAAGAAGCCGAAAGCGAATTAGTTGATTGCGAAGTGATTTGGCGGGATTAGCCTTGAAAAGGATAAAAATAGAGCATACAATAGCGAAAGGTCGGGAACAGGTTGCAACCCTGCCCCCTTCCTAGCCGTTAGGCTAATTTAGTTACAACGTTGATAAGTGTATCGAATATAGCTAGTACCTTTACACCTATCGCCCATACTAACAAAGTTAGCAATAAGATCAGAGTAATAATTTCTGATGTTTTCACATAAATCACCCCCTTAGTGCTACAAGACTAAGCGACTAGGCAATGTGCTACGCCAATAGCACATTTTCGCTCGGTAGCACAAAAGTGATTCTAGCATAAAACCGCCAAATGGCGGTTTTATTTTTTGTAAATACATACAGTGTATTTACCTATTTAATTCCATTTCTAAATCTAAAATCAAAAAATTGTTAAAATATTTTAAAAAATTTGTTGTGCTAAATTATGAAAATAGCATTTATATAAAAAACCAAACCAATCACAACAATAGTCAATTAATCTAAAAAACCTATTTAAATATAGAGTTTTTATCTACTCAATTTAATAAAACAAAGCCAGAACATTATTTTTAACTATTTACTTTTCATCTCAACTTAGGCATATTTCACGCCCTAACGGAACTATTCCGTATGATAAGAATTTTTTATATCAATTTTTTGAGGTGTTTAACGTGTCTAGTAAACAAACATCAAGTACAGCAAGAGAGACCTTCTCAGGCCGTAACGCTTTTATTATGGCTGCAATTGGATCAGCCGTGGGCTTAGGAAACATTTGGCGTTTCCCCTATACCACTTACGAAAATGGCGGTGGTGCATTTATCATTCCTTACTTAATCGCACTTTTAACCGCTGGTATTCCACTACTATTTTTAGACTATGCAATCGGCCATCGCCACCGCGGTGGTGCTCCACTTTCATATCGTCGTTTCAATAAAAATTTTGAAACATTCGGTTGGTGGCAAGTATTAGTCAATGTGATTATCGGCGTTTATTACGCGGTAGTTTTAGGTTGGGCGGCAATCTATACCTATTTCTCAATCAATGGTGCTTGGGGCGATAAGCCGATTGATTTCTTTATCGGTGAATTCTTAAAAATGGGCGATATTAATAATGGTATCAGCTTTGAATTTGTAGGAATGGTAACGGGTCCACTCATTGCAGTATGGTTGGTTGCGCTAGGCGTATTAGCATTAGGTGTTCAAAAAGGTATCTCAAAATCATCAAATATTTTAATGCCCGTATTAGTGGTAATGTTTATGATTCTTGTGATTTATTCATTATTCTTACCAGGTGCAGCAAAAGGTTTAGACGCATTATTTACACCTAATTGGTCAAAACTTTCTGATCCGAGTGTATGGATTGCGGCTTATGGCCAAATATTCTTCTCACTTTCTATCTGTTTCGGGATTATGATCACTTACGCATCATATCTGAAAAAGGACAGCGATTTAACAGGCTCTGGCCTAGTGGTTGGTTTTGCAAACAGCTCATTTGAATTATTAGCAGGTATCGGTGTGTTCGCAGCATTAGGCTTTATGGCAACAGCAGCAGGCCAAGAAGTGAGTGACGTTGCAAAAGGCGGTATCGGCTTAGCGTTCTTCGCATTCCCAACCATTATTAACCAAGCACCATTTGGCGAAGTACTAGGAGTATTATTCTTCGGTTCATTAACCTTTGCTGCATTAACTTCATTCATCTCAGTTATCGAAGTTATTATTTCAGCTGTACAAGATAAATTACGCATTCGCCGCACAAAAGTAACCTTTATTGTAGGCATTCCAATGATGTTTGTATCAGTAATGCTATTTGGTACAACAACGGGGTTACCTATGTTAGATGTATTCGATAAATTCGTGAACTACTTCGGTATCGTAGCAGTCGCATTTGTGTCATTAATTGCAATCGTTGCGAATGAAAAATTAGGTATTTTAGGCAAACACTTAAATGAAACATCATCATTTAAAGTAGGATTCTTCTGGAGACTTTGCATTGTATTAACCACAGGTATTCTTGCATTTATGTTATTCAGTGAAGGGGCGAAAGTGTTCTCTGAAGGTTATGAAGGTTATCCAAGTTGGTTTGTGAATATCTTCGGTTGGGGTATGGCAGTTAGTTTAATGGTCGCGGCGTTCTTACTTTCACGTTTAAAATGGAAAGATGAAACTCTAGCAGAACATCACGAAGAGGAAGAATAAAGATGAGTGGTATTGCAATTACAATGATGGCTATCGCATTAACAATTATTTGGGGTGGATTAATCTATTCAATTAAGCGCCTGCCAAAAGAATAATTAGTAAAATTTTTGACAAAATAGACCGCTTGTTACATTACATAACAGGCGGTTTTTCATATTACACTAAACCTAACTTGCAAAAATTTAATAAAATTTAACCGCTTATGATACAATGACATCGCGTTTTTCTTAGGAGGATATTGACGTGATTTTTAAATTAAAAGGAACATTTCAACACTATGATTGGGGTGGAGAAAGTTTTATTCCTAATTGGCTAAAACTAAAAGAAACTGAAGATAAGCCCTATGCCGAATATTGGCTTGGCGCACACCGCTTGGCTCCATCACTGATTGAATTTGAAGGCCAATGGCTAGAGCTTGATCGTGTTCTAGACAAAGCGCCAAAATTGCTCGGCGAAAAATCCCAAGGAAAATTTGGTGACGAATTACCATTCCTTTTAAAAATCTTAGACGTTAAATCCCCTATTTCTATCCAAATTCATCCAACAGCAGCAGAAGCTAAATTAGGTTATGAGCAAGAAGATGAGATGGGTATTCCGCTCACAGCCTATAATCGAGTCTATAAAGATCATAACCATAAAGCTGAAATGATGATTGCTCTCTCTGATTTTTGGCTATTACACGGCTTTAGAACAGAAGCGAATATAGTTGAAACCTTGCGTGAACGTGAAAGCTTAAAACAGCTAGCTAATCATATCGAACGGCGTAGCCTAGCGAGCGTTTATGCTGAAATAATGCAAGCTGACCAATCTCAATTGGCAGAATGGCTGTTACCAATCATTCATTCTAAACGTGAAGACTATCAACAGGGAAAATTAAAATTAGATGATCCTGATTACTGGGTTCTATTTTCTATGGATTCACTACAAATCAGTGAAGATAAATTAGATGCGGGTTTAGTCTGCTTCTATCTATTTAATATTGTGCATTTAGAGAAAGGTGAAAGTGTCTATCAAGGAGCAGGCTTTCCACACGCCTATCTGCGCGGTCAAAGTATCGAATTAATGGCAAATTCCGATAATATTATTCGTGGTGGTTTAACTAAGAAATATGTCAATATTCCTGCATTATTAAATACCATTGATTATCGTGAAATTACACCTAAAATCATTCCAGCCTATGAAGGCGATGAGCCGTTATATCTCTACCCGACGTCAGAAATTGATGATTTTGTAATGCAACGCTTTGAATTTAAGCCTTTTGATGAAGAAAAATTTACTGCAACTAGTGCCACAATTTTGCTGGTAATGAGTGGAAGTCTATATATCGACTTAGGCGATGATTCAATCTATCTACAACAAGGGGAAGCAGCATTTATCTCTGCGGATTCAGAGGTCGATATTATTGGTGAGACTGATGGCTATGCAGTAATTGCGACATTGCCTTGTGAATAAAAATAAAGCCTTGAACTTACGTTCAAGGCTTTTTAACTTATAGATTAACGATAAATTTACCTACACCTAATTCATCTTCTTTACGAGTACGGTTAATTACACTTTCTGCTGATTCAATCACACGTAAGCCCATTTCATCTTCCGTACGAACCACATCACCACGTAGTGAGTTTGTGAATACATCGGTGATTTTCACATCAACGAATTTACCGATCATATCAGGTGTACCTTGGAAGTTAACGATACGGTTGTTCTCAGTACGGCCTGTTAATTCCATAATATCTTTCTTCGATGGCCCTTCAACTAATACACGCTGTTCTGTGCCGATCATCATACGGCTGAATTGCTGTGCTTGGTTATTGATGCGCTGTTGTAAACGGTATAGACGATCTTTTTTCTCATCTTCGCTGACATCATCAGGTAAATCTGCCGCAGGTGTACCAGGACGAGCAGAATAGATAAAGCTATAGCTCATATCGAAGTTAACTTGTTCGATAATCTTCATTGTTTGCTCAAAATCTTCCGCTGTTTCACCAGGGAAACCCACGATAAAGTCAGAACTGATTTGAATATCTGGACGAACTTCACGTAATTTACGAATCGTTGCTTTATATTCTAACGCCGTGTGGTTACGTTTCATCATCGTTAACACGCGGTCTGAACCACTTTGAATTGGTAAGTGCAAGAAACTCACTAATTCCGGGGTATCGCGATACACTTCCACAATATCATCTGTAAATTCAATTGGATGACTTGTGGTATAGCGTAAACGGTCAATGCCATCGATAGATGCCACTAAGCGTAGTAATTCTGCAAAAGTACAGATACCGCCATCGAAAGTTTCACCACGATACGCATTTACGTTTTGACCTAATAGGTTTACTTCACGTACGCCTTGTGCCGCTAATTGAGCGATTTCAAATAGCACATCATCCACTGGACGGCTAACTTCTTCACCGCGTGTATAAGGCACTACGCAGAATGAGCAGTATTTATTACAGCCTTCCATAATTGAAACGAACGCCGTTGGGCCTTCAGCTTTTGGCTCTGGCAAGCGGTCGAATTTCTCAATTTCTGGGAAACTAATATCCACGATAGAACTTTTACCGCCACGAATCTCATTAATCATTTCAGGTAAGCGGTGAAGAGTTTGTGGTCCAAAGATAATATCAACATAAGGCGCACGTTGGCGAATATGATCGCCCTCTTGTGAAGCAACACAACCGCCTACGCCGATGATTAATTCGGGCTTATCTTTTTTCCAGTTTTTCCAACGACCAAGTTGAGAGAATACTTTTTCTTGCGCTTTTTCACGGATAGAACAAGTATTTAATAATAGAATATCTGCGTCTTCAGGGTTATCGGTTAACTCTAAACCGTGCGTTGAGTTAAGTAAGTCCGCCATTTTTGATGAGTCATACTCATTCATTTGGCAGCCCCAAGTGGTAATATGTAATTTCTGTGCCATCGTCTTCAAAATAATAAATAAGTGAGAAAATAAAAGCGCAAAGGTAATCCTTTACGCAAAAATATGCGCTATTTTACCCTGTTGTGAGTCATAAGGCTATAAAAAACAAAACCACGATGAAATTCATCGTGGTTTCGATATTAATCTAAAAATTCAGATTATTTAGTTAAAGTTAAAACAACGCTTTCGCCTTTAACCACTTCACCTGATAATTTTTGTAAGTTGCTGATTTCATCCATATTTGAAATAACGACTGGCGTTAACACTGATTTTGCTTTTGGCTCTAATACTTCTAAGTCAAATTTGATTACAGGCTCGCCTACTTTCACTTTTTGACCTTCTTCAGCTAAACGAGTGAAACCTTCGCCTTTTAATTCAACTGTATCAATACCAAAGTGAACGAATAATTCAACACCTTCGTCTGATTCGATTGAGAACGCGTGGTTAGTTTCGAAGATTTTACCAATAGTACCGTTTACAGGCGCTACGATTAAATCACCAGCAGGACGAATTGCGATACCGTCACCAACGATTTTTTCAGAGAACACAACATCTGGCACATCTTCAATGTTCACGATTTCACCTGAAATTGGTGCATAGATTTTAACTTCTTTAGCAACAGCTTCTTTTTTGCCACCAAAAAGTTTATCAAAAAATCCCATATTTAAGTCTCCATATATAAAGGAATAAATTTCCCGTACATTCTATACGAGAATTTAGAAATTGTGTGTAAATTAGTTCAGTTTTTGATAAAACTCAGCAACTAATTTTTCAATATCTTCAGCTGTTGGCTGTGCTAATGCTTTATCCGCCAACTCTTTTGCATCTGAATAGTTGATTGAACGTACTAATTTCTTCACGTGCGGAACGGAAATACCGCTCATACTGAACTCATCTAAGCCCATACCAAGTAATAATGCCGTTGCGCCTACATCTCCAGCTAACTCACCACACATACCAGTCCATTTACCTTCAGCGTGAGAAGCGTCAATCACTTGTTTAATTAAGTTAAGTACTGACGGACTTAACGGATTATACATATGTGCAATTAATTCATTACCACGGTCAACTGCAAGAGTGTATTGAGTTAAGTCGTTCGTACCGATACTAAAGAAATCAACTTCTTTCGCAAGATGGCGTGCATTAACTGCTGCTGATGGCGTTTCAACCATTACACCTAGCTGTAGATTTTCATCAAACGCTTGGCCTTCTGCACGTAACTGATCTTTTAATTCTGCTACGATTGCTTTTAATTCACGGATTTCTTCTACCGAAATAATCATCGGGAACATTACCGCTAAGTTACCAAATGCTGACGCACGTAATACTGCACGCATTTGCGTATCTAAAATTTCACGACGAACTAAGCCGATACGAATTGCACGCCAGCCTAAGAACGGGTTCATCTCTTTTGGTAAATCTAAATATGGTAACTCTTTATCGCCACCGATATCCATTGTACGTAATACAACTAATTTACCTTCCATCGCTTCTACGATTTCTTTGTAAGCTTGGAACTGCTCTTCTTCTGTCGGAAGCTGCGCACGATCCATAAATAAGAATTCGGTACGATATAAACCAACACCTTCGCCACCATTGCGTAACACACCATCCACATCACGAATAGTACCGATGTTACCCACAACCTCAACGCGATGACCATCTAAAGTTTCTGCAGGCAAATCTTTTAATTTTGCTAACTCTTCTTTTTCTGCTGCGATTTTTGCTTGCTGAGCTTTGATCTCTTCAAGTTGCTCCGCTGTTGGGTTAATGTGTACTTCATTATTGATTGCGTCAAGAATTAATGTATCGCCCGTATTTACAAGAGCAGTTACATTATTTGTACCTACAATCGCAGGAAGTTCTAATGAACGAGCCATAATTGAAGTATGCGAAGTACGACCACCAATGTCCGTAATAAAACCTAATACTTTATCTAAGTTTAATTGCGCGGTTTCAGATGGTGTTAAATCGTAAGCAACTAAAATTGCTTCTTCTTGAATATCGCCTAAATCAACGATATGCATACCAAGAATATTACGAACTAAACGATTACCGATATCTCTAATATCGCCAGCACGCTCTTTGAGATATTCATCATCGATCTCAGCTAGCATTGATGCTTGCATATCAATGATTTTACTTGCTGCCACATCCGCTGTTGCAAGGTGTTCTTCGATATAAGCTAGAATCTCTTCTTCAAGCTCTTCATCTTCTAAGATCATTAAATGACCTTCAAAGATAGCTTCTTTGTCTTCACCTAATGTACGACGTGCTTTTTCTTTAATCGCAGTTAATTGAGCTGCGGCCTTGTCACGTCCTTCAAAAAATTTTGCTTTTTCAGCTTCAACTTGGTCAGCTGTAATTTTTTGGGTGTTTAAGACGATAGGTTCTTCTTTCAATACTAGAGCTTTACCAAATACGATACCCGGAGAAGCTGCAATACCTGTAATCATAATAGTTTATCCTTGGTTGGAGTGATAAATAATATGCGAAAACAACGCATAAACGGCCTTACTCTCTTTCCAATCAAAGATACTAACAAGAGAATAAAGCCGAAAAAGAAAATTTTAAAATTATTCTAAAGTAGGAACTAACTCTACTAAGAAATCAACTGCTTTTTCAGCATCTTCGCCTTCAGCAGAAATAGTAATCACAGTACCTTGAGCTAGGCCTAATGTTTGAAGTTTGAATAAACTTTTTGCGCTTGCGCTTTTACCGCCAGAAGTTACTGTAATATCTGATGCAAAGCCTTTTGCAGCTTTAACAAATTCTGCAGCAGGGCGAGTATGTAAACCTTGTGGGCCAGTAATAGTTACTTCTTTTGAATACATAAGAATGTCCTCTGTTATGATTTAAAAAATTAGAAAATCTTAATCTACGTTTCAAGCGTAAAAAATAATGACGCTCACTTTACTACAAAACTGGCATAAAAACACGATAAAACAGGTCAAATACGCAATTTATAACCAAAAATAAGTGCATTTTTTGCACAAAAATTAATTTCATTTGTTTAGAGTCAATTTTTAATCAATAACTTTAAGACTAAAGAAGTAACCGATTGCTCAACATTGTTCCTGATTAATTAAATTTTTTATTGCAATTCATAAAAAAATCTTGTATTTATCCCACTTTCAAATTCAAACACAATTTTTATTTTCAGGAGTGCAAAATGCAAAACGTAGGTTTTATTGGTTGGCGTGGTATGGTAGGTTCTGTTTTAATGGATCGTATGGTTCAAGAAAACGACTTTGCAAATATCAATCCTATTTTCTTCACAACATCACAAGCGGGTCAAAAAGCCCCTGTTTTTGCAGGTAAAGATGCAGGCGAACTAAAAGATGCATTCGATATCGCAGAATTACAAAAATTAGATATTATCGTAACCTGTCAAGGTGGCGATTACACTAATGAAGTTTATCCAAAATTAAAAGCAGCAGGCTGGAACGGCTACTGGATTGATGCCGCGTCTGCATTACGTATGGAAAAAGATGCAATCATCGTATTAGATCCTGTAAACCAAAATGTAATCTCAGAAGGTTTAAAAAATGGCATTAAGACTTTCGTAGGCGGTAACTGTACTGTTAGCTTAATGTTAATGGCTATCGGTGGCTTATTCGAAAAAGATTTAGTGGAATGGGTTTCTGTTGCGACTTACCAAGCAGCTTCAGGTGCTGGCGCGAAAAATATGCGTGAACTTTTAGTTCAAATGGGTCAATTAGAAGACTCTGTTGCACCAGAACTTGCAAATCCAGCGTCTTCAATCTTAGACATTGAACGTAAAGTAACAGCAAAAATGCGTGCAGAAGATTTCCCAACAGAAAACTTTGGTGCAGCATTAGGCGGTAGCTTAATTCCTTGGATCGACAAATTATTACCAGAAACAGGACAAACTAAAGAAGAGTGGAAAGGCTACGCAGAAACTAACAAAATCTTAGGTTTAAGCGACAATCCAATCCCAGTTGATGGTTTATGTGTACGTATCGGTGCATTACGTTGCCACAGCCAAGCATTTACTATCAAGCTGAAAAAAGACTTACCATTAGCTGAAATTGAATCGATCATCGCGGCGCACAATGAGTGGGTTAAAGTGATTCCAAACGACAAAGAAACCACTTTACGTGAATTAACGCCAGCGAAAGTAACAGGTACATTAACAGTGCCAGTAGGTCGTTTACGTAAATTAGCAATGGGTCCTGAATATTTAGCCGCATTTACTGTGGGCGACCAATTATTATGGGGTGCAGCAGAACCTGTACGCCGTATCTTAGTTCAATTAACTAAGTAATTATAAAATAAGGCAAAAGCCACATAATCAACGATTATGTGGCTTTTTTGTTAATAACTTTATAACTTTTAGTTATAAACTAATAGAAATAATTCTTTACCTTGCCCGCAATTCTCGCTATCTTTCACACGATTTTAACCAAACTCAATGGAGTTATTATGAAATTTAATGCGAAATTGTCTGCAATTGCAGCAACTTTATTTGTATCTACTGTGGCACAAGCTGCAGAGCAAACTTTTGTTAACTGCGTAAGCCGTTCACCATCAGGCTTTAGCCCAGCACTTGTGATGGATGGTATTTCTTATAATGCAAGTTCACAACAAGTTTATAACCGTTTAGTTGAATTTAAACGCGGCTCAACAGAGATTGAACCTGCATTAGCAGAAAGTTGGACAGTGAGCGAAGATGGCTTAACTTACACCTTTAACTTACGTAAAGGCGTAAAATTCCATTCAAATAAAGATTACAAACCAACTCGTGAGTTTAACGCAGATGACGTTGTTTTCTCATTCCAACGCCAGTTAGATGAAAATCACCCATATCACAACGTATCTAAAGCGACCTATCCGTACTTCAAAGCAATGAAGTTCCCTGCATTATTAAAATCAGTGGAAAAAGTGGACGATCACACTGTGAAATTTACCTTAAATAAGCAAGACGCAACCTTCTTAGCGAGCTTAGGTATGGACTTCACATCTATCTACTCTGCTGAATATGCAGAGAAAATGTTAGCGGCAGGTACACCTGAAGTGGTTGATACAACCCCTATCGGTACTGGCCCATTTGCATTTGCAGGTTACCAACTTGACCAACGTATCCGTTATTTTGCGCATAAAGACTATTGGAATGGTAAAGCTGATATTGACCGCTTGATCTTCGATATCGTGCCAGATGCAACAGCACGCTACGCGAAATTACAATCAGGTGCGTGCGATATGATGGATTTCCCAAATGCGGCTGATTTAGAGCGTATGAAAACCGATCCTAAGATCAAATTACTTTCTCAAGAAGGTTTAAATATCGCTTATGTTGCATTCAATACTGAAAAAGCACCATTTGATAATGTGAAAGTTCGCCAAGCATTAAACTACGCGGTAGATAAAAATGCGATCATTGATGCTGTATATCGTGGCGCAGGTGTGGCAGCGAAAAACCCTCTTCCACCAACAATTTGGGGCTATAACAACGAAATCACTGGTTATGAATATAATCCAGAGAAAGCGAAAGAGTTATTAAAAGAAGCAGGTTTAGAAAATGGTTTCAGTACTCAAATCTGGGTACAACCTGTTGTGCGTGCTTCTAACCCAAATCCACGCCGTATGGCTGAATTAATTCAAAGCGACTGGGATAAAGTGGGCGTTAAATCAGAATTAGTGACTTACGAATGGGGTGACTACATTAAACGTACTAAAGCAGGTGAATTAACTGCAGGTACTTATGGTTGGTCTGGTGATAATGGTGACCCAGATAACTTCTTATCACCACTATTTGGTAGTGATAATGTAGGTAACAGCAACTACGCGCGCTTCAAAAATGCAGATTTAGATGCATTATTAGCGAAAGCGATTGGTTTATCTGATAAAGCTGAACGTGCGAAAATCTACGAACAGGCGCAAGTGTTATTAAAAGAACAAGCTCCTTGGATTAACGTAGCGCACTCAATCAACTTTGCGCCAGTAAGCAAACGTGTTGAAGGCTATAAACAAAGTCCATTTGGTTACTCATACTTCTATGGTACTAAAGTAACTAACTAATAAAATCTGGCTTGTTATAAAAAATAAGCGCCTAAGTGATTACACTTAGGCGCTTTGTTATATTGAAATTTAATTAACGCTGTTCAACAGCGACTGGTTTAGTGAATGCCTTCAATAAAACATAACCTAATACCGCCGCGATACCAGAACCAAGCAAGATACCAACACGAGCTAGAGAGATAAATTTACCATCTGACTCTGCTCCACCAAAGGCAAGTCCAGCTAGGAACATCGACATAGTAAAGCCGATACCACAAAGAATTGAGACTGCAAAAATTTGCTTAAAGTTAATATCATCAGCCAATTTTGCAATACCTAATTTTACCGCAAGATAACTAAAGCTAAATACACCAACCGCTTTACCTACAATTAAACCTAAAGCAACGCCTAATGTTAACGTTGAAGTAAGTGCGTCAAATCCCATTCCTGATAGATTTACCCCCGCATTTGAAAACGCGAATAGCGGTAAAATAAAGAATGAACACCAAGGTACTAAAGCGTGTTCTAAGCGCTCTAATGGGCGAGTACCATCTTTACCTTCTAATGGAATACAGAAACCAATGATTACCCCTGCAAGAGTCGCGTGAACGCCTGATTTAAGCACTGAAGCCCATAAGATTGTTCCTACAATCATATAAGCGCCTAAAGAACTCACTTTTAAGCGATTCATAATAATTAACGCAATAATCGCAATAGCTGAAACGATCAGAGCGGTTGTACTTAACTCGTGCGAGAAGAAAATTGCAATAACAATAATTGCGCCTAAGTCATCAATAATAGCAAGAGCAAGTAAGAAGATTTTCAAGCCAAATGGTACACGTTTGCCTAATAATGCAAGCACACCTAGTGCAAAAGCAATATCGGTAGCCATTGGAATTGCCCAACCGCTTAAATGCTCCGGATTACCCATATTGAGTAAAAAGAAAACCAAAGCAGGGATAACCATACCACCGATAGCACCAACAGCTGGGAAAATCGCTTTTTGATAACTAGAAAGTGCGCCAATCGTCAGCTCACGTTTTACTTCTAAGCCAACCATAATAAAGAAGACAGCCATAAAGCCGTCATTTACCCACATCAATAGTGGCTTATGGATATTGAACAAGCCAATTTGAACACTGACAGTCATATCCAAAAAATCAAAATAGAGATCTTTTAAAGGTGAATTAGCAAAAAACATTGCTAATGAGGCAAAAATAAGGAGTAAAATACCGCTTGTGGCCTCAAGTTGCAGTAACTTTTTTATTTTGAGAATCATAATTCCTCCACTGTTATGAGCAAAGCTCTGATTTTGACATTTATTCATTCATAAAAATTAATAACCATATCCGATAAGGGCTTCGAATAACAAATTTTTAACAGATAACAGGGGGGAGATCAAGAAAAACCGTCTTTTATAAGGCGGAAATTGGCAAAAATATATTCCAAAAAGGAGATGATATGACACAAGAATGGATTTATTGGGCATTGGCTTCCGCTCTATTTGCAGCCTTTACCGCTATTTTTGCAAAAGTGGGATTACAAGGAATTGACTCCGATTTTGCAACTTTTATCCGAACTATTGTGATTATAGCTGCATTGATAGCCTTTTTAACTTACTCAGGAAAATGGCAACCACTTAGCTCTCTGAGCACTAAAAACTGGATTTTTTTAATTTTATCGGGCCTTGCAACAGGAATTTCTTGGCTTGCTTATTTTAAAGCACTACAATTAGGCAATGCGTCACAAGTCGCTCCAATTGATAAGTTAAGCTTAGTATTAGTTGCCATTTTTGCTGTGGTATTTTTAGGCGAAAGACCAAGTAATCAAGACTGGCTAGGAATTGGATTAGTCGCAACGGGCGTTTTAGTATTAGCAATTA
This sequence comes from Pasteurellaceae bacterium LFhippo2, assembly GCA_029852775.1. Classification (GTDB taxonomy): domain Bacteria; phylum Pseudomonadota; class Gammaproteobacteria; order Enterobacterales; family Pasteurellaceae. The sequence continues at coordinate 15,603 of LEKJ01000104.1, forward strand.
AACGTTAATCACAAATTAACCTTGATCTTTACTAAGATTATCTGTAAAATTCGAACTCTTTTTTATGGTCATTAGATTGGCGTTTGCCAATTTTTATATTTTTAGGTAGATAACAAATGAAACGTACATTTCAACCATCTGTATTAAAACGTGCTCGTTCACACGGTTTCCGTGCTCGTATGGCAACTAAAGGCGGTCGTAAAGTTTTAGCTCGTCGTCGTGCTAAAGGTCGCAACAGCTTATCTGCATAATCGCAGCTAAGTAGCGGAACCACAGTATTGTGAATAAGCTAACTTTTTCTCGGGAGCTACGTCTGTTAGCTCCCGTTCAATTTAAAGCTGTTTTTGAACAGCCTTTCCGAGCTAGCACTCCCCAATTAACTCTTCTTGCAAGAGAAAACTCTATTGCTAATCCACGAATCGGTTTAACTGTTGCTAAAAAACATTTAAAGCGCGCTCACGACCGCAATCGTATCAAACGAATTGTGCGCGAAAGCTTTCGTTTAAAACAGCATAGCCTACCCAATTACGATTTTGTCTTTGTGGCAAAAGGTGGGATTGGAAAACTCTCTAATCAAGAACTCTTTGCAACGTTGGACAAATTATGGAATCGCCACATTCGCCTTGCTCAAAATGCAACTCAGCCGAATCAAGCGTAAAAGCTAAACCAAGTTTATTAGCCTATCCGCTGATCGCTGTTGTCCATTTTTATCGCTATGTGATTAGTCCATTACTCGGCCCACGTTGCCGTTTCTATCCAACTTGCTCGCAATATGCCTTAGACGCTTTGCGTATTCACGGCGCTTTCAAAGGCAGTTATTTGACGATTAGACGAATTTTACGTTGCCACCCAATGAGTGAAGGTGGCGATGATCCTGTGCCGTGCAAATGTGGTAAAACCAAATAAGCCTCCTTAACTCTCTCCCATTTATGGGAGAGAGACAGCTTTTCGCAAAACAATGTTTTTGCGAAAAGCAGAGAGAGGGTAACAAGCGGTGATATTTCATCAATATTTTGCAAATTGCCCTCTCCCTGACCTACGGTGCTGAACGCACCTTCGGTCTGTCCCTCTCCCGTAAACGGGAGAGGGTGTTTTAGTCACCGTGTAACTTCGGCATCTTATAACTGCAACAAGAATCGAAAATCTTGCCCTTCTTAAACTCTCTCCCTTTGGGAGATGGTTTAAGAAAGGACTATGTCAGTTACTACATAATTTTGAAATTATTTGAAAATTAGACCGGTTGTATATCCAATTTTCCGCCAAATCGTTGCGTTAAATCTTGCTTGAAACTATCCACATTTGTTGGATTTATACCAAGAACCAACTCGATCTTATCGCTAAATTGCTGTTCGTTTAGCTCTATATCATAAAGTGGTAGCATATGCTGAATGGTATTAAATTGGTCATACTCACACTGCAACCGGTACGATTTGCGTAAAACTTTGCGAATTTTCTCTACATTCAATAACGCTTGCTGTACGCCATTGCCATAAGCTTTAACAAGTCCGCCTGTGCCTAATAAAATACCGCCATAATAGCGAACCACCACCGCACTAATTTCTCCAATTCCACTTCCTAGCAAATAATTTAACATCGGCTTTCCTGCTGTTCCTGACGGCTCGCCATCATCGGAAAAACCATATTGCTGTGAATCGGTAGGCATTCCTGCCACAGTCGCCCAACAGTGATGACGAGCTTGCGGGTGTAGCATTCTAATTTCTTGCCAAAAAGCCTTTGCTTGCTCCATACCGTCCGTATGGCGAATATAGGTAATAAAGCGACTTTTCTTAATCTCTTCTTCAAAGATAACTTCTACTTTAGGGACATAATATTCCATAACCAAACCTTGCTTAAAATCCACTTCTTATAATAAAAATTAATAATAATTGTAATAAATATTTATAATGTTTTAAATTTGTTAAATTTTTGTGATTTATAACACATTTTTAAAAGAAACCGTTTGCGTAATAGACAAAACAGGAGTATATATCGCAACTAGTTTTCAGTCGAAAACAACACAACATCATCACACAATTCAGATTGGGATCTTAATATGAAAAAACTATTTAAACTATCTCTAATTTCTACACTTGCTTTTAGCGCACTTTCAGTACAAGCAGAAGAAAAATTTGTCACTATCGGTACTGGCGGTCAAACAGGTGTTTACTACGTAGTTGGTCAATCAATTTGCCAATTAGTAAACAGAGATACTGCAAAAACTCAAATAAAATGTAATGCGCCATCAACGGGTGCTTCAGTTGCAAACTTAAATGCGATTGCCGCAAAAGAGATGGATATGGGGATTGCTCAATCTGACTGGCAATTCCACGCCTACAATGGTTCTAGCTCATTTGAAGGCAAGAAAAACGAAAAATTACGCGCTGTTTTCTCTATTCACCCAGAACCATTCACTTTAATGGCTCGCGATGATTCAGGTATCAAACAATTTGATGACTTAAAAGGTAAACGTGTAAATGTGGGCGATCCAGGTTCAGGTACACGTGCAACAATGAACGTGATTTTAAATGCAAAAGGCTGGACAGATAAAGAATTTAAAGTAGCTTCTGAATTAAAACCTTCGGAAATGGCGTCAGTAATGTGTGATAACAACTTAGACGCAATCACTTATAACGTGGGTCATCCGAACGGTGCATTAAAAGAAGCAGCAGCTTCTTGTGACGCACATTTAGTTCCAGTTACTGGTGCGGCTATTGATAAATTAGTTGCAGACAACCCTTACTATGCAAAAGCAACAATCCCTGGTGGTTTATATAAAGGCTCTGATCAACCGGTTGAAAGCTTTGGTGTATACGCAACTTTAGTCACTTCTGCAGATGTCGAAGATGATAAAGTTTATGCCATTGTGAAAGCGGTATTTGATAACTTCGACCGTTTCAAACGCTTACACCCTGCGTTTGCAAACTTAAAAGAAGAAGAAATGATTAAGAATGCACTTTCAGCACCACTTCACAACGGTGCAGTACGTTATTACAAAGAGCGTGGTTGGATGTAACATCTAATTAATTTGTATATTCGTATTTAGGAAGCTACTTCGGTAGCTTCCTTTTGCCTTTCATTTGTCGGGGGATTTATGTCCGAAAAAAATAAAGCTGTTGATTATGACGACCTACAGGATATGGTCGCTTCCAACGACACTGGTGGTCGTAATCCATACGGTTTCACTAAAAAATTAATTATTGTTACTGCCATTTTGTGGTCTATTTTTCAACTCTATTACACTTCGCCTTTCCCATTTTGGTTACAAGAAGTTGTGCGTGAATGGGGCTGGAATTTAAATGTGGTAGTGGATGACACAAAAGCGCGCTCAATCCATCTCTCTTTTGCGCTGTTCTTAGCTTATTTGGTTTTTCCTGCAACAGCGACATCACCTAAACATCGCGTCCCTTATTTAGATTGGGGATTAGCAATTCTTGGGGCATTCTTAGCGTCTTATTATATTTTCTTCTATGAAGGCTTAGTAACACGTTTTGGCGCGCCTAATATGCAGGACATTGTGGCTGGCTGTTTAGGCGTATTAGTTTTACTTGAAGCTTGTCGCCGTAGCCTAGGTTTACCTTTGGTTATTATTGCGACCGTATTCTTACTTTATAACTATTTTGGCCAATACCTACCAACTAGTTGGATTATCAGCCATCGCTCTGGTTCACTTTCACAAATCATCAACCAACAATGGATTACCACCGAAGGCGTATTCGGTGTTGCGGTTGGGGTTTCAACGAAATACGTATTCTTATTTGTGCTATTCGGCGCACTTTTAGATAAAGCAGGTGCAGGTAACTACTTTATTAAAACCGCTTTTGCCTACCTAGGTCACTTTAGCGGTGGGCCAGGTAAAGCGGCTGTAGTGTCTTCTGCATTAACCGGCTTAGTATCAGGCTCATCTATCGCCAACGTAGTAACTACGGGTACTTTCACGATTCCAATGATGAAACGAGTTGGATTAAGCCCAGAAAAAGCTGGGGCAATTGAAGTAGCATCATCAGTTAATGGCCAGATTATGCCGCCAGTAATGGGGGCTGCCGCATTCTTGATGATTGAATACGTCAATATGCCATATAGCCAGTTAATTACCCACGCTTTCTTACCGGCTGTCATTTCCTATATTGCATTGGTTTATATCGTTCATCTTGAAGCACAAATAATGGGCTTAAAAGGTTTAGAGCGAGTTGAAGCTGCAAGCCCTATTCTTGTGACATTGTTAAAAGCGGTAAGCTATATCTTAGTTGTAGTCGGCTTAGCGATAGCTGTGCATTATGGGCTAGGTTGGATTAAAGATCTTGTCCCGAACTTTGCATTTGGAATAGTTTGCTTATTATTAGCCGCGGTTTATGTGCTACTCATTCGCCGTGTGGCAAGTTTCCCTGACCTTGAATTAGATGATCCAAATTCACCAGTAACGGCTCTTCCATTACGTAAACCAACAGTGAATGCGGGTCTGCACTTCTTATTGCCAGTAGTGGTATTAATGTGGTGCTTAATGGTAGAACAACTTTCACCAGGTCTATCGGCATTCTGGGGCACAATGGCATTGGCAGTGATCTTAATTACCCAACGCCCATTACTAAACTTCTTCCGTAAAGGGTCATCATCAAACAATATTGCTCTCGCAAAACAAGGTGTGCAAGAGCTGATTGATGGTCTTGAAACTGGTGCTCGTAATATGATTGGTATCGGTATTGCCACCGCAACTGCCGGAATCATCGTTGGTGCAGTATCATTAACTGGCTTTGGTGTTCAGCTTTCAGGCATTATCGAAATGCTCTCAATGGGCAACATTCTATTAATGCTAATCCTTGTTGCTATCTTCAGCTTGATTCTTGGGATGGGCTTACCAACAACTGCAAACTACATTGTTGTGTCATCATTAATGGCGGTTGTTATTGTTGAAGTGGGTAAACAAAATGGCTTAATCGTACCACTTGTTGCTGTGCATCTATTTGTTTTCTATTTTGGAATTATGGCGGATGTCACACCACCTGTTGGCTTAGCTTCTTTTGCGGCAGCAGCCATTTCAGGCGGTAGCCCAATCAAAACGGGTGTAGTTGCATTCTTCTACAGTTTAAGAACAGCAATTTTACCGTTCCTATTTATCTTCAATACAGATCTACTACTGATTAATGTGAACTTCGCTCACGGAGTATTAGTATTTATTACCGCAACAACAGGGATATTACTCTTTACAGCTGGCACAATGAATTACTTCATTGTAAAAAACAAACTGTGGGAAGCTCTAGTACTAGTATTGGCCGCGTTTATGTTCTTCCGCCCAGGATTCTTTATGGATCGTATCTCGCCAACAGAACGCCATATTGAGCCTGCTCACTTAGCGCAAGAACTTGCAGATGTACCTGTAGGGAAAAACTTAAAAATTAAAGTTTCGGGTATCAACCCTTATGGTAAAGAGATTGAATTTTACTCACTTCTGACGGTACCGGCTGGTGCAAGTGGCGAAGAACGTATTAAAGCACTTGGTTTAACATTGCTTGATACAGGCGAAAAAATTGAACTTGATGGCAAAGAAACCACGAAAATCTTAATTGATAACGTTGAGATTGATTCGCCTGCAGCTAAAGTAGGCTTAAACTGGGATCAAACGGTTCTTGAAGTTGCTGTTCCACAAAACTCACTACCAAAAGAATTAATGTTTATTCCAGCATACTTGCTTGCATTCTTTGTGTGGTGGAACCAACGCCGCCGTCGTCAATAATTACAAATTATGTAGCAACTACAACATATTTTCTTACACCCTCTCCCGCTTACGGGAGAGGGACAGACCGAAGGTGCGTTCAGCACCGTAGGTCAGGGAGAGGGCAATTTGCAAAATATTGATGAAATATAACCGCTTGTAACCCTCTCTCTGCAAAAATTGCTGAACGCAATTTTCGCTGTCTCTCTCCCAAAGGGAGAGAGTTTAAGAAGAGCAAAATTTTCAATTTGTGCAACTGCCACATAATACGAATAATAATGTATAGGATAGTTACTATATCATCCTACAAAGGAGAAATTATGTACAACAAATTACTTATCGCCATTGATTTAAGCGATCTCAACAGTGCGAAATTTGTGGTGGAAACGGCTCTAAAAATTACCGCTCACAATCCTGAAGCTGTTTATCGAGTTGTTACTATTATCGAGCCTATCGACGATAGTTTTATCTCTGCTTTCTTGCCTAAAAACTTTGATAAATCACTTATTGAAGAAGCAAATAAGGCATTACACGATTTTACCCAACAAAATTTCCCTGAAGGTTCTAAAGTTCAACATATCGTTGCTCACGGAACAATCTATGAAGAAATTAATCGTATTGCAGAAGAAAAGTCTGTCGATTTAATCGTTATGCTCGCAAGCAGTAAACCACAAGCCAAAGGTTTAAGCTCAAATACAGTAAAAGTACTAAGAAATAGCGATAAACCAATTTTGGTACTCCGTTAATTCCATTTTTACGTTACAATAATGCCATTCACTTGAATGGCATTATTTTTTGGACAATATGAAGAAATTAAATATTATTTTTGCGGGTACACCCGATTTCGCAGCAACTCACTTACAAGCATTATTAGATTCAGAACATAACGTTATCGCCGTTTATACTCAGCCTGATAAACCTGCAGGACGCGGTAAGAAATTACAGGCTAGCCCAGTTAAGCAGTTAGCTGAAGCACATAATATCCCTGTATATCAGCCTAAATCATTACGTAAAGAAGACGCACAAGCTGAACTTCAAGCATTAAATGCGGATGTGATGGTGGTTGTGGCTTATGGTTTAATCTTACCAAAAGCGGTTTTAGACGCGCCACGTTTAGGCTGTTTAAATGTGCACGGTTCATTACTGCCACGTTGGCGTGGTGCCGCTCCTATCCAACGTTCAATTTGGGCAGGCGATGCTGAAACGGGCGTAACCATTATGCAGATGGATATTGGTTTAGACACAGGCGATATGTTGCATAAAGTCACAACTCCAATTGAGCCGACAGAAACATCAGCTTCACTCTATAATAAATTGGCAGAATTAGCACCACCGGCATTAATCGATGTGTTAAACGGCTTAGAAAGCGGTCAATTTAAAGCAGAAAAACAGCAAGATGAATTAGCAAACTACGCAGAAAAACTTAGCAAGGAAGAAGCAAAATTAGACTGGAGTCTGACCGCTTGTCAACTTGAGCGTAATATTCGTGCTTTCAACCCTTGGCCGATTAGCTATTTAACTTTAAATGTAGATAGCACAGAGCAAAGCATTAAAGTGTATCAAGCAACGGTATTAGCACATCAAGATAAACCAGCTGGCACAGTACTTGCCGTGAACAAACAAGGTATTCAAATTGCAACAGTGGATGGTGTGTTAAATATCACACAACTACAACCTGCAGGTAAAAAACCAATGGCGGTGCAAGACTTCTTAAATGGCCGTGCAGAATGGTTTAAAGTAAAGGAAGTTATTTAATAAGAGCACTTAAAATAAACTGCATTTTTAGTGATTAACCAAGAAACAAGTATATGATAAAAATAAATCAACCATCTGTGGCCGTAGTAACCGCAACTATCGGACGTAATAGTCTTCTTAAAGCTATCAAAAGTGTCGCAAAACAGAGCTACCCTTGCAAACATTATATTTTTGTTGATGGTCAACAATATCATCAAAAAGTACAAGATATGTTAAAAGATATTACTACCGAAGTAGTAGTAACTTATCTGCCAATGAATAGTGGGGCTGATGGTATGTATAATTCCCCTATCAATGCCATCGCTCCCTATTTAGCAAAAGAAGATATTATCTTTTATCTGGACGATGATAATTACTACAGCGAAGATCACGTAAAAAACCTTGTTAAGGATATGCAACAACATAGTACAGAGTTTGGCTATAGCTTACGACAATTTGTTCGCCACGATGGAGAAATATTGTGTGATGATAATGGCTATTCTTTGGGATTTTGGAACATCAATCAAGTTTTATCAAAAGTCAGCCATAATAAAAATACTCTTTCTGTTACAACCAACATTCCGCAAGGCTATTTAATTGATGTTAATTGCCTTGCTATACGTCGAGAACTAGCACAAATGCTTGCAACAGTTTGGATGGAAACAGGTTATGGAAATGATCGTAACATTACCCAATATCTATTGAATAACAAACATATTGGTATTTGTAATGCTAAACGTAGTGTGTACTATATACAAAATAATATTCAAGAATCATATGCTTGGACATTAACACCCACAGAAAAAGAAAAGTTAGGAATTCATAGTGCAGATGATTTACTTAATTTGCATTATCAATATTTTAATAATTTGAATGATGAGATACACAAAATTAATAGAGATAACATAGGCAAAGTTCCGTGGGAATATAAAACCTTATATAAAGACGGAAACTTAATTAAGGTATAAGCATTAAACAATTAAAATTGCTAAATATAATTTTAAGACTTTTCATCTCCTAGACAACATTAAAGGGCATTACGCCCTTTTTTGTTGCATAAAATAGCAACAAGGAGTAACATATTTGTATGTACAAAAACGTTAATCTTTTGCAATGTTATTTGAATGGGATATAAATAAAGCTGAAACTAATCTTAAGAAACATAAAGTCTCTTTTGAACTTGCAACTCGAGTTTTTAATGATCCAAATGCGTTATCTAAACAAGATCGCTTTGAAAATGGTGAATATCGCTGGCAAACAATAGGGCTTGTTGATAATTGTTTATTACTTCTTGTGGCGCATACCGTTAGGGATAAACATAATCAAGAAGTTATACGCATTATTTCAGCTCGTAAAGCAACCGTACAAGAAAGGAAGAATTATGAGAAAAACTATTCGTTATAATGTTGAAGGTTCGATTCCTTTAACTTCAAAACAAAAAGCAGAATTAGAAAAATTAGCGCAAATAACTGATGACGAAATTGATACATCAGATATTCCTGAACTTGATGAAAACTTTTTCAGACAAGCGGTTCAAAATCCTTTTTATAAACCAACTAAAACACCAACGACTATTCGCTTAGACTCAGATGTTCTTAATTGGCTGAAATCTCAAGGAAAGGGCTATCAAACTCGGATTAATAATATTTTAAGAGAAGCTATGTTGGCTTCTTACAATGCAAGAAGATAGTCAATTTACCTAAAAGGGCTTTATGCCCTTTTTTGTTGCCTGTTTATTGCGTAAAATAGCGGTAATTTTACTTATTTAGAATGAATTTAATGAAAAAACTCTCTTCTCGTGCGTTATCGGCACAAATTATTTTACAGGTATTAGATCAAGGAAAGTCCTTATCGACTTTAATTCCTGAAGCGACCAATCAAGTGGATACCAAAGATTTGCCCTTAGTGCAAGAAATTACGTTCGGGATTTGTCGTGTATTACCACGTCTTGAAATGATTATTAAACAGCTTGTTGAAAAACCACTAAAAGGCAAAACTCGCATTGTGCATTGCTTATTATTAGTGGGGTTATATCAGCTACTTTATATGCGAGTGCCTGCCCACGCAGCAGTTGATGAAGTCGTTAATGCCACAAAAGCGTTAAAAGCGGAGAGTTTTCGCGCTTTAACCAATGGCGTTCTGCGCCGTTTTTTACGTGAGCAAGAGCAAATTTTAGCGAAAGTAGATAAAAATTGGCAAACGCTTCATCCTGAATGGTTTGTGAATAAACTGAAAAAGACTTATCCAAACTGGCGTGAGATTGTGGAAGCGAATAATCAGCGTCCGCCAATGTGGATTCGAGTTAATCCACAACATAGCACGGTGGAAAACTACAAAACTTTAGTAGGCGATTTGGTAAATTATTCGCAAAATCCGACCGCTTGTACTGAGCCAAGTTGTGCGATTATGTTGGATAAAGCCGTATCAGTCAGCCAACTCCCCCACTTTGAGCAAGGTTGGGCAACGGTACAAGACGCACACGCTCAGTGGTCTGCAACTTTATTAGACGCTCAAAACGGCGAGCTGATTTTAGACGCTTGTGCGGCTCCTGGTGGCAAAACGACACATATTTTAGAGTTAGCGCCACAAGCAGAAGTGATTGCTTTAGATATTGAGAAAGGCCGTTTAAAGCGTGTGAGCGAAAACTTACAACGTTTAGGGCAAACCGCAAAAATTATTTGTGGTGACGCCAGCCAGCCAGATCAATGGCTAGAAAAAGACGTGATGTTTGATCGCATTTTATTAGACGCACCTTGTTCTGCAACAGGCGTGATTCGCCGTCATCCTGACATCAAATGGCTACGTCAAGAACAAGATATTGCGGAATTAGCTGCTCTACAGGCTAAAATTTTGAAAGCGCTTTGGGCGCGTTTAAAACCAAATGGTACTCTACTCTACGCAACTTGTTCGATTTTGCCTGAAGAAAATAGTCAACAAGTTGAGCAATTTGTGGCGAATACCGCTGACGCTAAATTGGTCGAAATGGATTTTAATGGCGAAAAAGTAGAAATGAAACAGTTCTTCCCACAAGCAAATGGCGGAGATGGTTTCTTCTATGCAAAATTAATCAAACAAGCGAGTTAATATGAAAATCATCATTCTCGGTGCAGGACAGGTTGGCTCGACTCTTGCAGAAAATCTAGCCAATCATCATAACGACATTACGATTATCGATAGCGAGCAAGGTCGTTTAGCCCCATTACAAGATAAGCACGACTTACGCGTAATCACTGGCAATGCGGCATCTCCACGTATTTTAAGAGAAGCAGGGGCAAGCGACGCAGATCTGCTTGTTGCCGTAACTGATAATGATGAGAGCAATATGATTGCTTGTCAGATCGCCTACACGCTATTTAATGTGCCAACCAAAATTGCGCGTATTCGTAACTCTGACTACGTAAAAGAAAAAGATATTCTATTCAACAACGATGTTCTGCCGATTGACCATATCATTGCCCCAGAGCTTCTGGTGATGAAAGATATTCTGCGCCTAATCGACTACCCCGGCGCATTGCAAGTTTCTCATTTTGCGAATGACTTAATTAGCCTAGTCAGTATTAAAGCATATTACGGCGGCCCTTTAGTTGGCTATCCAATTTCGGCATTAAGCGATCATTTGCCCCATATTGAAGCGCGAATTGTTTCTATATTCCGCCAAGAAAAGCCTTTTGTCCCACAAGGTTCAACCATTATTGAAGCGGGCGATGAAGTCTTTTTTATGTGCGAAACACAGCATATCAAAGCTGTGATGGCTGAGCTACAGCGCTTAGAGAAACCACATAAACGCATAATGATTGTTGGTGGCGGAAGTATCGGCACAAATCTTGCGAAATCGCTTGAAGATAAATACAGCGTAAAATTGATTGAGCCAAACCGAGAGCGCGCTGAAAATCTTGCGGCTAAATTATCGAAAACGCTGGTTTTATGTGGCGACGCTTCAGACCAAGAGCTACTTTTTGAAGAACATATCGAAAATATCGATCTCTTCCTTGCACTTACAAGCGATGATGAAGCCAATATTATGTCTTCTCTGCTCGCAAAACGCTTGGGCGCAAAAAAAGCCATTGTTCTTGTACAACGAATTGCGTATTTACATTTAATTCAAGGCGGAACTATCGATATCGCTCTTTCCCCACAACAAGCAACGATTTCAGCCCTTTCAAATCACGTACGTAAGGGCGATATTGTTAAAGTTTCGACACTAAAACAGGGAACAGTGGAAGGAATTGAGATTATTGCCCACGGCGATAAAGACTCATCGAAGGTGGTTGGCAGAACAGTGAAAGAGTTAAAATTGCCACAAGGTGCAGTGATTGGCGCAATTATGCGTAATGACGAAGTGATGATTGCCCACAAATCAACACTTATTGAATCGGGCGATCACGTTATTATGTTTATCAATGATAAGAAATATTCAGACGAAGTAGAAAAACTTTTCCAAATCAGCACGTTCTTCCTATAAGCCAATCAACAGATATAAAAAAACCGACCACAACCGGTCGGTTTTTTCTTAAAATTTGCAAATTTCTAAATAAAAATTACGCTAATTTTTTGATTTGAGCTGCTAAGTTAGCTTTGTGGTTAGCTGCTTTGTTAGCGTGGATTAAGCCTTTAGAAGCCATACGGTCCACTACTTTTTGCATTTCAACGAAAGCTGCTTCTGAAGCTGCTTTATCACCAGTTGCTACTGCTGCGTATACTTTCTTGATGAAAGTACGCATCATAGAACGTTGGCTTGCGTTGTGTTGGCGACGTTTTTCAGATTGAATCGCGCGTTTTTTTGCTGACTTGATATTAGCCAAGGTCAAACTCCTAAAAATATCTGTGTAAAAATAAAAAACATAAAACCGAAGTTTTATGTGCTATCGATAGTTTAAAGTTTCATTTTCAACGAGACACGTGTTTGAAAATAACATCGTTTCACGCAAGAAATGTTCTTGTGTAAAAGATAGGGGCGGATTTTAACAGTTTTTTTGTGATTTTCATATAGATACTATGAAGAAAGTGGTAAAATTCCACACAAATTTTCAAAATTGAGAAATCCTGTGAGTAAAAAATTATTAAAATCCAGTTTAATCGTAAGTGTAATGACCCTTGCTTCACGCGTTTTAGGCTTAGTTCGAGATATCGTTGTGGCAACTATGCTCGGCTCAAGTGTCGCAGCCGATGTTTTCCTTTTCGCGAACCGTATTCCTAACTTTTTACGCCGTTTATTTGCAGAAGGCGCGTTTTCTAAAGCCTTTGTACCAGTGTTAGCGGAATATAATTCCGATAACGACATCAATAAAACCCGCGAGTTTATCGCTAAAGTTTCAGGCACTCTAGGCGGATTAGTGACGATTGTCACTTTAGTTGCAATGATTGCTTCCCCTGTGGTTGCGGCACTCTTTGGTACAGGCTGGTTTTTGGATTGGGTAAATGACGGTCCAAATGCAGAGAAATTTACTCAAGCTTCTTTCTTACTCAAAATCACTTTCCCTTATTTATGGTTTATCACCTTTGTGGCACTTTCAGGTGCAGTGTTAAACACGGTCGGAAAATTTGGAGTGATGTCGTTCTCGCCTGTATTGCTGAATGTGGCAATTATCGCTATGGCAATTTGGGGCGCGCCGTACTTTGATAAACCAGACACCGCTTTAGCTTGGGGTGTATTTTTAGGGGGCTTATTACAGTTCCTATTCCAAATCCCATTTATGAAGAAAGAAGGTTTATTAGTTAAACCACAATGGGCGTGGAAAGACGAAGGGGTAACTAAAGTGCGTAAATTGATGATCCCTGCGCTCTTTGGGGTGTCAGTAACGCAGTTAAACCTATTAATCAACCAAGTGATCGCCAGCTTCTTAATTACCGGTTCTATCAGTTGGCTTTACTATGCCGACCGCTTAATTGAATTCCCATTAGGCTTATTCGGGATTGCGATTTCAACAGTTGTATTACCAAGCCTTTCACGCATTGCAAAACAGAAAGATTTAAGCACAGAACAACGTGCTGCCTCATTTGAAAACACTATGGACTGGGGTGTACGTATGGTGTTATTACTTGGTGTACCTGCAATGATTGGGATTGCAATCCTTGCTGAACCGCTGATGATGACAATGTTTATGCGTGGTAAATTTTTACTCAGTGATGTGGTTGCATCATCAAATGCCCTGTTTGTAATGTGCTTTGGTTTAATCAGCTATATGCTCATCAGTATTTTAGCCAATGGTTTTTATGCTCATCAAAATACCAAAACACCGGTAAAAATCGGGATTATCGCCGCAATTAGCAATATTTGCTTTGGTTTACTCGCTATTCCATTTGGGTATTTAGGGCTAGCTATGGCATCAGCACTTTCAGCAGCAGTCAATGCAAGCTTACTCTACCGCGGTTTACACCAACGAAATGTGTATAAAATCACTAAGAAAACAGCTATTTTCACTTTAAAACTATTTATTGCTGGCTGTATTATGGGGGCATTGGTTTCATACTTCTCGCCATCTATTGAAGGCTGGTCTGCTTTAAGTTTATGGGGAAAAGTTCACTGGCTTGTATGGCTTATCATTCTTGCCGCAATCAGCTATTTTGGCTCTCTGATTGCGCTTGGTATTCGTAAAAAAGATTTTAGAGCTTAATTAATTTTATTTTTTACAAGTATAAAGGCAGTAAAAATCGAAATTATGTAGCAACTACACAAAATATTTTACCCTCTCCCGTTTACGGGAGAGGGACAGACCGAAGGTGCGTTCAGCACCGTAGGTCAGGGAGAGGGGGATTTGCAAAATATTTCAAAAATATCACCGCTTGTTGCCCTCTCTCTGCAAAAATTGCTGAACGCAATTTTTGCTGTCTCTCTCCCAAAGGGAGAGAGTTGAGAAAATCAAAATTTTCTATCTGTGCGACTGCTACATAATACTGGTAAAAAAGCCTTTATCTTTTTCTGCAATTTTGGATAAAAATTGAGATTTATCGGTTCTCTGAATGAGAGTAAAACAAGGAAAGCAAAATGAATGTACAAAATGTTATTTTATGGCGTAAGTTTTTCTCAGGATTGGCTTATACCGCAATGCAGAGCGTCTTTTTTGTTTATCTGCAACAGTACAAAGGATTTGATACCGCAAAAATCGCGTGCGCATTATCACTCTTGGTGTTTACAAGCCAAGCATTTTCTCTCTTCGCGGGTTCGTGGGGAGATCGTTTTGGACGCTCTCGAATAATGATGTTAGGTGCACTACTCGATTCTATCGCCTACATTATTTTATTACTGACTGACAACTATCAATGGCTCTACATTGCCACCTTCTTATTTGGTTTTGGTAGTACTTTGTTCGGGACTAACGCTCGTGCTTTTCTACTTTCACACGCAGGTTCTGAATATGCAACCAAAACACGAGCACAAGGGCTGTTCTTGCGTATTTCTAGTCTTGCATCGATGGTTGCGCCACTGTTAGCTTTCCCATTTATTTGCTTCAATAAAGCAGATTGGTTGATAATGCTAAGTTGTGCTATTGAGCTTTCAATGTTTATTTTTATGCTGATTGCGACACCCAAAAGCCAATGTGCTAACTATAAATTTGAACGTTTTAGCCTAACACAAATAACTAGCGTGCTAAGTAGACGCTTTGTATTAGCTCACTTATTGCTATTTATTCCGCTTGGCTTAGCAAGTTCGTTTTATATTATATTTCCCTATATTTTTACCAACTTACTTGATTACAGCCACCTTGTTCCTATCGCATTCTTTATTAACAATATGATTGCGGTGTTGCTACAACCAAGCTTCTCGAAAAAGGTTAATTTAGGCGTTATTAAGCTAAGCTATGTTGCGCCGATGTTAGTTATCAGCTTATTTTTAACGTGGATCTATGTAATAGAAAATATTTCGCTTCTTACCGCTTTTGTCTATTTGGTAATTTTTGCGATTATTGGCTTATTTGCGAACACCGCTTTAGCCAATCTCCTTGTCCGTTTTGATAAGGGCGAAAATCAAGGCGTTATGTTTGGAATGTCGAAATTGGTTTTATCATTTACCACTGCGCTAGTGATGAATGCCATTCCGTATATGTTTTTGGTTTAGAGCACATTAAATGAACAAACTCACAAGCGGTCTATATTTGGCAAAAGTAGACTGCTTGTCATTACTAGTTTAAGCAAACACTCGATACTCCCCCATCTGCTCCTTGATAAATCGATCAAAATCATTTTCAAACTGGCGATCTTGTACAAGACGATACTTCTCAAACTCACTCAATGCGTGGGCTTTTGCAATTTCCGCATTGACTTTACCTGCATCTTGTAAAATCTCTCGATCTGTCGCCGCCAAAAAACGGTTTAAACGCTGTTCCCAATCCGCCATCGTCATAGGAATTTGACGTAATGCCATATCTTCCGCCAAATCAAGATAAGCTGAAACTAAGCGTTGTAACTGGGCTAATTCATTGCCTGTTAAGTAATTCTTCGCAACGACCACATCAAAGGGATAAATCTTGCCATTCGGGGCATCTTTCCAAGTTGTCAATCCCATATTAGGTTGAGTGGCATTCGCTCGCTCCACAATTAACTCTGGTGCGGTATGCCCGTGAATAGCCCAATGAAGTTTATTTTGTACTGTCGCAAAAAAGCGTTTGGTTGCCGTTGCATTGCGATCATAATCCACAGAAGTGGCATAAATATCGGTGATTTTTTGATAAAAACGTCGCTCTGATAAACGAATTTCACGAATACGAGCAAGCTGTTCTTCAAAATATTTTTTGCTCAAGATTGAACCGTTATTTTTCAAACGTTCATCATCCATCGCAAATCCTTTAACTGTATAACTATGAATAATTTCTGTCGCCCATTTCCGAAATTGCACAGCGCGTTCAGAATTCACTTTATAACCAACGGCAATAATCGCCGAAAGATTGTAATGCTTAGTATTATAGTTTTTGCCGTCTTGGGCAGTTATTCGAAAATTTCGAATAACTGAATTTTCAGCTAATTCATTGTCATTAAATACTTTGCTTAGATGATAATTGATAGTGCTAATTTCCACATTGTAAAGTACCGCCATCATTTTCTGACTTAGCCAAACATCTTCATCAGCATAAATTGCGTCAATTTGGCTCTCACCTGTCGCTGTAATAAAGGTTAGATACTCAGCGATAGATGAACGGATAATTTCTACTTTTGTCATTGTTCAGCTCCCATTTGTGCAAATCCGCACTATTATAAATGGAAAAATATACAGTGCAATATCCCTTTTTTATTTTCTCGATAGAGATCACAAAATTCATAAATTTGTCCAAAACTGCTACAATACTCCCGTTTCAACCCTTTTATTTTTTATTTTATGTCACTCGAAAAACTTTTACTTTGGCGTCGTTTTATCTCGACACTTGCCTACTTCTCTATGCAATCGGTCTTTTTTATCTATCTCCAGAAAAAAGGCTTGTCGGATACTCAAATCGCATTTTCACTCTCGGTTTTATTCTTCTTTAGTCAAGCAATGGCAATCTTTGCCGGTATCTTAGGCGACCGTTTTGGGCTAGCTAAAATTATGCTATTGGGCTGTTTACTTGATGTTATCGCTTACTTCTTTTTCTTATCTGCCGATCACTATGGCGTATTGCTTGTGGCGACAATGTGTTTTGGATTGGGAAGTTGTCTCTTTGCAACGAATGCAAGGGCTTGCTTACTTGCCCTAGCGGGTGATGAATACTCCGCTAAAACTCGCTTACAAGGCAAATACTTACGTGTAACCAGTATGTCATCAATGGCAGCTCCCTTGCTCGCTATTCCCTTTATCAAATTTGAACAGATTAACACGTTGATTTGGGTCTGTTTCTTAATGGAAGTCTCGCTGTTTGCCTTTATGGCGAAACCGTTCTACCAAATGCCGAATGTGAATAATCTCGTCAGATTCCGTTGGGCGAAAATTAAAGAAATCATCACCAAAGAGTTTATTTTTGTGCATTTAATGCTATTTTTACCATTAAGTGTGGCAATGTCGTTCTTTGTGATCTTCCCTTATCTATTTGATAATAAACTCAATGCACCCGAGCAAATTCCTGTGGCGCTGTTTATCAATGGCTTGATGACCGTTGCGCTACAATCGAGTTTCTCAAAGCATATTAACTTAACCCGTAAACAGCTGATTATCGCTAGCCCAATTTTAGCGATTGGTATGATTGTGCCGTGGTTTATTACACTACATTATGCTTCACTATTTTCTGCCTATGTCTATTTGGTGATTTTTACCCTACTAGAAGTTTATGCTCTAACCGCAATGGCAAATTTATTGGTAAAATTTGATAACGGCACAAACCGTGGCTTTATTTTCGGTTCATCACGTTTATTACAATCTATTTTGACAATGATTGTAATGAACTTAATCCCACATTTATTCTTAATCTAAAGAAAGAGAAAGTAAGGAAAAGCTATGCACCCAATTCTATTCGTTTCAATCGGCGCCGTATTTGGCGCAGTCGCACGTTGGCAATTAGGTGTATTGCTTAATCCAATATTACAACCGGTCGCTTTAGGCACATTTTTTGCAAATGCTATCGGCTGTTTCTTAATTGGTATCGCCCTTGGCTTAAATCTGCAAGAAGGCACAAAACTACTCTTTATCACGGGGTTTCTCGGCAGTTTTACCACGTTCTCCGCATTTTCAGCGGAGATCGCCACAAAATTATTGCAAGAGAAATGGCTTAATGCGCTAGGCGTTTTTGCGTTGCATACTGTGGTGGGATTATTGGCGACTGTGGTTGGGATATTGGTGGTTAGGTATTTTTTTAAGTAGTCATACTTAGGGCAAATTTTTCTTTTATACAAGATAATTTTTGGTTAGAATTTCCCCCGCTTCATTAGCAGATTTTTGTTTTACTCTTACTCAAATTGAAAATCTGTTGCCAAAGGACTCTGTCCCATCCTAAAGAGAGTAGCTCATCAGCCACCTTTCTCCATTTATTTCTCTCATTCCAAGAAAATCATCAAATACTACAAATTTGTATTTTTATCTCTTCTCTTAATAAATCTCTATACTTCATTTCAACAACACAGAACAAGGTTAATAGTTCCGAGTTCAGCAAGCGGTAAGATTTTTTTACAAATTTGCAGATTTAACTCAATTTAAAAAAAATCTTTATCATTCAAACCAGAAACACAAATGAATATTTTAAGAGGAGAATAATCATGACCTTTAATTATAACTTCTACGACTTAGCACTTTTACCTCCGCTACGCTAAGGGCGGCCGGCGCAACAGCGGAACTGTTGCAAATCTAAATTAGTAACAACAAAACAAATTTAAAAATAGCTAAAAGGAGTCTATATGGAAGAAATTATCATCAAATTAGCAGTCAAGTTATTACTAGAGGAATTACTTGACGAAGACTAACCGCAAGGTTAGCGGTTCGCAGAGCCGTAAATCTGCAATCGAGAAATGAGTTGGTTTATTTGTTATTTTTAAAGGAGCTTATATGGAAGATTTTTTAATCGACTTAGCTATTGAGTTAGTGCTAGAAGCATTACTCGAAGACTAACCGCAAGGTTAGCGGTTCGCAGAGCCGTAAATCTGCAATCGAGAGATGAGTTGGTTTTATTTGTTATTTTTAAAGGAGCTTATATGGAAGATTTTTTAATCGACTTAGCTATCGAGTTAGTGCTAGAAGCATTGCTCGAAGACTAACCGCAAGGTTAGCGGCTCGCACTGCCGAAAACGTGCATGATATTGCCCAAATACAATCATTGGAGAGAAAAATGGCAATTCAACGAAAGCGCTATTTAGTCGCTTATGACATCATTGATAGCAAAAGGCGCTACCACGTGCATAAAAGAGTAAATAGCTATGCTGTTACAGGCCAAAAGTCATTTTATGAATGTTGGCTTACAGTCTCAGAGCTTGCTGAATTTAAGCAAAAGATCCTAACCATTATGGATGAAAAAGAAGATCGTCTCTTTATTTTTCAGATCCAACACAACACCCAGCCAATACTATTTGGTATCGCAAAAGTTCCTACAACCCAGCTTTTTTTAGTTGTTTAACCATAAACATAACGGAGATTCTATGGCAAGTTTATATATCGATCGTAAATGTACAACATTAAAATTAAGCAATGATGTGTTGATTTGTTATGAAAACCAAGAGCGCATTGCCACCATTCCCCTTGCACCAATTGACCGAATTTATCTTAAAGGCGGAATCAATATTGAGGCTTCTCTATTAGCAAAATTAGGCGAACGCAATATTGGAGTGATTTTTCTTGCAGGAAGAAAAAATACTCCAACAATGTTTATGCCCCAACCCCATAATGATGCAGAGCGCCGTCTTATGCAGTATCAATTAGCGTCTGATATAAATTTCTGCTTACCTTTTGCCCAAAATCTAATTGTTTCAAAATTAGTCGCTCAAAAAGCATTTTTAGAATCTTACTCAGCAACCATTCCAAACTTAGAAGAAAAATTAACCCAATTTAACCAATTAATTCACAAAATTCAAAATCAACGATCTTTAGCTTCATTACGTGGTATAGAAGGTAAAGCTGGGGCAATCTATTTTGAATGTCTAGCAGATATTCTTCCTAGTGAATTAAAATTTGATGGAAGAAATCGTCGCCCGCCAAGAGATCCCTTTAATTCTTTGCTTTCCCTTGGCTACACATTGCTCCATGCAGAATCTGTAAATGCTCTCTATGCGGCAGGCTTAGATCCTTATATTAGTTTCTACCATGCAGTGGATTTTGGGAGAGAATCCTTAGCTTGTGATGTTATGGAGCCGATCCGCCCTCTTTTTGATCAGTGGCTTACAACTGCTTTTGAACAACAGCTATTTAAAATCGATGATTTCAGCTATACCAATGAAGGCTGTCTGCTCAATAAAGCAGGAAGAGTGGTTTTTTATAGCGAATTTGAAAAAATCGCTGAAACTTGGCGAAAAATTCTCAACCGCTATTGTTATGAACTTGCAACTAAAATTAAACAAAGTGGCATAAATATTCGTCCGCAACAACGTGATTCGGTTGAAATACCATTAACAAACCCGATCAATTTTGATCAATATGCTTTAGCGCAGCAAGCAAACTTAATGTGATCTTCAGGAGGACTCAATGAGATATTTAATTGGCTATGATGTTAGTGATGATAAACGCCTACAGCGGATTCATCGAAGAATGATAAAGTTTGCAACACCGCTGCAGTATAGTGTTTTTCTTTTTGAAGGCTCAAAAAAGATGCTAGATGATGGGTTAAAAAATATTCTTCAGATTTTACACAAAAACGAAGATGATTTAAGAATTTACCCGCTACCAACAGGAACTAAAGAAGAATATCTCGGAAAACCGCAATATCCTGAAGGTATTGTTTGGATGTTAAACTAAAAATGATAGGCACGATTTTAGTGCCTTATTTTTACGTAACATTCTATTCTTTTTAACGATTTTATTTGCTAGAATTACACTCGTTTCATTCGCAGATTTTTGTTTTAGTTTTATTCAATGTGCACAAATTTCAACCTTAAAAATAAACCAACTATTTTTGTTGATTTTTCACTCAGTATTTTTACAAATAACTTATTGAATACTAAAGAACTTTTTGAAAATCTGCAGTCGAAAGACCCCGCCCTGTTCTAAAGGGATTGAAACTACGATAAGTCCATTAGCTGCGAAGATTTCATGGGTCGAAAGACCCCGCCCTGTTCTAAAGGGATTGAAACAATACTACCGTCCTTATTAACCCCGTTAGGGAATGTCGAAAGACCCCGCCCTGTTCTAAAGGGATTGAAACTTTTTTTAGATAATAAGGAAGTATTAACTTGTCGAAAGACCCCGCCCTGTTCTAAAGGGATTGAAACTTCTGATGACATAAGATACTCCTATTGTTTACAAGTCGAAAGACCCCGCCCTGTTCTAAAAGGATTTTATAACTGTTACACAAATCAAAAATCTTTCTCTCTTTAAACTCTCTCCTTTGGGAGAAGATGCTGTGGTGATTACATAACGCCTAGCAAATCATCAAATTCTACAAATTTGTATTTTTATCTCTTTTCTTCATAAATCTCTATACTTCATCTCAACAACACGGACAACGTTAAGCTCAACAAGCGGTAAGATTTTTTTACAAATTTGCAAATTTAACTTCATTTCAAAAAAATCTTTATCATTCAATCCGAAAAGCAAATCAAAGTAGCTAATCAACCATTTAAAACAGGAGAAACACTATGTGGGTAAAAGTAGCAATCGCAGTCGCAACCGCTGTATTAAGTGAAGTTGCAAAAAACAGAGACTAAGTCTCGCGGTGCGGCACAGCCACAGCCAAGAATGTGCTTTTATTAGAAACTCGTTATTTTAAGTAGAACTATGATTTTAAATATTTTTTTTGTATTTCTTGCTATGATGCTTTACGACTATATCTTAGAAAAATAAAATAATCTTTACCCATTTTCATACTAGAAAAACATCAAATGCATTGTTATACTCCAAAAAATTTACAAAAGCGGAAGTAAAATATGACATTATCTGAATCTTGCCAAATTGCATTTGCAAGCTTATATCGTGGGCTATCTGCATTTGCATCTCAAGAAGAGCTGAAAAAGCTCCATGCCGTTCTACCTACAGAATTTCAACCCAATACGATTTCTCTACCGCAACATTTCGATGTGATCTTTGCTGATGCAGAAAAAACTGCGTTGGGTGATAATCAAAAAAGATATTCTGAATATTTGGAATCTTTATTTTGTGAAATTCGTTTAAACAATAATGCGGTTAAAAGTGCAACTAGATACGTTTATCCAATTGCAGAATTAACTCCTGAAAGCATTTTCCCAATAAAAGAGATCTCTCAGAATGCTCAACAGCAGCGCTCTCAACTTTGGCAGAAGTTTTTGAAAGCCGTTGAGCAAATTCCAACTACACACCGCCAAAATTTACCTTTATGGCTCGACCATTTTGATACTGCTTTACAATGTTTTGCATCAAACATTCCTGCTCCAAATTGTGCGAATATTTCTCTTTATGACCACAGCAAAACCGTCGCGGCTTTAGTTACTGCATTAGTTCAAACGGCAGAACAAGAGCAACAATTCTTATTGATTCAGGGGGATTTCTTCGGGATTCAAGATTTTATTTTTTCGGGTGGCCGAGAAACAAATAAACAAGCAGCAAAATTACTACGTGGACGTTCATTTCAAGTCTCATTATTTACGGAATTAGCCGCATTAAAAGTATTAGAAGCATGTGAATTACCAAGTTCTAGCCAAATGATGAATGCGGCAGGTAAATTCCTAATTGTTGCGCCGAATAATAAGAAAACTAAAGATGCAATTGCAGCTGTGCAGACAGAATTAAATGACTGGTTTGTAAAGCATACTTATGGATTGATCGGTTTAGGCATTGCAACTCAAAGCGCACAACAAAGCCAGTTTATTGGCGAAGAATTTAGCAAGCTACGTAAAAATCTATTCCAGCAACTTGAACATACCAAATTACAACGTTTAGATTTAACTCATAGCACATCAAGTGTTCTAGATGATGTCGATTATTCAAATGGTGTATGTGAGTTTAATAGCTATTTCCCTGCTCAAGAAAATGGAAAATCGATCATTTCTGAAGATCAGATCAATATCGGTAAATACTTAGCAAGTAAAGATCGCATTATTATCAGTAGTGAAAATTCAGATATTCATCAAGATCCTACCACTAAAAAATTGAAACTTTCGGTTTTTGGTTATCAAGTTATCTTTACCGATAATCAAGATATTAGCGGCAAATTTGGTCAGCCTGCTAAAACGCAACAAATTAAGCGTTTATGGGATTTTGAGTTGCCAGAATCTGCACAATCTCCAATTTGGCAAGGTTATGCACGCCGTTATATTAATGCTTATATTCCTTACTTCGCTGAATCAGGAGAAGTGAGTAGCTCAAAATACAAGGGGATTGATGGCGATAATAAAAAATATGATAAGCAGGCAGTTAAAACCTTTGATTATCTTGCTTGTGAAGATCGTATTCCAAATAAAGATAATAATGACTATATCGGGCAAGCTGCATTGATGACTTTAAAAGGCGATGTGGATAATCTTGGGACAATCTTCCAAGAAGGCTTGGCTCAAACTAATTTTGCCAAAATGGCTGCACTTTCACGCCAAATGAACCAATTCTTTAGTTTATGGTTACCAGCCTATTGTGCGCAACATAGCCAGAATATGTATACCGTTTTTGCTGGTGGTGATGATTTCTTCTTAATCGGCTCTTGGCTACAGACCCAAAAACTCGCCTATGCAATGCAAAAAGCCTTTGCAGAATATGTGGCTAATAACCCACAAATTCACTTCTCAGCAGGTATGGTAATGACTAAAGTGGGTATTCCTGTGCCGCGTTTAGGTGAACTTGCAGAAGAAGCTTTAGAACAAGCAAAACAGGTAAAAGGTAAAAATGGTGCTGAAGATAAAAATGCAGTGACTATTTATCAACGTTCAGTAAGTTGGGATAAATGGAAAGAGCTTGATCAATTAAGTCATAAGATTAAAGAGTTAGATGAAAAATATGGCATTTCACAATCTTATCTTTATTCATTGATTCGCCTTGCTGAACAAGCTGAAAATAAAGAGAACAATATTGAAAATACGATGTGGCGTAGCCGTTTCTATTACCGTACAGCGCGTTATGTAGTCGATAAACTAGAACAAGGAAAGCGTGCTACAGCCTTGGAAGAGCTCACCGCATCATTAGGGGATATCGGTATAGGGCTGCATAAGCAAAATTTTGTCATTCCACTATTTAACTATTTCTACCAAAAACGTAGCTAAGGAGTAACTATGAACATTAAATTTGGAGCTAATCGCCCAGCGACGATCTTTTCAGATATCGCTGAACAAGCAGCCAAATGGATCAAAACAGATCCTGAAACAAATAAGATCAATAAAGATAATAATAAAACCACACAGCTTAGAAAATTTTATGATGAATTAACAATGTGGAATGAGCGAGTTCAAACGAAAGGCATTGCTAAAGAAGAAGAATATAAAAAACTTGAAGCCTTTATTAAAATGCTTAAAGCCAAAGTTGCCTATGCGGAAGGTCGTAAACATATTAATTCACGCTTTAGTGGTGTATTTAATCAATGTATCGATCAAGTACATTGTGCAGAAACATTAAAAGATGCCAAGTTATTTATGGAAGCCGTAATGGGTTATTGTAAACTATTCGAATTAAAATTAGAGGAATCGCTATGAAACTAACAAATATTATCGAAATTAAGGCGATATTAGAGCTAAAAACAGGCTTACATATTGGTTCTGGCGATAGCGAAATGCACATTGGTGGCGTAGATAATACCGTCATCAAAAACCCAATTACTGGTAAGCCTTACATTCCAGGTTCGAGCCTAAAAGGCAAAATCCGTACTCTTTTAGAGTGGCGCTCAGGAGAAGTTCAAAAAGCGCCTCTTTCTCTAGGGCAAGTGGAAAAAGCGAAAGATCCTCAAGCCGTAAAAGATATTTTACGCTTATTCGGAATTAGTGGTGATACTAAAGGTAGTGAACAAGAAGTAGTTGAAATTGGGGTTTCTCGCTTAGCATTTTGGGATTGTGAACTTACTCCAGAATGGTTGAAAATGCTAGATGATAATAACCTTCCAGCAACAGAAGCAAAAAGTGAAAATACCATTGATCGAATTACTTCAACAGCAGGAAATCCTCGTCAAACAGAACGTGTTCCCGCAAGTTCGACATTTGACTTCAAATTAACGCTACGTCAATTTGAAGGCGATAGCCCTGAATTAGTTGAACTAGTACTAAAAGGCTTACGCCTACTTGAATTAGATAGTCTCGGCGGCTCAGGCTCTCGAGGTTATGGTAAAGTTGAATTTCAAAACCTAACCGTTGCAGACGTTGAAACAAAACTCCCAGAAAACCCATTTGCATAGGAAAAGTCGATGAAAACCTACTGCTTTACCCTTAAAGTGCAAAGTGCTTTTGGTACACCTTTGGTTGGGGATAGCTTATTCGGGCAACTCTGTTGGGCAGTGGTTCATCAATTTGGTGAGTCGCGCTTAACCGAGCTACTTCAAGGTTATAATCAGCAACAACCATTTATGGTGGTCTCTGATGCATTGCCCAGTGGCTATTTACCTTTGCCAACAGTACCTTCAAAACTTTGGCAAACAGAGCTAAAAGAAGATCGTAAGAAACTTAAAAAATTATCTTGGCTACCATTGACTGAAATTCAAAATAAAAAGGTAAATCAATGGCAAGAGATCGCTTTTAAGCATCAAAAACAGCTAGATGATGATAATACAACGATCTTAGAAAAGAAAACTCAAGATCAATTGCATAATGCCATAGATCGCTCAACAGGAACGACAGGCACAAGCGATGCATTCGCACCTTATAGTAGCTCAAAAACATGGTATGGAGCGAACACGTTACTTGATATCTATATCTGCTTAGATGAAAACCGTATTCAAGTAGATCAGGTAAAAATATTACTGAACAATATTGGTATGTTTGGTTTTGGCCGAGATGCTTCAACAGGCTTAGGTAAATTTAGCATTGAATCGGTGGAAGTGCTTGATTATCACAATACCGAGGCAAACGCATATCTTACTCTAGCAAATTGCGCGCCACAAAACTTAAGTCTAGCTAAAGAACATTGCTATTACCAAATTACTACCCGCTTTGGCCGTCATGGTGATATAAATGCGCTTAGCTCAAATCCATTTAAAAAGCCCATTATCTTGGCAAAAGCAGGCGCAATTTTTACACCAAATACATGGCAAGATCGCCAATTCTTAGGCAATGGCTTAACAGGCGTTTCTTATGTGCAATCTCAGGCAGTTCATCAGGGTTATGCACCTGTAATTCCTGTCTATGTGGATTTTAAAGAATAGGATGTTATATGAATAAATTTATTAACAGCCATAAAGTTTATCTAACCCCGATTAGCCCAATCCATATTGGTTGTGGGGAAGATTTTGAGCCAACGAATTATGTGATAGAAGGGGATATTCTCTATTATTTCGATCCAAGTCAATTACAGCTATCTGAAGCACAGAAACGAGAGCTAATTTCTTATAGTGAGGCAAATGAGTTACACAAAATTTATCGTTTTTTTGCAAATGATCCAGATTTAATATCACAAATTAAAGAAAAAAGTAAATATACGATTGATATTGTTAAATCACTAGGGGTTGAATGGAAAAACAAATTGGGTACGGTAGTTCAACGTGAGCCACAATCTAATGTATTTAATAAATTATTTATTGAACGTTGTGCCTTCAACCCATTCTTAAAACAATCCTATATTCCAGCAAGCGGAGTGAAAGGAGCTATTTTTACTGTTATTTTGAATGAGTTTAATCAAAAAGATAATCTCAGTGATTTTGAGAAATCAAAAGATAAACTTGATATTTTCCTTAAAGATAAATATTTAGGGGATGCACATTTTTTACATAAAAATGGTCAAAGACAGCTTTCTCAAGATATTAAGATTACGGATTTTATGCCAGAAAAAACCGTATTTACTAAGATATTTTATGTAAATAATTACTTAAAATCTGGAAAATCCGATAGAGGTAAAATTAAATATGCGCAAGGTATTTATTCACGTAGGGAGTGTATCCTTTATGGTCAATACCGTGCATATTCATCAAATATAAGTCTTACTGGAAGTAAAATAACTATATCTTCTCTCTTTAAAAGCCTTAGAGATTTTTATTTACCAATTTTCTATAAAGAGAGTGAACATCAAGTCAAAATAGGACTACTTGATGAAAAATATTTTCGTGAAATAAAAAGTATCCTAGCAAATGAGAATATTGCATTGATTCGTCTTGGTAAAAGTGGGTCAGAAGATAAGGTTTATCAAGATAACACTATTCGAAAAATAGAGATAAAACTAAATAAAGAAGAGCGTTTAAAATCTGGTAAGGCAACAGACATTCGCTCAAGTTCTAAAACATATTGGTTAGCTGGCGATGAGTTGGCGAAATCTGCCAATGATCGACCTCTAGGATGGGCAATTATTGAATACCAAAACTTAGATGATCAAAATTCTGAATTAAAACAATGGTGTGATAGTCGTATTAAAACTCCATTACAGAAAAAAGTTACTATGCAAGAGTTGGAACAAATAGCTGCAAAACAAGCCGAATTAGAAGCGAAGAATCTAGCGGCTCTAAGTGAACATCAGCAATTGATCATTTTGAAACTGAAAGAATGGGAAAATGTAGCTAAGTATCAATTATCATCTTCCCCAGTATTCTCAGAGGCAAAAAAATTACTGGAACAGGCTATTTCTGATAATTGGTCAATTGAAGATAAAAAGGCGCTTTATACCGCACTAGATCCTACAGATAGTACAGGTATTTTAAACCAAAAAATTCTTGATATTGATAAGCTCAATAGTAAGCCCAAAGATAAAAAATCCGCAGTTGCTGTATTTAAGAAACTACGTGATAGCTTGGTGGTAGAATGAATTTAGATTCTTTACCCATCGCCCGCTATCAATTTAGCTTTAAGGTAACGCAAGATATTGCGTTGCCTGAATATGCGGGATCAGCATTGCGTGGCGCTTTTGGACGAGCGCTACGTAAAATTGCCTGTATGACTAAGCAAGAAGATTGCAAATCTTGCCCGCTATACCGCAGTTGCCCTTACACCAATATTTTTGAAACACCAGCGCCAGACAGCCACGAGCTTCAAAAATTTAACCAAGTACCGAATGGCTACATTATTGAGCCTTATGGTTGGGGCGAAAAACATTACCAAATTGGAGAATTATTCCAATTTAACTTGGTGTTATTTGGCCGTTTAATTCAGCAGCTGCCTTTAATTGCATTTGCCTTTAAACGTGCTTTTGAATATAACTTAGCTGGTGGTAAGGCAGAATTAGTCGATATTGCAAATTTTTCTGAAGATCAGACCGGTTGCGAATCTATTTTAGAGAATGGCAATATTTTAGAGCACATAACATCTATTCACATTCCAGAGAATTTGCCCACAGACTTTATTCTCAATATAAAAACGCCATTACGCTTACAAGAAAATGGGGTGCCGTTAAGAGAACACAATATTAGCTTAGAGCGTTTTTTAATCGGCTTAGCAAAACGAATTTCGCTATTGAGTGAATTTCATCATAAGTCATTAAATTTAGATTTTGAAACATTAATTAGCCAGCTTCCACAAATTAGCGAAAAGCGCAAATTAAAGTGGCAAGATTGGACTCGATACTCTTCTCGCCAAAAACAGAAAATGAAGTTGGGCGGCGTTGTAGGATTATGGGAATTAACCAATGTTACACCAGAATGGGCAAAACTGCTTTATATTGGGCAGTGGCTTCATAATGGTAAAAATGCGACTTTCGGTCTGGGTAAATACCAAATTACAAATTTGTAAAAAGCACAGAAATAAAAATATCCATATAAAATACCCATATTAACAATTAATAATGAAACATTTATATGGCAGTATGGTTTATTTCAAGACATCAAGGCGCTATCGACTGGATACAGCAACAAGGTATCCAGATCGACCGCTTTGAAGCTCATTTAGATGTTGCTGATATCCAAGCTTGTGATACCGTCATTGGCACGCTCCCGATCCACCTTGCATCTCAAGTATGTGAGAAAGGAGCAAAATTTTATTTTTTATCGGTTAATGTAACGCAAGCACAACGCGGAACTGAATTAAGTGCAGATGAGCTTAACGCTCAAAACTGTGCTATTCAGCCGTTCTATATTCAACAACTTTAAGGACTTTATATGCAAAAGTACGATATTCATTTTTGTCTGGTTTCAGCACAAGCGGCAGCAAACTTACTCCCTATTTTAGATAGCGAATTTAAGCCTAAAGAAGCTATCTTTTTAGTATCAGAAACAATGAAAAAAGAGGCTGAATTACTAGAAAAAGCATTTAAAGCAGAAAAAGTAAAAGTAACCTTATTTCCAATTAGCAATGAATTTGATTTTGAGACTGCAGAAAATGAGATTTTTGAAATTTTAACGAAATTCAAACCAAATACAGAAATTGAAGACTTAAATATCGCACTAAATTTAACGGGCGGAACAAAAGTTATGGCAATTGCCGCTTTAAATATTTTCACTATGAATGGCAAACCTGCTTTTTATGTAAATACTGATGAGCAAAGTATTGTTCTATTATCTCAAAGTGGCAGAAGTCATAGTATTGCTCTAAATCCAAATTTAAATTTACAAAATTATTTATTAGGCTATGGATTTGATATTCAAAGCCAAAATAAAATGATCTCGCCATCTACCGATCTCTTTAGCGACTATTTTATTCAAAATTATTCGAAAAATTGGACGTTAATTTCTAAACTAAATGGGTATGTTAGAAATACTCATAAAAATATTTATCGCTTCACTAATGAAGATGAAGTTATCACAGAGCTATATAATTTCTTATACGATGTTGCCGAAAAGAAACTTATTAGTTTTAATGATGAATTAATTGATTTTAAGAATAAAGACACAGCAACTCTTTTAGGTGGTGCTTGGTTAGAACATTATCTCTATAAACAAATTAAAGGATTGGATTGTATCAATGATATTGCAATGAGCATTGAAATCAGCAATCCAAATTATAATAAAAATAAACGAGCGTTCGATAAAGATAATTTGGGGCAAAAAAATGAACTAGATATTGCCTTTATTGCAAAAGAAAAACTACATATTATCGAATGCAAAACGGTGAGAATGAATGAAAAAGGAGAAGAAGAAAAAGATGATGTAATTATCTATAAACTTCAAGCTCTACGTAACGAACTTGGTGCAAAAACTAAGGCTTGTTTAGTGAGCTACCGTCCTATATCCGATTCTGTACGCAACCGTGCTAAAGAAGCCAATATTAAAATTATTGAAGGCACAGAAGTACAACAAATTAAACGTCTCATTCAAGAGTGGATCAAACAAGATTAATATGAATAACCAACAATACAACAAACGAATTCTTCTTTCTGTAACGGGTATGTCGCCTGCTGTGGTAACTGAAACGCTTTATGCTTTGGTAGTAGAAAAGAATTTTATCCCAACGGAAATTCAAGTTATTACAACAATCCAAGGAAAAGATCGATTACTTGCAACACTGCTAGGAAATGAAACGAGAAAAGGTGCTTTACAAGAATTTATCGAAGATTATGGCTCTCAATATGGCATTGAGAGTATCCACTTTGATGAAAACAGCATACATATTATCGAAAATTCCGAAGGCGAAAAATTGCCGGATATTCGCACCCCACAAGAAAATGAATTCGCCGCTGACAATATTGTTAAATTAGTCGGTAACCTATGCCAAGATGATGAAACACAACTACATGTTTCTATCGCAGGTGGCCGAAAAACAATGGGGTTCTTTATGGGATATGCGCTATCACTTTACGGACGAGAGCAAGATTCTATGTCACATGTTTTGGTATCTGAAGGCTATGAAAACATCCCTGAATTTAACTATCCAAAACCTTACTCTTACATTATTAAACGAAAAGTAAGAGCAGTTGATGGAACTGAAAACTATGAAGAGCTAGACGCTAAAAACGGAAAAGTAATGCTTGCGGAAATTCCTTGGGTAAGGTTAGGCCTAGGGGTGCCATCAGAGCTACTTAATAACCGTATATCTTATAGTGACTCTGTGAGCAAAGCTCAACAATTACTTGAAAGACCACATTTAAAATTTCATTCTCCTATCTATAGCCGAAAAGTAAACTTTGGAAATAAAGAGATTAAATTATCTCATAAAGGATATTCCTTACTTCTTAGCTTAATAATTTCGAAAAAGAAAGGATGGGAATATTATAGTAATGATGAAACAATGGAAATTTATTCTAGTATTTATGAGGAAATAAAAAATAATCTAAATGAATTCGAAAAACGACTGAAAATTAATTCAGAGATTGAACGCCAAGAAGAGTTTGCTAAAATTCTGTCAGAATCTCGAGAAGATATTCGAAAAAAAGTAATGGAAGCTTTCTCAATTGGTAAAAGCGATACGGCTTATATTCCCTCATCATCATATAAACGTTATGAGTTATTAATCGATTTAGAGCGAATTGATCTTTCTGAGATTACCCAATCATTATATGAATTAGGATACTAAGCCAAAAGACTCTATCAAAAGGATTAATAAACCCCAAATAAAAACTATCTCAGAATGATCTCCCCCCAACAAGCGGTAAGATTCTTTTACAAATTTGCAAAAACAACGCAAATTTCAAAAATCGTGTAAAGTGTGAATCAATAAAACGCAGTAACTAAACAATCATTTGAAACAGGAGAAATAACTATGTGGGTAAAAATCGCAATCGCTGTCGCAACCGCTGTATTAGCAGTAATCGCAGAAGAAAGCGCAAACGAAAACAAAGACTAAGTCTCGCGGTTTAGCACAGCCGAGAATGTGCTTTTTTGCTTGGAAATACTCCCATTCTTTGTTAAAATCCGTATCGTTTCATTAGTAGGTTACAGCTTTAACTTCAAACAAATTGTATGAATTTTAAACTTGAAAATAAACCAACTATTTTAGCTTATTTTTCCATCAAAATTTCTACAAATAACTTATTGAATATAAAAGAAGTTTTTGAAAATCTGCAGTCGAAAGACCCCGCCCTGTTCCAAAGGGATTGAAACTTGATTGTCAGACCTTTACCTAAAGTAAAGATCGGTCGAAAGACCCCGCCCTGTTCCAAAGGGATTGAAACTTCCATTAATGTTTGGTTAAACTTTTTTCCATGGTCGAAAGACCCCGCCCTGTTCCAAAGGGATTGAAACTATTAATCTTTGCAGAATTATACTCATTGATGAGTCGAAAGACCCCGCCCTGTTCCAAAGGGATTGAAACTTTATTGTCATAATCATACACCTTATCACCTTTCGTCGAAAGACCCCGCCCTGTTCCAAAGGGATTGAAACTTCCAGAAATTTTTCTAGATATTTCTCGAATGTACCGTCGAAAGACCCCGCCCTGTTCCAAAGGGATATTTACGGGCGTACGCAGTACGCCCCTACATTCTTTCGCTGAATAATGCTTATTCGTAGGGGCGTATTGCATACGCCCGCGTTATATTCCTACACAAGTTGATTTATATTGAGATTTACTAATCCCCTAACCATCTTCAAAAGATGGTTTTTTTATGCCTTCAAAAAGGAGTAGAATAGTAAGCTTCCAACAAAAACAATAAGGCAAACACAATGAAAAAAATTCTATTACTTAACGGCCCAAACCTAAATATGTTGGGCAAGCGTGAACCGCATATCTATGGTTCGCAAACTCTTGCGGATATTGAACAACATCTGCAAACTCTCGCTCAAGAACGTGGTTTTGAGCTGGACTACTTCCAAGCAAATGGCGAGGAGCCGATTATCAACCGCATTCATCAAGCCTTTCAAAATACCGATTTTATTTTGATTAATCCTGGCGCATTTACCCACACCAGCGTGGCAATTCGCGATGCACTGTTGTCTGTGGCAATCCCTTTTGTTGAAATTCATCTTTCGAATGTCCACGCTCGTGAGCCTTTCCGTCATCACTCTTATTTAAGCGATGTGGCCAAAGGCGTGATTTGTGGCTTAGGCGCTAAGGGATATGATTATGCGTTGGACTATGCGATAAATTTTCTAAACCAATCGAAATAAAATCCAAATTTTGCTGTCTAAGCAAGCGTTATTTATTACCTAAACTGCTACGATCAGTTAATAAATCGTAACATTTATAGCTATTTTGTAAGATTTTCATCGCAAATTAGCCGAAATTAAGGTAATCTACACGCCAATTTTTCTCTGCGTTTTTGAACGCAGAATCTCTATTTTTAACTTCATATACGGATCTCATTATGGATATTCGCAAAATCAAAAAACTTATCGAATTAGTAGAAGAATCAGGCATTACTGAGCTAGAAGTGTCTGAAGAAGAAGGTACGGTACGTATTAGCCGTGCAGCGCCACAAGCAGCAGTTCAATATGTAGCAGCGCCACAAGCAGCACCTGCTGTTGCTGCACCAGCTCCGCAAGCAGCTGCTCCAGCAGAAGCAACTCCAGCACCAGCAGCGGCTGAAGTATCTGGCCACGCAGTACTTTCTCCAATGGTGGGTACCTTCTACCGTAGCCCAAGCCCAGAAGCAGCGCCATTCGTTGAAGTAGGCAAAACAGTAAAAGCTGGTGACCCACTTTGTATCGTTGAAGCAATGAAAATGATGAACCGCATCGAAGCTGATAAAGCGGGTGTTATCAAAGCTATCTTAGTAAACGATGGCGAAGCAGTAGAATTCGATCAAAAACTTTTCATTATTGAATAATCATTTGTTACAACCGGTCGGTTTTGGCAAAAAATTTACAAAATCAGACTGCTTTCATTTAAGGGCAAACTCTAATGTTAGAAAAAGTTGTCATTGCAAACCGCGGTGAAATCGCTCTGCGTATTTTACGTGCGTGTAAAGAGTTAGGAATTAAAACGGTTGCGGTTCACTCAACGGCTGACCGTGAATTAAAACACGTTCTATTAGCAGACGAAACCGTATGTATCGGCCCTGCTCCATCAACTAAAAGTTATTTAAACATTCCTGCAATTATCGCAGCGGCTGAAGTAACAGGCGCTGAAGCGATCCATCCGGGCTACGGTTTCTTATCTGAAAATGCGAACTTCGCAGAACAAGTTGAGATGTCTGGCTTCACTTTCATCGGTCCAACAGCTGACGTGATTCGTTTAATGGGCGATAAAGTTTCAGCAATCAATGCGATGAAAAAAGCAGGCGTTCCTTGTGTTCCAGGTTC
This sequence comes from Pasteurellaceae bacterium LFhippo2, assembly GCA_029852775.1. Taxonomy (GTDB): domain Bacteria; phylum Pseudomonadota; class Gammaproteobacteria; order Enterobacterales; family Pasteurellaceae. Next base: position 49,773 of record LEKJ01000104.1, read on the forward strand.
TGATGGCCCTGTGGGTACAGATGTTGAGAAGAACAAAGAGATCGCAAAACGTATCGGCTATCCGGTAATTATTAAAGCGTCGGGCGGCGGCGGCGGTCGTGGTATGCGTGTGGTTCACGATGAAAAAGATCTTGAAGCCTCTATCGCAATGACCAAAGCAGAAGCGAAAGCAGCGTTCAATAACGATATGGTTTATATGGAAAAATACCTTGAGAATCCACGCCATATCGAAATCCAAGTATTAGCGGATACGCACGGTAATGCGGTTTATCTTGCAGAACGCGACTGCTCAATGCAGCGTCGTCACCAAAAAGTAGTCGAAGAAGCGCCAGCACCGGGCATTACTGATGAATTACGTAAATTCATCGGTGAGCGTTGTGCGAAGGCTTGTATCGAAATCGGCTATCGCGGTGCGGGTACATTTGAATTCTTATACGAAAACGGCGAGTTCTACTTCATCGAAATGAATACGCGTTTACAAGTAGAGCACCCAGTAACAGAAATGATTACTGGCGTGGACTTAGTAAAAGAGCAATTACGTGTTGCAGCTGGCTTACCGATTTCTGTAAAACAAGAAGATATTAAAGTGCGTGGTCATGCGATGGAATGTCGTATCAATGCTGAAGACGCAAGTACCTTCTTACCATCTCCGGGTAAAATTACACGTTTACATGTACCGGGTGGTTTAGGTGTGCGTTGGGATTCACATATCTACGCAGGCTATTCTGTTCCGCCACACTACGATTCAATGATCGCGAAATTAATCACTTACGGTGAAACTCGTGAGATCGCAATTAATCGTATGCAGAATGCATTATCTGAGATGATTATTGATGGTATTAAAACCAATATGCCGTTACATCAACAGATTCTTTCTGATGAAAACTTCCGCGAAGGTGGTACTAATATCCACTATTTAGAGAAGAAATTAGGATTGAAATAATCCAACAAAAAACCCGCTTGTACGCGGGTTTTTTTATAGAAAATTTTACGAAACTGCCTTTAACGGCTGTTTGCATTTTTTGCAGATATAAGCCCGCCCATCGCGCACTATCGCATTATGGCGACGGATCGAAAGCTGATGAGTTTGACATCCACAGCTATAAGGAAACGTTTTGCCTTGAACGCTCGTGGTATCAAAACAGTGATAGGTCTCCGCTGGCACGCCAAGAACCTGTTCCATCATCATTTTCCACTCTTTGCCATGTGGCTGAACTAACCCAAATTGCTGATAAACCAAAATATGCGCTAATTCGTGGGGAACCACTTGCTGAATAAATTCAGTGCCGTTTTCTGCAAGTAGAGTAGGATTAAAGCGAATTTCATTGCGTTGCAAATAGGCAACGCCGGCTTTTACCCCACGCACCGCATAGCTTACAGTGGGCGGGGTAAATTGTTTATTAAAGAATTGATTTGCTTTGTCCAAATCTCGCTGTAGCTGACGTTGGACTTGCATTCTTAATACTCTCACTATTTCTGGCAATCCATAACTTTCCAGTTTTTATCGTAACAAACATAAAGTTCGTTTTTGCTTGCGCGTAAATACGCATTGCCGATATGAGCGTTATTTTGGCGCATCCACTGGAATAATTCTTTACGGTTTAGATCTTGGCTTGGAAGTTTAAGATCTAAATAGAGTTCGCGCTGTTTTGCGAAGTATTCAGCGGCATTGTCAAAAGCACAAGCGCCATGTTTTTCCCACTGGCCTTGTAATAAGCTCGCACCGGGAGATTCAATCATATAACTTTTGATTAAAGCTTCAGGCACAGGCGGAAGATCGCCACGACAGAAACGCGGATGTTGCGACGGATTACGCGCACTTGCTGATTGTGGCCATAAGCCGTGAATCACCCAACCAAATTGCTGACCGCTACCGCATTGATATTGCAGATGTTTTGGCATTCCCCCATCGTATTTTTTACGCTGAATCTCACAAAAACTTGGCGACCAAGAAAGCGCCAACATATAGTAATCCACATCTGCATTTTTATTTTGGCCTAAATTATCGTTCGCCATGACAGTATCGTAATTGCCTAAGCTCTCTGGAATTGCAGGCGCAGAAGTTGATACTGGCTGTTCAACGGCTTTTTTCGGCTGTGTCGCAATTTGCTTTTGTGGCTCTGATTTTTGGGTATTTTGTGATTTCGGCTTGCTCTCTTTCTCTTCGTTATTAAACCAAGTGAAAATTGCGAAAATAATGATAATAATCAGAAAGATACCTTGTTGTAAGGTTCTCTGTTTTGGGGTTTGGTTGTTACTGTTCTTTTTCATATTTCTGTTATTTATCCCGAAAATGTCTATCCATCACTCTCTGGGAGAGAGTTTAAAGGTTGGTACTATACCATTCATCAATTACAAGCGGTCTGTTTTTTGCAACTTTTTACAATATTACTTTTGGTTATATTAAATAAAATTCCAATCCTTAACATTTCTAAAATAAACGCTATGCTAAACACAACTTCCATACAGATTAAAAAATTCAAACAGAAGGAACAGCCTATGACTATCTATGCAGACAACTCAGAAACTATCGGTAACACTCCCCTTGTTCGTTTAAAAAACTTTGGTAACAACGGTAATTTATTAGTAAAAGTAGAATCGCGTAACCCAAGTTTTAGCGTGAAATGCCGTATCGGTGCGAATATGGTGTGGCAAGCCGAAAAAGACGGCACGTTAACCAAAGATAAAGAGATCGTGGACGCAACAAGCGGTAATACGGGTATCGCTCTTGCTTATGTTGCAGCCGCTCGTGGTTATAAATTAACCTTAACTATGCCAGAAACAATGAGTACCGAACGTAAGCGCTTATTACGTGGCTTAGGTGCAAACCTTGTATTAACGGAAGGCGCAAAAGGGATGAAGGGGGCGATTGCAAAAGCGGAAGAGATTATCGCAAGCGATCCAAATCGTTACATTATGTTAAAACAGTTTGAAAACCCGGCAAATCCTGCGATTCACCAACAAACCACAGGTCCAGAGATTTGGGAAGCAACGCAAGGCAATATTGATGTATTTGTTGCCGGCGTAGGTACAGGAGGTACCATCACAGGTGTGAGTCGTTTTATTAAGCAAGATAAAGGCAAGCAAATTATCTCCGTTGCCGTTGAACCAAAAGAGTCGCCAGTGATTACCCAAACCTTAAATGGCGAAGAAGTAAAACCTGCACCCCATAAAATTCAAGGTATCGGCGCAGGCTTTATCCCGAAAAATTTAGACTTAAGCCTAATCGACCGTGTGGAACAAGTAGATAGCGAAACCGCAATTGAAACCGCACGTCGAATTATGGCAGAAGAAGGGATTTTAGTGGGGATCTCATCAGGTGCTGCCGTTGCAGCCGCAGATCGCATTGCAAAATTACCAGAATTTGCCGATAAAACCGTTGTCGCAATTCTACCATCAGCATCAGAGCGCTATTTAAGTACCTTACTATTTGAAGGTGTGGAAGCTTAACTGAAGCTTCTCTAATTTTCCATCTCCCATAGGTCTTTCCCCTAATTCAGCCATAATTAGGGGATTTTTTTATGTGTGCTAATTTGTCGCGATCCGCTGTTATATTTCTTTTGTAAATCATCTTGCATTGAATAAAGCTAAAGAACATTATTTAACCTACTTGTAGAGTCTTATCAATAGGAGTGTATATGACTATTAATGCTGCATTATTAAAATTGCTAAAGGAATGGGATAGTATTAATTCTCGAGTAACAAAAGAAGTCTCGCAAAAAAATCGCAAAACAGCTCCCGATTTCACCCCTTTTAATTTTATTTGGACAAATGAAGATGGTATCTCAGCAATTATTGCATATCTTTTGGATCCACAAGAAAGGCATGATCAAGGGGCTTTATTTTTGAATAAATTTCTTGAGAGCGTTAATAAACCACCAGTAGAAGAAGACGATGCTGTTTATGTCACACTACATAAAGCAACTTATCAAAATCGCTATCATGATATTTTTATCCAAATTTTTGATAAGAATAGTCCTAACCCCAAACTTGTCATTTCAATTGAAAGTAAGTTGAGAGGAGCAAGTGATCAAGAGCGGCAAGTTAGCCACTATATTGAAGATATGCAAAGGTATAATAAGACTGATTATTTAATGATTTATTTGGTGCCTAAAGGCAATGAACCGCCAACAGAAAAATCAATTCTCCGAACAGAGTGGGAGAATGAGAAGAAGAAAGAAACAGCAAAAGTAATTTCAGCTGATGATTTAATTGAATGGTTAGAAAAAAGTAAGGCTGAGCCTAAACACCTAGAAATATTTATCGAGCATTTTATTCAATTTTTAAAACAGATGGGGAAAATGATGAAGAATGATAATAGCAAATCAAGTGTAATAACTGAATTTTTGACGACGCAAAATGCACTCACAATTAAAGCATTATTTAATATGCTTGAATCAAAAGAAGCTATATATTTAGAAGCTAAGAAACAAATTCTTCAACGATTTGATAATGCTCTTAAACAATTTTATGAGATCAATAACCATATACAAGAGTGCGATAGATGGAATATTAGCGAAAACTCCTTTACTTCACATAGCCATATTGCACCTATTTATTTTGTCAATGAGTCTGTTGCATTTAAAATTTGTATTGAAGGCACTCAAGCAAGTGCATATTGGGGTATTTTAAGGGATGATTTGACCAAAGATGAAAATATATTAGATAAGTTAAGGAAAATAGAAACTTCAAAACCCACAGATAAATATCCTATATGGAATCGTATTAACGAAAAACCACTGTGGGATAGCCCAGAGTGTTGGGGTGACTTGATTGCAAAAGATAGTCGATCTTTTTCTTCCATTTGGGGGCATATTGAAAATATTTTAAATGTTTACTATGAAACCAAAAAGGAGACTAACAATGACTAAAACCAAAATTCTAGGCATTGGCGGTGCTGGCTTAAATATCGTTAAATATATTAAATCACAAGCTATTGATAATGTTAGTTATCTGTTACTTGGTACAGATCAAGCGCTTCTCCAACGGTTTTCTGACCAGTTTCAAACCATAGTAATGGGTGATGGCAATGGCACTCAAGGTGATCCAAACTATGTTGTGGATACAATTGCAAAAGAGAGTGAAAAACTTACCGCTATTTTTGAAAATACTGAGCGATTATTTCTCTTTGCAAGCCTAGGTGGGGGAACAGGCACTGGTGCAGCTCCTGAAATTGCAAAATTGGCAAAAGCACAAGGCATAAAAGTCTTTGCTGGAGTAACTACTCCCTTTAGCTTTGAAGGCCGTAAGCGTAATCTATATGCCGATATAAGTCTTAAAGATTTAGAGCAAAATTGTGATGGTATTTTGGTTCTTTCAAATCAAAAATTACTTAAAGAGCCAAGCGCAGATGAATTTAACAAACTCAACCAGCAGTTCTATGAGTTTGTTTTGGAAACTATCCAGTTATCCATTCGCTAATATAAAAAAATCTGCCCCTTTAGTTTGGGGCAGATTTGTTTAATTACTCTAAATTCTGAATCTGTTCACGCATTTGTTCAATTAACACTTTAAGCTCAACGGCAGAATTTGTGATTTCAGCATTGATTGATTTTGATGCTAATGTATTCGCTTCGCGGTTTAACTCTTGCATCATAAAGTCTAATTTACGTCCTACTGCTCCGCCTTTTTTCAGAATTGATGTTGTTTCTTTAACGTGAAGTTGAAGGCGATCTAACTCTTCCGCCACATCGACTTTTTGCGCTAATAACACCATCTCTTGCTCTAAACGTTGCGGATCAAGCTGTAAATTTAGCTCATCAAAACGTTGTTGCAAGCGGTCTTTTTGCCATTGTAAAACGCTCGGCATTTGTACCTGTACTTTCGCGGCTTCGTGTGCGATAGCATCTAAACGTTGTTGGATTAATGCTTGTAAATTTGCACCTTCACGACCACGCATTGCGATAAAATCTTTTAAGATCTGCTCAAAACCTGCTAAAAGATCTTGGCTGATTTGGTCTAAATCTTGGTTTTGGCTATCGACCACACCTGGAAAACGCAACACATCAACAAGGCTTAGCTCCCCTTCGCCAGCGGTCTCTTTTAACCATTGTAATGAGCTGATAACTTGTTTTGCATACTCTTGATTTAAAGCCAAACCATCAGCTTGATTAGCGTTTAATTCAATACGTAGGCTACATTCTACTTTACCACGTGTTAGTTCTGCACGCAGGCGCTCACGCAGAGTCATCTCTAAATTACGGAAAGTTTCTGGTAAACGGAAATAGGTTTCTAAAAAACGTTGGTTTACGGAACGCATTTCCCAAACGGCGTTACCCCACTCTTTTTTGATCTCTAAGTGGGCGAAGGCTGTCATACTATAAATCATTGTTGGCTCTCTTCTGTTTAATTAGTTTATGGCGCATTTATGCACCGCTATTCAAAAATCTACGCTATTGTACTTGGTATTCTGCTAGAATAGGCAAAATTTTTAGAAAATTTAGAAAAGGAAAAATTATGCGCCCAAATAATCGATTAGCAAATCAAGTTCGTCCGATCAAAATTACTCGTAATTATACCCGTTACGCTGAAGGATCAGTGTTAATTGAATTTGGCGAAACCAAAGTGTTATGTAACGCGACTGTTGAAGAGACTGTACCGCGCTTTTTAAAAGGTCAGCAACAGGGTTGGATCACTGCTGAATATGGTATGTTGCCACGTGCGACACATAGCCGTACTCAACGCGAAGCTGCAAAAGGCAAACAAGGCGGTCGTACAATGGAAATCCAGCGTTTAATCGCTCGTTCGCTACGTGCTATCGTGGATTTAAAAGCTCTTGGCGAACGTACTATTACCGTTGATTGTGATGTAATCCAAGCAGATGGCGGTACTCGTACAGCGTCTATCACGGGGGCTTGCGTGGCGCTACACGATGCAATCAATAAATTAGTTGCCGATGGTGTGTTAAAACAGAATCCATTAAAAGGCTTAATCGCTGCAATTTCAGTCGGTATTGTGGAAGGCGAAGCGGTATGTGATTTAGAGTATGTGGAAGATTCTAACGCTGAAACCGATATGAATGTGGTGATGGTTGATGATGGCCGTTTAGTAGAAGTTCAAGGCACCGCAGAAGGCGAACCGTTTAGCCATTCGGAATTATTAACTTTATTAGACCTTGCAAAACAAGGTATTGAGCAGTTAGTTCAAGCACAGAAAGAAGCGTTAGCAAGCTAATTTAAAACCATTATTTTTATTTGTCGGGCATAAATGCCCGACCTACATTCAAACACATTTTAGATCTCATCTGCGTGATGAATCATCACAAATCTTTCCCATAACTGCTCATTCGTCTCAATATGATCTGGATCGGTAATAATACAGTTATTGATCGGGCAAACCTTCTGGCAAGTTGGCACTTCATAATGCCCCACACACTCTGTGCAAAGCGCAGGATCGATCACATAAATCTCATCGCCCATTGAAATCGCCTGATTTGGACATTCAGGTTCGCACATATCGCAGTTAGTGCATTTGTGTGTAATAAGTAACGCCATAAATTTCTCGCCAAAATAATAAGAACGGCGATTATACCGAACCAATAAAAACAGGAAAGCATTTATACACTATTTTGCAAAAAATCTGTGGAATCAGACCGCTTGACTATACATTTTCAATGACAAAATCATAAAATTCGCCTATTATGCTACAATTATTTTTATCTAAGATTCAAAAATTATGGCAGATTTTGCATACCTTCAACATAAGCGTAAACAGCTAAATTTAAAGGTCAATGATGTTTGCGAACAGGCAAATGTAACAAGAGCTTACTTCAATCAACTTGTAACGGGTAAAATCAAAAACCCAAGTGCCGCGAAACTCAAAGCGTTGCACCAAGTATTACATATTGTTGAAGATACTAACCAACGTGTTGGAGTGATTTTCGGGAAGTTTTACCCTGTGCATACAGGTCATATCAATATGATCTACGAAGCCTTTAGTAAGGTTGATATGCTACACGTTATCGTCTGTACCGATAGCGAAAGAGATTTAGAGCTATTCCAAAATAGTAAAATGAAATCGATGCCGACCAACGAAGATCGTCTGCGTTGGATGCAACAGATCTTTAAATATCAACAAAAACAGATCTTTATTCATCACTTAGTTGAAGATGGGATCCCAAGCTATCCGAATGGCTGGCAAGGTTGGGCGGATCGCGTTAAAGAGCTTTTTGCTGAAAAAAATATCAACCCGACGCTTGTTTTTAGTAGCGAAGTTCAAGATAAAGAACCTTATGAGAAATATCTTAATCTTGAAGTTCATTTAGTGGATCCAGAGCGCAACTCTTTCAATGTATCGGCAACTAAAATTCGTAATAATCCGTTCCAGTACTGGCGTTTTATTCCGAAAGAAGTGCGTCCGTTCTTTGTGAAAACCATTGCGATTTTAGGCGGTGAAAGTAGCGGTAAGAGTGTGCTGGTTAGCAAACTGGCGAATGTTTTCAACACGACTTCTGCATGGGAATATGGACGCGAGTTTGTGTTTGAACAGCTTGGCGGTGATGAGCAGGCAATGCAATATTCAGACTATCCACAAATGGCGCTAGGGCATAAACGCTATGTGGATTATGCAATGCGACACGCACACAAAGTGGCGATTATTGATACCGATTACATTACGACCCAAGCATTCTGTATTCAGTATGAAGGCAAAGCTCATCCATTCTTAGACTCGATGATCAAAGAGTATCCATTTGATGTAACGATTTTACTTTCAAATAACACTAAATGGGTCGATGATGGCTTGCGTAGCTTAGGCTCTCAAAAGCAGCGCCAACGTTTCCAGCAGTTACTGAAAAAGTTACTTGAGAAATATAACGTGCCTTATATTGAGATTGAATCGCCAAGTTACTTAGATCGATATAATCAAACGAAAGAAGTCATTGAAGCAATCTTAGCTGAACAACCATTAACTTTTAACACGAACAACGAGAACGAATAATGATTCTTTTTGCGGGCGATCCCCACGGCAGTTACGCCCATCTTTATCCTTTTGTTCAGGCACATGAGAATGTGTCGTTAGTGATTTTGGGCGATTTACAACTCACCACAACGGATGAGCTAGACAAACTAGCACAACATTGTGATATTTGGTTTATTCACGGTAACCACGATAGCAAAACCGTTGCAGCCTTTGAGTCTATTTGGGGCTCGCAATGGAAAGAGCGCAATCTACACGGGCGCGTGGTTGAGATTCAAGGCAAACGCATTGCAGGACTCGGCGGCGTGTTTCGTGGCCATATCTGGATGCCGCCACATAAGCCGATGTTTTTTGATCCGATTCACTATTGCCAATACAGTCCACAAGAGAAAATCTGGCGTGGGGGCGTGCCTTTACGTCATCGCACATCAATTTTCCCTTCGGACGTGGAAGCGTTAGAGACTCAAAAAGCGGATATTTTAATTACCCACGAAGCGCCAAGACCGCACCCACAAGGTTTTGCGGTTATTAATCAATTAGCGCGTAAAATGGGAGTAAGAAAGATCTTTCACGGTCATCATCACGATAATTTTGACTATCGTCCGATTAATCGTAACAAAGCGTGTGATATTTATAATATCGGCTTTCGAAGCCTAGCGGATATTGATGGAAACTATCTGTTAGTCGGTGTCGATGATAGGGATTTAAAATAGGCAAGATTTGCAAAATTTTTTGAAAATCAGACCGGTTATAAGTCATTTAAACCAACAATAAAGGGCATCTAATTAGATGCCCTTTTACGATCTTTGAACGGCGGGATAAATCCTGCCCTACAATTGATTACCAGTAAACGCGGAAACCAACTACAACTGCGTTATCACGCGATTTCGATGTTTTCGCATTATTTGTGTAGTTTTTAGTGCGTGAAGTTTTAGTTTCAACGAATGTTTTCGCTGTAACATACGGATTATCAGCTTTAGAGACTAGCTGATATTCAGTACCAACCATAAATTCATTTGTTTTCGCTTTAGTATCGTTACCTGTAGCATTATCTACTTTATTTGTTTTGTATGCGTACATACCGTAAGCACGTAAACGATCTGTTAAGTTTTGATAAACAACTGTACGAATTTCTTTGCGAGTACCTTTTTGGCTATTGTCACGCGCATCTGTTTCTTTACGCTCTAAATCAAGGCCAACGGTTGTTTTATCGAAAGTGTACGCCGTGCCAAATGCAAAGGCTGTTGCTTCATTCGCAGCAGTACGATTACGAGTTACACCTGTACCAAATTTAACACTTTGTACATCATCAATTTTGTGGTTATAAATTGCCGCTGCACCCCATGCATCTTTGCGCTGATTTGCTGCAGATAAGCTTAAGCCATCGTTACCACGTGGACTTGAACCCGCATAATATGCACCTAATTTTAAGCCATCAATACCCTTATAAACATATTGAAGACTACGACGTTGTGCATAATCTAATAAACCATCACTTAAGCTTAAAGTATTTGGTAAATCTGTTTGTTTCACTTCATCAGTGATTACAGTTTGGTTACCATAAGTTAATTCACCATACTGCTTGTGACCAATACCTGCATATAATTGATGAGTATATACATGGTCAAAATTGTGCTGTGAACGCGCATTTACACCACGGTTATCTTTACCACGTAAGCGCCATTCAACACGGCCTAATGCATAAAAATCATTGCCTAGTTGTTGGGTTAGACGGAAACCAAAGCGTGAACCATTGTTAGCAATAGCTCTATTAATATGAGACTTATTTTGCTGACCAGTTAACACATTAGTATTTTTTGTAGAATCACTTCTCCAAGTAATACGTGCAGAACCAGAGAAATCTACTTTAGTCCCTGTTTCTTTGTAATCAACAACAGTATAAGCTTGTGCTGAAGTTGCTGCTACTGCTGCAACTGTTAATGCTAAAAGTGTTTTTTTCATAAATTGCTCCGAAATTATAGGAATGATTTAATGTAAAAGTTAAAGACCATTGCAGTCTATTGGTAAAAGTTCCGTAAGTCAATGCAAAAACCTTCAGCCATATAACAAAATGTTATAAAACTGAAGGTCCTTTATGTTCTTCACTCTTTATCTTTTTGAGACAAAGCATAATCTACTGCACCACGTGCCAACATTCTTAGTTGCATAACAACTCGATCTTTTAGCACCTTTCTCTCTTGAATATTCATATCCAAAACACGCGATCCTGCAGTAAAAACAAGGGTTACCAAACCTTCTGATTGCACATAAGCTAATTCACTACTAATTCCGGGATTCTTCCATTGAATATATTCAGCCAATTCAGCCACAAAATGTTGAATCTCGCGATAAGCAGCCGTTCGGAAAGCTTGTGATGTCCCTGAACTTTCACGTAATAACAAGCGGAACATATTCGGACGACTTTCAATAAACTCAAAAAAAGTTTCCACTGAAATCACCACAACACTACCGCCATTCTCTAAGCGTTTACGTGCTTGACGCATTAGCTGACGTAAGATCAAACCAGACTCATCAACCATTGCTAAACCCAACTCATCCATATCTTTAAAATGACGATAGAACGAAGTCGGCGCAATGCCAGCTTCACGGGCAACTTCACGCAAACTCAGATTAGAAAAGCTTTTCTCTGCGGTTAATTGGTTAAAAGCCGCATCCACTAAAGCACGACGTGTTTTCTCTTTTTGAACCGCTCGAACACCTAAAACACTCATTAGCGATTTTCCATAATTGTCTTGATCTCTTTCGCTAAGCGTTCATAACGAAGACGCAGCGGCGAACCAGGTCTATAAATTAAGCCAATCGCACGGTAAGGTTCAGGATCACTGAAATGTAAATAGCTAATATTTTCTACGCTACCCATTTTAGCCGCAAGTTCTGGAATAAATGCCATTCCTACATTTGCCGCAACCATATTACGCAAAGTTTCTAAGCTACTTGCTTTGAAATGGTTATTCTCTTTTGCCCCCACAGATAAACAGTAGTCCATCGTCTGTGTTTTCAAGCAATGGCCATCATCTAACATTAACATCTCTTGATCGCGTAAATTAGCTAAAGAAACTTGCTCTTCTTTTGCCCATTTATGCTGTTCGGGAACCGCAAGCAACATCTTTTCATGGAAAATAGGCACTTCAATAAATGGCTCGCTCTCTTTCATAAAGGCCAAAATACCACAATCTAGCTGCCCAGTTTCAAGCTGTTCAACAAGCGCTGTGGTCTGTAGCTCATAAATATAAATTTCAAGTTCAGGAAACAGTCTTTTTAGCTCTGGTAAAATAATTGGCGAAATATAAGGGCCTAATGTTGGAATAATGCCGATATGCATAGGGCCAGACATCTCTTTGCCTTGATTACTCGCCATTTCGCGTAGAATTTTCACTTCTCGCAATACAACTTTGGCTTGATCAACCAGCATCAACCCCGATTGAGTGAATAAAACTTTACGGCTTGTTCTTTCAAGTAAAATGGTACCTAATTCATCTTCAAGTTTGCGGATTTGCCCGCTTAAAGTCGGCTGGCTCACATTACAAGCGTCCGCAGCTTTACGGAAATGTTTATAGTCTGCTAGTGCAATAAGGTACTCTAAATCTCTAATATTCATATTTATTACCCTGTTCTATCGAATAGTGTGAATTATGTCATATTTAAGTGTATAATGCGCAAGTTTTTAACAAAACATGCTTAACAGCTAGGAGAAAATAAAATGTCTTTAAAAGATATGACTGGACAAAAGGTTCCTAGTGTTGTTTTTCATACTCGTGAAGGCGACGCTTGGAAAGATATTTCAACAGATGAGTTATTTAATAACAAGAAAGTAATCGTATTCTCTTTACCGGGTGCATTTACTCCAACTTGTTCTTCAACTCACTTACCACGTTACAACGAATTAGCAAAAGAGTTCTACGCTTTAGGCGTTGATGAAATCGTTTGTATGTCTGTAAACGACACATTCGTAATGAACGCTTGGAAAGCAGATCAAGAATCTGACAACGTAGTTGTAATTCCAGATGGTAACGGTGAATTTACTGAAGGCATGGGTATGCTTGTAGATAAAGCAGAACTTGGTTTTGGTAAGCGTTCATGGCGCTATTCTATGTACGTTGTAAACGGCGTAGTAGAAAAAATGTTCGTTGAGCCACAAGAGCCGGGCGACCCGTTCAAAGTATCTGACGCTGATACAATGATCAAATACTTAAAACCAGATTGGACAGCAAAAGAGTCTGTATCTATCATTACAAAACCAGGTTGCCCATACTGCGCGAAAGCGAAAGTATTATTAGAAACTCGTGGTTACCAATACGAAGAGATCGTATTAGGCCGTGACGCAAGCACAACATCTGTTCGTGCAATCACTGGTAAAACATCAGTTCCACAAGTATTCATCGGTGGTAAACACATCGGTGGTAGCGACGATTTAGCTGAGTTTTTCAAAGCTTAATTGATGTGGCGGTGCGTTTACACGCACCCTACAAATGCTAAATTGTGAAATTGAACGTAGGGTGCGTGTAAACGCACCATGAAAATGTTGAATTATAAAATTAAACGCAGAAAAGCTAATTTTCTGCGTTTTTTTGTTTTTAGCGTTCAAAGTGGTAAAATAGCCATTATGTGTAGGGGCGTGTTGCACACGCCCGCGGGCGTACGCAGTACGCCCCTACGAATTTAGTGCAAATTAAAAGAAAATAACTATGAACCAAAGCCTAACCCCATTCCACACTTTCCATTTACCCGCAAAAGCAAGCCATATTGTTGAATTTAGTGATGTTGAAACATTACTAACCGAATGGCGCCACGCTAAGATTGAAAACAAACCTGTGCTTTTACTCGGACAAGGCAGTAACGTTCTTTTCTTAGAAGACTTTGACGGCGTTGTGTTAGTAAATAAACTAAAAGGTATTCAACATAAGCAAGATGAACAATTTCACTATCTTCACGTAGCTGGTGGTGAAAATTGGCACGAGTTAGTGAAATGGACATTAGCCAACAAAATGGCAGGCTTAGAAAATCTTGCACTTATTCCGGGCTGCGTAGGCTCTGCTCCAATCCAAAATATTGGTGCTTATGGCGTAGAATTTGAAAAAGTATGTGATTTTGTAGAAGTAGTGAACCTAAATAATGGCGAGCGTTTTACTTTAACTAAAGAACAGTGTGAGTTTGGCTACAGAGAAAGTGTATTCAAACATCAATATAAAGATAACTATGCGATTGTAGCGGTAGGTTTAAAACTAGCAAAAGCATGGCAACCGACTTTAACTTACGGCTCACTCACCCAATTCGATCCACAAACTGTAACACCTCAACAGGTATTTGACGAAGTTTGTGCGGTACGTTCATCGAAGTTACCTAACCCTGATGAGTTCGGTAATGCGGGCAGTTTCTTTAAAAATCCTGTGATTGAATTTGCAAAATTTGAGGCTGTTCAAACCGCTTTCCCAACTATTCCGCACTATCCACAAGCAGATGGTTCAGTGAAAGTGCCAGCAGGTTGGTTAATCGATCAATGTAACCTAAAAGGTTTCCAAATTGGTGGTGCTGCGGTACATATACAGCAAGCATTGGTATTGATTAATAAAGAAAATGCGCTTGGTAAGGATGTGTTAGCTCTTGCAACAGAAGTACGTCGTCAAGTTCGTGAGAAATTCAAAATTGAAATCCACCCAGAAGTGCGCTTTATGGGAAAAACTGGCGAAGTAGATAGCGAGATCGTTACTCGATGATATTGCTTAACCAAGCTTATATTCAACAGGCTTTACCACAAGGTAGGGCCTTAGTCTTTGATGAGATTGATTCCACGAATGAATACTTGCTTCAACATTATCAATCTCTCCCTTCTGGTTCACTCTGCTTAGCTGAAACTCAAACAGCAGGACGCGGCAGACGCGGTCGCAAATGGTATTCTCCCGTAGGGGAAAATCTCTATTTTTCAATGCTTTGGCACTATAAATCTACGAATTTAAGCCAAATCTCATCCTTAAGCTTATTAGTCGCTCTCGTAATCGCTGAAACTTTTGAAGAACTCAAAGTTGAAGATATTCAAATCAAATGGCCGAACGATATCTACTATCAAGGCAAAAAAATGGGTGGTATTTTAAATGAAAGCCGTATCGATCAATCTGGCTTTTATTTAGTCATTGGGATCGGATTGAATCTAGCAATGTCGAGTGTTGATCCTAATATCGTTACTCAAGCTTGGTCAGATCTGTCCGAATACCAACTTGATCGTAACCAGATCGCCACAGTTCTTGCTCGCCGTCTGCAACAAACTTTGAGTGAGTTTGAACAGCAAGGCTTCGCCCCTTTTCTAGAACGTTGGTATAAATTCGATATTTACTATCAACAAGCGGTCAGATTAATCACAGAAAATGCAGAAATTCACGGTATTTCACAAGGAATTAATGATAAAGGTGAATTACTTTTAGAAAGAGATGGCAAAATTGAAACTTTTGCAATTGGGGAAATATCGCTAAGAAGCAATTAATATTATGCATTTTATTCAAACGCAAAAAGGCAGATCTTTCGATCTGCCTTTTCTGTGTTTGCTGTAACGGGCGTACGCAGTACGCCCCTACATCAATTACTTGATGATTTTCGCAACAACACCAGCACCAACGGTACGGCCACCTTCACGGATAGCGAAACGTAAACCTTGATCCATCGCGATTGGGTGGATTAAGCTTACTACCATTTTGATGTTATCGCCTGGCATTACCATTTCTACGCCTTCTGGTAATTCGATTGTACCAGTTACGTCAGTTGTACGGAAGTAGAACTGTGGACGGTA
>LEKJ01000105.1 GCA_029852775.1 Pasteurellaceae bacterium LFhippo2
ATTATCTACATAGTAAATATCATTACCTGTACCACCGTCCATATAGTCAGCGCCAACACCTCCATCTAGAGTATCATTACCTGCATAGCCATATAATGAGTCATTACCATCACCACCTTCAAGACGATTATGCAACGTATTACCATGAAGAATGTTTTGGCTAGAATTTCCTTTACCTGTGATTGCTGCACCAGTAAGGATTAAGCGCTCTACTTGGCTTGTCAAAGTATAGTCAATACTAGAATAAACAGTATCTGTACCACCTTTTGCTCTTTCAACAACAGTATCTCTCATATTATCTACATAATAAGTATCATTACCTGTACCACCGTCCATATAGTCAGCGCCAACACCCCCATCTAGAGTATCATTACCTGCATAGCCATATAATGAGTCGTTACCATCACCACCTTCAAGACGATTATGCAATGCATTACCATGAAGAATGTTTTGGCTAGAATTACCTTTACCTGTAGTTGCAGTGCCCGTAAGGATCAAGCGTTCTACTTCATTTGTCAAAGTATAATCAATGTTAGCATAAACAGTATCTATGCCACCTTTTACCCTTTCAACAACAATATCCCCAACATTATCTACATAGTAAATATCATTACCAATGCCACCTTCCATGTAGTCAGCGCCAACACCCCCATCTAGAGTATCATTGCCTGCACCACCATAAAGCTTATCATTGCCTAATCCTGTACGAATAATATCTTTATCACGACCACCATAAATTTCATCCGACGTATTCGTAGAGCTATAAGG
>LEKJ01000106.1 GCA_029852775.1 Pasteurellaceae bacterium LFhippo2
TTAGGTGTGGCATTGGGTCTATTTGAAACTTTGGAAGATCTTTTAAAACGTGTAAAAATTAAATCAAACCGCATTTCATTAGGCCTATTAACCTTTATCCCGCCAATGCTGTTTGCATTCTTTTATCCACAAGGCTTTATTGCCGCATTAGGATACGCAGGCCAGATGTTTGCGTTCTATGCGATAGTGCTGCCAATTGCGATGGTATGGAAGTTACGCTCACAAAACCTGGATCTTCCATATAGAGTAAAAGGTGGAAAAGCATCGTTACTTATTGCTTTAGTGATTGGTGTGTTTATTGTG
>LEKJ01000107.1 GCA_029852775.1 Pasteurellaceae bacterium LFhippo2
AATTGAAAATGGCGTGTTGCCGAAAGTGGTTGGCTAATTATCTCTTTCCTTCATTAAAATCCGACCTTACAACCGGTCGGATTTTTTCATTTTTTTGCAAAATAAACTTAGACCAACCAAATAGATCTCGGTAGAATAGCGAAGTTAGAACAAATCGCTATAAAGGTTTCAAAATGGAAAATAAAAAACTGCCGAAAGCTCTCGATGCCATCGATTTAAAAATTCTAAATGAATTACAACGTAATGGTAAGATTTCAAATATTGAACTCTCTAAAAGAGTTGGCTTATCACCAACGCCGTGTCTGGAACGTGTAAAACGCCTTGAAAAACAAAATGTTATTATGGGATATCGCGCGTTACTAAATCCTGAACTACTTGAAGCACCATTATTAGTTATAGTTGAAATTACCCTTGTGCGTGGTAAACCAGATGTATTTGAAGAATTTAACCGCGAAGTTCAGCAATTAGATGAGATTCAAGAGTGTCATTTAGTTTCGGGCGATTTTGATTATCTACTCAAAACGCGTGTAGCTGATATGGCGGCTTATCGTAAATTATTAGGTACGACTTTATTGCGTCTGCCTGGTGTGAATGATACTCGCACTTATGTAGTAATGGAAGAAGTGAAGCAAACTAACTACTTGTTGTTGAAGTAAGGAATTGAAGTGATAGATCGTTTGAAGAGAAAATCAAGCTTAGTCAAATTGAGTTTATTTATAACTTTATGTGTGGGGTTATATCTTATCGGGGCGTGGGCAAGTTATAGCCCGCTAGATAACGCTTGGTCAGTGTCAAGTAGTGCGACAAATGAGATTTTAAATAAGACAGGCGCTTTTGGCGCGTGGAGTATTGATCTTTTATTTGCGCTATTTGGTAAAGTCGCTTTTGTTATTCCATTTGGTATAACCTTTACTTCGGCTTATATTTTGTTATTACGTTTATCAGATGAATTAACCTGTAAAGATATGAGTTTATGGTCACTGAGCTTTGCAGCTTTAGTGAGTGGACTAGCAGGTCTTTCAAGTGTGATTTTTTCAAATACGGCTAACTATCTTGCTGGTGGGGTTGTTGGGGCTATATTACAGCAGATAGCAGGTTCTTTAGGACATATCGCTGTGCTGTTTATGTCACTTATTTTAATGACAGTCGGATTTTATTATTGCTCAGGCCAAATTGTATTACAGCTTTTCAATAGTCTTTATGAATGGATTTGGGACGGAAAATCTCAACCAAGTGAAGAGAAAACCGAAGTCCCAAT
>LEKJ01000108.1 GCA_029852775.1 Pasteurellaceae bacterium LFhippo2
CTGAAATTCAGCCTGCTTTTGTTAGTGAGATTCAGAACTCAGAGCAAGAAAAGGCAATAGTAGAAGATGAACCTGAACTTACGTCAAACTTAAATAATGGTTTTACAGATGTTTCAACGCTTCCGAGACCTAATATTAGTATCACAGGGTTAAGAACACCGCAAGTTGAGCAGTCGGCTACTACTCAAAGTGTAGAACCGCCAAAAGTGGCTCCAGTAATGCCTGCTGTTAATTTGACGGATGTAACGGCATTCTCCACACCGAAAGGAGATATGCCAAAAATATCGGTAGCAGAGAATACAGAGTTACCAATTGTATCTGCTGCAACAAATGTTGATGAAGAGCCATTTGCACCAATAAGTGTTGAGCCGGTAGCTATGCCAACGATCCGCCTAAACCCTGTTGAAGCACAACAAACTACGGCTATTCAACAACCGGTTGCTGTTCAAAATGAGAGGACAGCTAACCAAGCGACACCAGTTGTGGAAGCGCCTAAAGTATCTGTGGAACCTACATTTGTTCAATCAAAAACTGAAACTATCACAGTCCCACAGCCAACTTTAGAAGATGAACCTGAAATTGCAAATATTCAACCAAAAACGACCGCTTATCCTAAAGGGTATGGCGATAGTTTGGTTCATCCATTGTTAGCAACAAAGAAGAAGTTGGATAAACCCACTACGGCATTGCCTACTTTGGACTTATTGACTGCTGAGCCACCAAGTGCT
>LEKJ01000109.1 GCA_029852775.1 Pasteurellaceae bacterium LFhippo2
TAACAGTGAAGAAACTTCACCTGCACCAGTATTGACTGATGCACAAAAAGGTCAAGCGGCTACACTAGGAGACGTATTGAGCGCAGGTTGGAACTTACAAGAGAACAATACTGCTAAAGACTTCGTGACTCCGTACAATACGGTTAACTTTGTTGATGGTAAAGGTACGCTTGTAAATATCACTTCTGATGGCGAAACAAGCATCGTGAAAGTGAATATCGACAATGCACCGATCAC
>LEKJ01000110.1 GCA_029852775.1 Pasteurellaceae bacterium LFhippo2
ATGCACAGCACCATTAGCTAATTTCACTTTTATATCTTTTGGCGAACCATTTTTGCAAAGGTAAGGAAAATGAATGAGTTGTTCATATTTATCAAATGAAAGCCCTTTATCCTGTAAAGCGGTAGCTTCTGCTTTTTTATAAATAGCTAAATTCTGGCTTATCTGTTGCTCATAACTATTTAATGTTGCTAGATATGTGATACTACCGCCTTTGGTTTGTATCGTTTGCTTCTCTTTATATATATCTCCTAGAGCAGCTTCAGTCTCCGCAATTTGCTGCCTAACTACTTTAAGATTATCTTCATATGTCCAAGCTTCACAACGACCATCATTTACAATCATTTCACTCATAACAAACTGGTTATTCCCTTTGGCTTGAACAGTTATAGTTGAGTTGTTAATAATAGAAACTTTCATCGGTGCATTATTAGCCATTACCGAAGTTGAAAACGTAGCTAAAATGCTTGTCGCTAAAAGT
>LEKJ01000111.1 GCA_029852775.1 Pasteurellaceae bacterium LFhippo2
GGTTAATATTCCCGTACTTGTTATAATTGCGATGTGGGGACGGAGAAGGTTAGGTTATCGCGCTGTTGGATATGCGCGTTTAAGCTGGTAGATGTGAGACTTAGGCAAATCCGGGTCTCTTTAACATCGAGAAGTGATGACGAGGTTCTACGGAACTGAAGTAACCGATACCACGCTTCCAGGAAAAGCCACTAAGCTTCAGATTATAATAAACCGTACTGAAAACCGA
>LEKJ01000112.1 GCA_029852775.1 Pasteurellaceae bacterium LFhippo2
TTGCTACAATATAAACTTCACGTGAGCGATCACGAGATGCTTCTGGTTTACGTACTTTAACCACACTAAACATAGCACGAATTTCACGTAGATACTCATCAAAGCCTTCGCCTTGGAATACTTTCACAACGAAACAGCCTTTCGTTGCTAATACCTGACGACACATATCTAACGCTAATTCAACTAAATACATTGCTCGCGGAATATCCACTGACGGCATACCACTAAAGTTTGGCGCCATA
>LEKJ01000113.1 GCA_029852775.1 Pasteurellaceae bacterium LFhippo2
ACAGCTTCAGACTCCACGTACACACGCAAGCAGCCAAATTTCAAATGGCCTTATGCCGTGCGCACAGTCACAAGAAGCTAATGCAGCTAGACAGAAAAGTTTTAAGACGCAGATATATAAGGCATTCTCGCCACTCTGCGAGGGGAAAACTCGTAAGTTTCATGACACACAAAACCGTACGGGTAATCCGAAGGTAAAAATAACGTACCTCAGTCACCAGCTACTGGTGACATCCGTTTCCAAAGGCTAGACGGATGTTGCCGCCATATAGGCATCCTCTTCCAGGCTCATGGGATATTGCAGTCGCCCGAAGGCGCTCCTCTCAGACT
>LEKJ01000114.1 GCA_029852775.1 Pasteurellaceae bacterium LFhippo2
AGACCCAATGCCACACCTAAAAATGACGTAATTAAGGCCAATGCAGAGAAGATACGCACAGTTGCACTTATGATTGTGCTACCTGTTACTTGACGCACAGCTTCAGCCAATCCATTTAAGGTCGGATCTTTATCTAAAATTTGTAAAAATTCTGTTTGACTCAAAACACCGTGAGTTGCTAACTGCCATAAGATATAAGCGACTAATGGAATAAATGTACCGAC
>LEKJ01000115.1 GCA_029852775.1 Pasteurellaceae bacterium LFhippo2
GACACTGATGGTGTATTTCCCGGCGATGGCGTTACCCGCAGTGGTGGCACTGAATGCGGTGGTACTGCTGGTAGTGCTGGTGGCGGAAAAAAGATCGGCTTTAGACAATGCAGTATTGGCGGTCTGGAAAGTCGTCAGCGCGCTTTTCAGCGTACCGTAGGCGCTAAGTTTAGCGGTAAACGACGATTGCTGATTTGAAATGGGGGTTAGCGTCGCTTTTTGCGCGGCGGTGAGGCTATCAAGGATTGAACTTAAATCCAGACCTGACCCGACTCCCAGCGATGAAATACTTGCCATGCGATTTCCTTTTATCTTTCGACACGTAAAACGAATACCGGGGTTATCGGCCTTAATTGCGCAAAGTTAGATCGGAAG
>LEKJ01000116.1 GCA_029852775.1 Pasteurellaceae bacterium LFhippo2
AACGATGTTTGGGTTGTACAAGTATTCATACTTTTACAAGTTCCCCAACTCTCAACCGCTTGTGAAAAAGAGTTAAGCTATTTACCCCCTCTCCCGCTTGCGGGAGAGAGACAGACCGAAGGTGCGTTCAGCACCGTAGGTCAGGGAGAGGGCTTTTTGCAAAATATTTATAAAATATCACCGCTTGCTTCCCTCTACCGTAGCCCTCTCTCTGCTTAAAATTACTAAGCGTAATTTTAAGCTGTCTCTCTCCCATAAATGGGAGAGAGTTATAAGGGGTAAAACCTGATAAAATACTTTTGCAAATATCCCCAACTCTCGCCCGCTTGCGGGAGAGAGACAGCAAGACAACGCACAACTTGCGTTGGCTTGCAGAGAGAGGGATTAAGAAACTAAATAGCCACCCATAACGCAAAAAAGCTAGCATTTCTGCTAGCTTTTTATGTTTAATTCACAATGAATTATTTTGCAGCTGGAGCTGGTTGTGCTGGAGCTGGAGCGAATTTTTTCTCTAATTCAGCTTGAGATTGTTGTAACGCTTGACCTGCTTGCATTAACTCTTGAGTTTTTGCTTGAATCGCTTGTTGTGCTTCTGGAGTTGGGTTAGCCATTACTTTCACTGATTCAGTGATTAAACCGTTTGATAATAATAAAACTTCTTTAGTTTTTGCTTTGAATGCGTTGATATCAGCATTTTTGATGTCTAAAGCATCTAAGCTTTTTAATACGCCATCAACTTTCTCACCGAATGTTTTGATACCAGCTTCAATTTTAGCTTTGTCGCCACTTGCTAAAGCTTGTTGAAGTTCAGCTTGGAAAGATGCTAAAGATGACTCTTGAGATTGGTTCCAATCTAATAATTTTTTGAAATCTGCAACGCCTTGAGCTTGGATTGCTTCTGGGCTTTCTTGAGTTGCTGCTGGTTTTGCTGCTTCCGCTGCTGCACCGTTTGTAGCTGGTTTATCACAAGCTGCTAATAATACTGCTAATAACGCTGCTGCACTTAATTTAGTAAATTTGTTCATTGAACAATCCTCGAATGTATAAAAAGAAAATTTAACCCCACATCATCGTGGGGTCAGCTATTGTACTGCTAATAGACCTACAAGATATAGATTTGTTCCATCAAGTTTTCCATTCTTTACTTAATTGAACAAAACACACTCAATTAAACGCCTACAGCCTGTTCTATTAGTAATTTTTTTACTAAAGCATTTTGGTTAGTTAAGCTCAATCCAATTCCGCGCACTAATTTTTTAACTGGGTGATCTCCGGAAAAAAGCTGTTTTAATCCTTCCATCGCCGTCAAAATTTTCACAGCTTCTAATTTACGTACTCTTTCAAAACGGCGTAAATTTCGGTATTCACCAATATCTTTTCCTAGTAATAAATTTTGCTTAATTTCTTGCGCAAGGGTAATTGCATCGGCAAATCCTAGGTTTACACCTAAACCTGCTAATGGGTGAATTGTATGAGCGGCGTCACCGACCAATGCTAAACGCTCTTTGGCAAAATCTCGGCTATAACGCGCTACAAGCGGGTAAATTCCGCGATCACTTTGCAATTC
This sequence comes from Pasteurellaceae bacterium LFhippo2, assembly GCA_029852775.1. Lineage (GTDB taxonomy): Bacteria > Pseudomonadota > Gammaproteobacteria > Enterobacterales > Pasteurellaceae. The sequence goes on from LEKJ01000116.1 coordinate 1,568, forward strand.
TGTTAATCCAAGCTGATTATCAAAAGCAATAGATAATGCGCTGTTAAATTCTCGTTCATCACAATTGGCCAATTTTTTCGCTTTTTCAGGCGGGAGCGACCAAACGATTGAGCAAAGTTGCTGATCAGGCAATGGCAAGAAAGCCAAAATGCTGTCTGGCGCGAAAATTTGACGTGCTGTTTTATAATGTGGTTCTTCCGTTTTTACATTACAAACTAGTGCAGAATGTTGATAATCACGACTAATTAATGGAATTTTAGCTTGATTGCGAACCCAAGAATTTGCGCCGTCAGCCCCAACTACTAACTTAGCAGATAGCATTTCACCATTTTCAAGGGTTAAAAAAGCACCATTTTCACTTAAGCCAATCGATGTTGGGTTGCTCAAAATGATCTCAACATTTTGCTGTTTACTCACTTGTTGCCAAAGCGCCGATTGGATTTGATTATTCTCAATGATAAAACCTAGCTGTTCTAAACCTAATTGTTTGATTGCACAGTCATTATTATCAAAATGGATTTTCGCAAAGCTATCTTTTTCCCAAACAAACATTTGGTCATAAGGCGATAAACGCTCAGTAGGAATTCGTTGCCAAGTACCAATTTCTGTCAGCATTGCTTGGCTTGTGGCATTAATTGCGCTCACACGGTTGCTAATTGAACCATCAAGTTGTGGCGCTGATTTTTCAATAATTTTTATAGAACAATCACTATGGGCAAGCAATCCTGCTAATGCAAGACCAACCATTCCACCACCAATAATCACAATATCCGCTGTTTTCATCGTTAACCCCTATGCTTCTTCCTTCTTATGGTGTTTTTCTAAGCTGCGATGGCGCACTTGTACACTTTTATCACGGCTCAAGAAATATTGCGCGATCTGTTCAGCAATAAAGACTGAACGGTGTTTACCGCCAGTACAGCCAATTGCAATCGTCAAATAGCTGCGATTATTCTTTTCTAATGCTGGTAGCCATTTTTCTAAATAGGTTCGGGTTTCATAAATAAAATTATGCACATCAGGCTGACGCTCTAGAAAGTCGATAACTGGCTGTTCTAAACCTGTCATTGGTCGCAACTCTGGGTTCCAATGTGGATTCGGTAAGAAACGCACATCAAAAACATAATCTGCATCAGCTGGCACGCCATATTTGAAACCAAAGGACTCTACAATAATTTTAAGTTCTTTCTCTGATGTACCACGTAATAACTCGCGTAAGTTTTCAGCTAATTCGTGCGATGAAAGATTGGTGGTATCAATAATATAGTTTGCTTGTTGAATAAGTGGATTAAGTAGGGTGCTTTCGAGATCAATGGCACTTTCTAGAGAGAGTTCTTGGTTTGATAATGGGTGTAGACGACGTGAATCACTGTAACGGCGAATTAACGCATTTCTTTCACAATCTAAAAAGATAATTTTCGTTTCAATATCGCTAGAGAGACTATTTAAAATCTCATCTAGATTGTTATCTTGAGATAAATTACGAATATCCAAACTCACCACTGTAGAACGATCGCTTTTCGCAAGAAATTCTGCCAGTTGAGGAATTAATGGCAATGGAATATTATCGACACAATAATAGCCTACATCTTCCAATGCCCTTAATGCGACGGATTTGCCTGAGCCTGAACGGCCACTCATTATAATCAGTTCCATTGCTTACTCCTTTTACTACTTTACGATAATGATTCAAATTCCAGCTTTGGAAGCATATTCTCATCTGATTGTTGTAAGATTGCCCAAATTGTTTGGCTATCTTCCGCGCTACGCAGTTGTTTTAATAATGCTTTATCACTTAAACGATTCGCGATTATTTGTAGTGAATCTTTATAAACGTCACAACATTGTTCGGGATACAATACCGCATAGACTAAATCTACATCTCTATTATCCTGAGCTTCATAATCAACGCCCTTTTCTAAACGTAAGAAAACTGCAATTGGTTTTTTAAAAATCGGGCATTCGTCTACACTCAATTTTGAGTGAGGTAATGCGACTCCATTATTAATTGATGTAGAACCTAATTTTTCACGTTTAAATAGCGAACTAAAACAGCTAATTGGGCAGATATTTTCTTCAGTAGATGAATCAGACTCTTTATTCAAATACTCTGCAACATATTGTCCAACAAGTTCTAATAGGCGTTTTTTACTTGAAGCATCAACCCCATAATAGATATTTTCTGGGGATAAAAATTCGGTTAATTTCATATTTTTACAAGCGGTCTAAGTTACAAAAATTTCAGTATCCTGTAGCAATTGCACAAATATTGACTATCCTAACTCTCTCCCTGTGGGAGAGAGACAGCAAAAATTGCGTTCAGCAATTTTTGCAGAGAGAGGGGAAACAAGCGGTGATATTTCATCAATATTTTGCAAATTGCCCTCTCCCTGACCTGCGGTGCTGAACGCACCTTCGGTCTGTCCCTCTCCCGTAAACGGGAGAGGGGTTGAAAATATATTTTGTTCAGCTACATAATTTGTAAAAATTTTTACAAAATAGACCACTTACTCCATTACAATTTAAATTGTTCGCCTAGATAAACGCGCTTAACATCCGCATTTTCAAGCACTTGTGCTGGTGTACCGCTTGCGATCATCTCACCACTTCCCACAATATAAGCACGCTCACACACATCTAAAGTTTCACGCACATTGTGGTCGGTAATTAATACGCCTAAGCCACGCTCTTTCAGATTCACAATGATTTTTTTAATATCAATAACCGAAATTGGGTCAACACCCGCAAAAGGTTCATCTAATAAGATAAATTGTGGATTTGCAGCTAATGCACGCGCAATTTCCACACGGCGACGTTCGCCCCCCGAAAGTGATTGGCCTAAGCTATTGCGAATATGCTCAATATGAAATTCTGCAATCAATTCATCTGCACGATCTTTACGTTGCTTATCATTTAAATCTTTGCGAATTTGCAACACAGACATCAAATTATCATACACACTCAAACGGCGGAAAATAGACGCTTCTTGGGGTAAATAACCAATCCCCTGTTTTGCCCGCTCGTGCATCGGAAGCAGGCTAATATCTTGCTCATTGATGCGAATCTTACCTTGATCGTGACGAACCAAACCAACAACCATATAGAAAGAGGTTGTTTTACCCGCTCCATTTGGACCTAGTAAGCCCACAATCTCGCCAGCTTTCACATTGAAGCTAACATCTTTTACAACTTTACGGCTTTTATAGCTTTTCGCTAAATGTTCCGCATAAAGAGTGATTGACGACATTCGTTCTACCTATTTTTTTGTGCTTTTAGTAGTGCTTTTTTTAGCAGCCGGTTTTGCTTTATTTGATTGTAACTGCGCTGGAATTAATACTGTTTTCACGCGTGAATTACCGCCACTTGTTGCTTTAAGCTGCTGTCTTTTTACATCATAGGTAATTTTTTGCGCTTTAATAAAACTACCTTCTTGTTTTAATTCTGCATTACCGGTTAATGTTAAAAATTCAGAACCTAAATCATAGTGAACGCTATTACCTTTACCCTGTACTGGCTTGCCGTTATCTAAGGTTTGTTGGAAAGTAACAGGGCCGCCGACTGCGTCAATAGTCTCTTTCTTACCTTCTTGGCGTTTGATTGTTACTTTTGATGCGGTAATTTTAATTGAACCTTGAGTAATTAATACGTTGTCAGAAAAAACAACAACATTGTTTTCCATATCAAGAGATTGACTACCTGAATCAATATTAATCGGTTGATCTGTATCGCCTTTTAAAGCATGGGCAGAAAAACTTAAACCTAACAAAGTGGTTAAAATTAGTGGTTTCATCATAAATTTCATAGTTAATCCCTATTTCTCTGTTTTTTCAGAAGATTGTTTATTAATAACTGTTGGCTCTATGTAGCTTTTTACATCTTTGGTTAATTGAGCCACTTGTTTCTTTAAGTTTCCAGTTAATCCTGTTCCCGTGCTAGTAAATCCCATACCGTTGGATTTCACTATGCTGTCGGTTGTAATATCTTGAGTTGTTAAATCCACAGTTAGTTTTTCTGTTTCGACTCGCTGTAAACGCGAAGAAGAATCTAAACTTTCGATTTTTACATTGCCCGTTAGATTAAGCATTTTTTCTTTAGTAATTTCTGCGTAATCTGCAGTAACTTGCCACGATTTTTGTCCTGTTTCAGAATCAAATAAATTTAGAAGTGGCTTAATAAATTCTGTTCTTTCCGTCGTTTCATAACGCTTAATCTCTTGAGATTCAGCAAAATATTGTGGCTTTCCATTTAAATCATATACGATTGTGGACATTTTCTCGCCTTTATACTCAGGCGAACCTTCACGTTTGATGAGTTGCTCTAAACCTGTTTTGTCATCTGTTTGTTGGCTGTAATACCAACCGCCTAATACGGCAACAATTAAAATTAAAATAATATTTAAACGTAAATTCATATTCTCTCTCGATTCCGAGTTTAGCGGTGAATCATAGCATAAATTTCAATATCAATATAGAACAGCAAAGTAAGAAAAAGTTTTGAGATTTTAAATAATTGACATTAAGAGAGCAAATAAAAAACCCTAGACTCTCATCTAGGGCTTTCTTAACCGTTATTTAAACAACAATTATTTCGCTGCTTTTAACTCTTGGTAGTATTTTTCGTAAAGTTCAACTGCTTCACCTACATCATCTTGCCATTGTGCTGCTTGTAAAACTTCAGACGTTGGGAAGATTGCTGGGTCTTCAGTGATCTCTTTCGGTAATGTTTCTAACGCTTTCACGTTTGAAGTTGGGTAACCGATTTCTAATGTTAATTTTTCAGCCACTGGAGCGCTTAATAAGTAGTTAATTAACTTGTGCGCGCCATCTACGTTTTTCGCATTAGATGGGATTGCTAAAGTATCAACCCATAATACTGGACCTTCTTTAGGGAATACCATATTGATCGCAGCACCTTCTTTCTTAGCGATACGTACAGAACCATTCCATAATTGGCCTACTTCTGTTTCACCAGAGATGAATGAGTTCGCTGGGTTGTCAGAGTTAAATGCTAATACGTTCGGACGTAATTTTAATAACTCTTCGTAAGCTGCTTTAATTACTGCTGGATCTTTAGTATTTGGATCTTGACCCATTTTTAATAACGCTAGGTTAAATACTTCACGAGCGTCATCTAATAATTGAACTTTACCTTTGAAGTCTTCTTTCCATAAGTCACCCCAAGAAGTGAACTCATCACCTTTGTAAGCAGCTGTACTAAATGCGATACCTGGCGCACCTAATAATTGTGGTAAAGAGTATTTGTTACCTTTATCGTATGGTTTATCTAACCAATCTTTGTTTAAATCCGCAATAACTGGTAATTTGCTGTGATCTAATTCAGCAAGCATACCTTCACGTGCCATTTTTGACACGAAGTAGTTTGTTGGTGCGATAACGTCATAACCGCCATCTTTACCTTGAATTTTTAATTTTGCGTACATTGTTTCATTTGATTCAAGACTTGAAACAACAACCTTGATACCAGTTTCTTTTGTGAACTGATCTAATAAACCTTCTGGCACATATTCAGTCCAAGTATATAAGTGAACTGTGTCACTGTTTGCTAATGCATTCGCGCTTAACATAACCATACCTGAAGTTAGTGCAACACCCCATTTTTTCATTTAATGTATTCTCCTAAATGAGTGAAAAGAAAAAGATTGATACAAGTCTTTAACAAAAGACGGGGGCATTTTAAGCCCCCCCCCTAATTTTGCAAGCCTTTTATTGCAATTTTGTCTATTTTTTACGCCAACGGCCAAGTTTCTACATCACAACCACATCAAACTGATCTTGATGATAATAAGGCTCGGTTTTGATTTCGACTTTACGTCCAATAAAGACTTCTAATTCAGCAAGTAGTGCGTGGGATTCTTCATTAATTAAATACTCCGACACACTGCGCGATGCATAAACCACATAACGTTCTGAACGGTATAAGTGATGAACTCGTACAATTTCTCGCACAATTTCATAGCACACTGTTTCAACAGTTTTGATCGTGCCACGCCCTTTACAAGATGAACAATCACAACATAAAACACGCTCCAAGCTTTCACGAGTTCGTTTACGGGTCATCTCCACTAAGCCAAGCTGCGTAAAGCCATTCACATTCGTCTTAACGCGGTCGCCTTTTAAAGCTTGCTCTAGAGATTCCAACACGCGCTGACGGTGCTCTTCTTCTTGCATATCAATAAAGTCGATAATGATAATACCGCCAAGATTACGCAGTTGAAGCTGATGGGCAATCGCCTGAGTTGCTTCAATATTGGTATTAAAAATGGTGTGAGCTAAATTTCTATGCCCAACAAAAGCACCGGTATTGATATCAATGGTGGTCATCGCCTCCGTCTGCTCAATAATCAGATAACCGCCTGATTTAAGCTCCACGCGCTTATCCAATGCTTTTTGGATTCCATCTTCTACGCGATAAGCGTCAAATAATGGAAGAATACCGCTATAAAGAGTCACGCTATCTGTTAATTCAGGCATAAATTCCGACAAGAATTCTTTCACTTGTTCGTAAGTAATCTTAGAGTCTATTTGCACCGAATTTAAGTGTGTGCCAACGAAATCACGCAAAACACGTTGAGCAAGCGCTAGCTCACCATATAACATTGATCTAGCAGGATATTTTGCTTTACGCTCAAGAACCTTACGCCATAGACGTTTTAAGAATTCAACGTCTTGTTTTAAGCTTTCTTCCGAAACATCTTCCGCCGCGGTACGTACAATAAAACCACCCAGTTCATCACAATAAGGCTCCACAAGCTCCTTTAAGCGATTACGTTCTTCTTCACTTTCAATACGTTGCGAAACTCCCACGTGACTATTTTCTGGCATAAACACCAAGTAGCGCGAAGGTAAAGTAATATCAGTGGTCAAACGTGCGCCTTTTGTGCCAAGCGGATCCTTCACCACTTGCACCACAATATCTTGCCCTTCACGCACCAATTCGCTGATGTTTTTTACTACAAACTGCTTCTTTTCGTTTTCATCGACACATTCAGTATGTGAAACAATATCTGACGCGTGCAAAAATGCTGCTTTTTCTAAGCCGATGTCCACAAATGCAGACTGCATTCCGGGTAAAACACGGGTGATTTTCCCTTTATAGATGTTACCAACAATCCCTCGCTTCGCCTCACGCTCAATGTGAAGCTCCCTTAACACCCCATTTGAAACCAACGCAACCCTAGTTTCACTGGGAGTTACATTCACTAATAACTCTGCACAATTCATACGCTTAACCATAAATTAAAAAAATTGTGGAATTCTAGCATTAAATGAAATACAAGCGGTTGGTTTTCAGGGATTTTTTGCAAAATTGTTGATTTGGTGCAAAATGAAAAGAACAGCTGAAAATAAATATTCGCAATATCTAAGATCCAACCAAGCTTTAACAAACTTTTCAATTTTCCTGTTGCACTTTCTTCATTCTTTGGTAGTCTTCACACCGTTTTTTAATAACCGAGAAATCCAATGACTCAACAAACATTTATTACCGGTAAAGATGCAGCACTTGAAGATAGTATTGCGACTTTCCAACACAAGCTAAAAACCTTAGGTTTTAATATTGAAGAAGCATCGTGGTTAAACCCAGTACCAAACGTATGGTCGGTGCATATTCGTGATGTGGACTGCCCGCAATGCTTTACTAACGGTAAAGGTGCAACGCAAAAAGCAGCCCTTGCTTCAGCATTAGGCGAATACTTTGAACGTTTATCAACTAACTATTTCTGGGCTGACTTCTACTTAGGTCAAGAAATGGCTGAAAGTGAATTTGTTCACTATCCAACAGAAAAATGGTTTGAAATTGAAGATGAAGATCTACTGCCAGAAGGGATTTTAGATCCATTCCTACGTAATTATTTCGATCCACACGGCGATTTAACCCCTGATCTATTAATCGATCTGCAATCAGGCAACTATGATCGTGGTATCGTCGCGCTACCTTATACTCGCCAATCAGATAATCAAACGGTTTATATTCCGCAAAGCATTATCGCAAACTTATTCGTATCAAACGGTATGTCTGCAGGTAATACCAAGAACGAAGCACGCGTACAAGGCTTATCAGAAGTATTTGAGCGTTTTGTGAAAAACCGCATTATCACTGAAGCAATTAGCTTACCTGAAATTCCACAATCAGTGATTGACGGCTACCCAACAATCAAGGCCTCTATTGAAAAATTAGAGCAAGAAGGCTTCCCTATTTTATGCTACGACGCATCATTAGGCGGCGAATTCCCTGTTATCTGTGTAATTTTATTAAATCCAAATAACGGTACTTGCTTCGCTTCATTCGGTGCACACCCGAACTTCCAAGTGGCATTTGAGCGTACTGTAACGGAATTATTACAAGGTCGTGGCTTAAAAGATTTAGACGTATTCGCACCACCTTCATTCAACAATGACGATGTGGCAGATCACGCTAACCTTGAAACACACTTTATCGACTCAAGCGGTCTGATTTCGTGGGATCTTTTCAAATCAGAAGCCGATTACGATTTCGTTCACTGGGATTTCTCAGGCTCGACGGAACAAGAATTTGCCAATATGATGGCAATCTTCAATAAATATGAACAAGAAGTTTATATTATGGATTACGAGCATTTAGGCGTTTACGCTTGCCGTATTCTTGCCCCAGGTATGTCAAACATCTACCCTGCGGACGATTTAGTTTACGCAAACAATAATATGGGTATGGAATGGCGTGAAATCTTATTAGATTTACCACACTTCCACCACGATAAAGAGACTTACCAAGAGTTACTTGATGAGTTGGATGAACAAAGCATTGACGATATGACCCGTGTGCGTGAGTTCTTAGGCGTGGTTGCTGAAAAAGGTTCTGCATTACAAACACTACGTATCGGTGAATTAAAATCAATGTTACACCTAGCATTAGGCAACCTTGAAGAAGCATTAGACTGGGCAAACTGGACAGCAAATATGAACGCGAGTGTATTCAGTGCAGAGCGTAATAACTACTACCGCTGTTTAATCAGCTCAATCGAGCTATTCTTAGATGAAGAGCGTACGCCAGAACAATACCGTATGGTATTTGAGAAAATGTATGGCAAACAAGCGGTTGAAGCTGCTTGGTCTGCAGTACAAGGCGGTAACCCATTTAATGGCTTACAAGGTGCTGATGAAAGTCTTGCAACAATGAAAGCGCACCAAAAATTATTAGACGCTTATCGTAAATTACAACGTGCGAAGGTAAATCCAATCCCGCGTTAATCCCTAACAAAATGGGCTAGAGAAATTACTCTCTAGCCCATTTTTTATCTCTAATTATTCTGCTTCATTTGCAAAAAATTCGTCAATATCGACCGGTTGTTTATCTTCTGGCGGATTGTCATATAGCCAGTTCGCTAAACGTGCGTAGTCGGCTAACGCTAAATTCTCTGCACGTGCATTTAAATCAATCCCTAACGCTTCTAGCTGTTCTGCACTGAATAGTGTTGAAAGTGCATTACGTAGCGTTTTACGGCGTTGGTTAAATGCTTGAGTGGTTACACGATTTAACCAGTAAACATCTTTTACGGGGTGTGGTAACACTTTGTAAGGCACTAAGCGTACAACCGCTGAATCCACTTTTGGCGCTGGTTTAAACGCATTTGGCGGAACTTCAAGCACTGGCATTACTTGGCAATAGTATTGCGCCATAATGGTTAAACGGCCGTAAGCCTTGCTATTTGGGCCTGCACATAGACGTTTTACCACTTCTTTTTGCAACATAAAGTGCATATCTTTGATTAAATCGTGGAATTTAAACAAGTGGAACATTAACGGCGTTGAGATGTTATAAGGTAAGTTACCAAATACACGCACATTCTGTTCTGCAGTTAGATTTAAACTCTCAAAATATTCACGGAAGTTAAAGCGCAGCGCATCTTGCTCAATAATGGTTAATTTATGATTTAAAAATGGGTGATGACGCAGGCGCTCTGCTAAATCGCGGTCTAACTCAACAACCGTTAATTTATCCACTTGATCCGCAACTGGCTCCGTTAAAGCACCTAAACCCGGACCAATCTCTAGTAAGAATTGATCTTTTTGCGGATTGATTGCCGCCACAATATTGTGAATTACATTTTGGTCGTGTAAGAAGTTTTGACCAAAACGTTTACGGGCAGTATGCCCTAAATGTTTTTTTGAATTTGAACTCATTTTTTTTCCAATGTTATTCAGTATGTTAGATATCCGAAATTATAAATCATTTATGTAGGATGGGCATCCTTGCCCATCAATAAAACAAGGAATTTACGGTGGGCAAGGATGCCCACCCTACAAATATTTTTGAAACTGTTATACGCAAAGAACCCCGCACTAAGCGAGGTTCTTAAATTTAGTTATCTAAAACTATTTTGCGTATTGGATTTCAGCACGATTTCTTAATGCTTTCACCCAGTTTTTTGACGCAGATTGTGCTTGTTTATCAACAAGTTGCTCATAAGCTTTTTGCATATATGCATCTTCAGTACGGTCGCCCTGACGAGTATCTGTCACTTTTAAGATATGCCAACCGAATTTAGATTTAAATGGCGCAGTGATCGCATTTTTCTTCGCTGATTTAGCAGCTTTTGCAAACGCTGGGTCGTAAACATCTAAGAAATTAAAACCTAAATCACCACCTTCAGCACCAGAAACATAGTCTACAGAGTTTGCTTGAGCTGCTTGTTCAAAGGTCGTTTTACCCGCTTTAATATCAGCTAAAATACCGTTTAATTTCGCTTTTGCTTGAGCGTCATTTAGAATCGGAGTTGTTTTAATTAAAATATGGCTAACGCGGTGTTCTGTGCCGTGAACCGTTTTTAATTTACCTTTCGCTTTAGCATCATCAATCATTTTTTTCGCTAATGCGTGAACATCTTCTTGCTCAACTTTGATTGATTTACCAATTGATTGATGGCGAACTTGCTCCATCATCATCTGGTGTGCAATTTGCTGACGATATTGATTTAAGGTAATACGTTGTGAATCAAGATAATCTAATAACTGACCGTAAGTAATACCATTTTGAATCGCGATATTTTCAATTACTTGGTCAACTTGTGCGTAGTTAATTTTTACACCAGATTCTTGAATCGCTTTTTGCACTAAATAATCATCAATAGTGCTTTCTAATGCAGCTTTACGATTTGCTTCATTATTTGCTTTTTTACCAAGTGACTTAACCACTTGGCTTTGCATAATTGGGTAGCCATCTACGATTGCTAACACGCGTTCTTCTGCTTTTGCAACTTGGCTAACAGCAAATAACGTGGTTAAACCAATAAATAGAGTTTTTGCTAATTTCATTTTTTATTCCTATCGACTAATTAACAATAAATAATAGACGGTTGCTTAGAATACCATTTCTAGAAAAGGTTCATTATAGTGACTGAATTTTCTTAATTACATTCGACGTTGAACATCCATTTTCAAAATTCAGCACTCGAACATCACCGCCATTTGCCCAAACTTCTTGGCTTCCGGCAATATCTTCAGGCTTATAATCGCCCCCTTTCACTAATAAATCAGGAAGGATTTCACCGATTAAGCGTTGTGGAGTATCTTCGCCAAATGGCACAACCCAATCGACAGAAGCAAGACCAGCAAGTACCGCCATACGCGCATCTAAGTTATTTATCGGGCGTGATTCACCTTTTAGACGTTTTACAGATTCATCTGTATTTACCGCTACGATTAATCGATCACCTAATTTGCGCGCATTTTCTAAATAAGAAACGTGTCCTGGGTGCAGAATATCGAAGCAACCATTAGTCATCACAATTTTCTCACCACGCTGTTTTGCTTGCTCAACCACATCTTTTAATTCAGCTTCAGTAACTACCCCAAAACCTGTTTCAGTACGTTGATGAATCGCTTGTTCTAGCTCACTTGGTGTTACCGTTGAAGTACCTAATTTGCCCACAACCACACCCGCGGCTGCATTCGCTAAATAGCACGCTTCTTCATAAGAACGGCCATCTGCAATGGCTGTTGCAAGAACACTGATAACCGTATCGCCTGCACCAGTTACATCATAAACTTCTTTCGCCTGAGTCGCTAAATGGAATACAGGTTGGTTCGGGCGAAGTAAGGTCATCCCTTTTTCAGAGCGAGTCACTAATAACGCTGATAAATCATAATCAGCAATCATTTTTAAGCCTTTCGCTTCAATCTCTGCATCATCTTTGCAATGCCCTACAACCGCTTCAAATTCAGACATATTTGGCGTTAAGAGCGTTGCACCGCGATAGCGTTCAAAATCCGTCCCTTTTGGATCGATTAACACTGGTACATTCGCTTTACGAGCAATTTGAATCATCTGTTGAACAGATTCTAAGGTGCCTTTGCCGTAATCAGATAAAATCAATGCGCCGTAAGCGGTCACTTCTGCCGCTAATTTTGCAAGAAGCGGTTGGCTATCCACATTATGGAAACCTTCTTCAAAGTCTAAACGTAATAGCTGTTGATGACGAGATAAAATGCGTAATTTAGTGATGGTTGGATGAGAATCCACCGCCACACAATTATTTTGAATATTGTGTGAATTTAGCAATTTATCTAACGCATTACCTGCGTCATCTTGTCCAACTAAGCCGTGTAAGGTCACTGGCACATTAAGACTCGCAATATTCATTGCAACGTTTGCTGCACCGCCCGCACGCTCTTCAATATCTTGGACTTTCACCACAGGCACTGGTGCCTCTGGTGAAATACGGTTGGTCGCACCAAACCAGTAGCGGTCCAACATTACATCACCAAGCACAAGCACTTTTGCATTATTAAATTTAGGTGAGTATTGCATCATCATCGAAAACGTCCTCTATCTTTTGCTTTTCTTGATAAATTTCATTAAACGCTTACGTTTACGTAACTGATTCGGCGTTAATTTATTACGTTTACCCGCAAATGGGTTACTTCCTTCTTGGAACTGAATACGAATCGGAGAACCGATAATTTTCAAACTCTTACGGAAATAATTTGATAAATAACGCTTATAAGAATCCGCTAAACGATCTAACTGGTTACCGTGAACCACAATAATTGGCGGATTATAACCACCTGGGTGCGCATATTTTAATTTCACACGACGACCATTCACCATTGGCGGTTGGTGTTCATCGGTTGCCATTTTTAAGATACGAGTCAACATTGACGTTGATGTTTTCTTCGTTGCGCACTGGTAAGCTTCTTGTACCGAGCCAAATAAGTTACCCACACCACTACCGTGTAAAGCTGAAATAAAGTGAACACGCGCGAAGTCGATAAAGTCTAAACGGCGATCAAGCTCCGATTTCACATTATCTTTTACATCTTGAGTTAAGCCATCCCATTTGTTTACTACGATAACCAATGATTTACCTGCATTTAGAATAAAGCCTAATAGTGATAAATCTTGGTCTGAAATACCGTCATTCGCATCAATGGTTAATAACACTACGTTTGCGTCTTGGATTGCTTGTAAAGTTTTGATTACCGAGAATTTTTCAACGGCTAAATGTACTTTACCACGCTTACGCACACCGGCAGTGTCAATGATTGTGTAGTGCTGACCATCATGTTCCATCGGGATATAGATAGAATCACGCGTTGTACCTGGCATATCGTAAACAACCACGCGCTCTTCACCTAAGATACGGTTAGTTAAGGTTGATTTACCTACATTTGGACGACCAACAATCGCGATTTTGATATTTTTATTATCAATTTCTTCTTGTTCTTCTTCTAACGCTTCGTCTAATAACGCGGTATCTTCTTCGTTTTCAAAGTCAAAATCGTGATCCCACTCATCTTGTTCTTCTGCAATTTCTTCATCAGATTCAACCGCTTGATCATCCAATTTTTCCGCTAATGGCGCTAAAACTTGTTCGATAAGCTGAGTTACGCCACGCCCTTGTGCGGCAGCGATCTGTTCAACTTCGCCTAAACCTAATGAATAGAACTCCGCACAGTGAGAATCTGCGTCGATACCGTCTGTTTTGTTTGCTACAACAACGGTCGTTTTCTCACGTTGACGTAAATATTGCGCAATACCAATATCCGCTGGTAATAAACCTGCACGCGCATCCACTAAAAATAAAACAACATCTGCTTCTTCAATCGCAAGTAACGATTGTTCAGCCATTTTCTCTTCAACACCTTCTTCTGTGCCATCGATACCGCCAGTATCAATTACGATAAAATCGTGACCGGCAATATTTGCGTGGCCATATTTACGGTCACGCGTTAAGCCTGGGAAATCCGCCACTAACGCATCACGAGTGCGCGTTAAACGGTTAAATAACGTAGATTTACCTACGTTTGGTCTGCCTACTAGGGCAACAACAGGAGTCATATAAAAACCTCAATAAAAATTCTACTTGCGGATCATACGCAAAATCGGGCTATTATAGCCTAAATTCCGTCAAAGCGTATGAAATCAATCATACAAACTTGGATCATTCTCATTCGGACGCGTTTTAAAACGGCGATGAAGCCACATATATTGGCTTTGTGCTTGCATAATTTCCGATTCAACCACTTTATTCATTTGGGTTGCTGTATCAATTTCGTTTTCGCACTGGCTAAAATCAACCATCGGACTAATTTTTACCGTATAACCTGAAAAGTCATCATTACGCATTGGAGTAAATGGCACAACGATCGAATTTGGTGCTGAACGCAATAACATTCGTGTTCCTGCCGTTGTACAAGCTTCTTCGACTGCAAAGAATGGCACAAAAACGCTATTTTTACGGCCGTAATCGTGATCCGGCGCATACCAGATTGTTTCGCCTGCACGTAATACTTTGATCATTCCGCGCAGATCTTTACGATCTAACATCGCTTTATTGGAACGTACACGCCCACGAAACTGGATCCAATCTAACAACGGATTATCATTAGGACGATACACACCAATCCCCTGATGATGAAGACCAACAATTCTTGCTCCTAATTCTAAGGTTAAGAAATGCACCCCAACAAAAATAACGCCAGTTCCTTCACCTTGATTTTTAAGGTGTTCAAGCCCTTCAACTTTTGACCATTTTAGAATTCGGCTATCAGACCAGAACCACGCCATCCCCGTTTCAATGATAGCCATTCCTACAGATTCGATATTTTTTTCGATGATTTCATCAATCTGCTCTTTAGAATAATTCGGAAAACAGAGTTCTAAATTACGGCGGGCAATTCTAATTCGGCGTTTGCCAAAACCTAATTTTGCAAATAATTTTCCTAAGCCTTTACCAATTTTAACTAACACAGGATAAGGCAAACATAAAATTAATTTAAAAAGACCTAATGCAAGCCATAGTCCCCAATATTTTGGATGGAGAAATACTCGCTGAAATGGAGGAATATGCTTATTTTTTGTCATTTATTTTATCCTTTATAATAAATAAGACTAAATTATAATCAAATTGTTTATAAAAATGTTATCTACTTCACATTTTTTAACTTTATTTCATTTTGGGGCTTGCTATTTTGGAGTGAAAGGCATATTTTGAACCCATCAAAATTAATTGATCCACAGACCTGAGATGGTCGTCACAAAAAGAGGAAAATGCTATGACAATCAATATCTCAAGCAAACAAATGGAAGTTACTCCTGCAATCCGTACACATATTGAGGAACGTTTAGCAAAACTTAATAAATGGCAAACCCAATTAATTAATCCGCATTTTATTATTCATAAATTGCCGAATGGTTATGAAGTTGAAGCATCAATCGGCACTCCAGTTGGAGATTTATTTGCCAAAGCTCAACACGACGATCTATACGCTGCAATTAATGAAGTTGAAGATAAATTAGAGACTCAATTAAATAAACAAAAACATAAAGGCGAAGCACGTCGCGCAGACGAAAGCATCAAAAAAGCGAATGAGCAATTATAACCTCTAGCTAATTAATAAATAAAGCCAAGCAGAAATGCTTGGCTTTTTTTCATTCATTATTTTACTTCGCGAATCATAATCTCTGATGGAATTACACTTCCTTGCCAATATAATTCTGCTGCAACTTTACTTGCTAGTTCAATGTAAGCTTGACTAATTTCGTGAGATGGATCTGCAGCAACAGTTGGCGTACCGCTATCTAAATCTTCGCGTAAACGGATATGTAACGGCATTTGGCCTAATACTTGCGTATTGTATTTAGCTGCAACTTTATCCGCACCGCCCGCACCAAAAATATGTTCGTGGTGGCCACAGTTTGCACAAATATGCACACTCATATTTTCAATCACACCTAATACTGGCACTGATACTTTTTGGAACATTGAAATCCCTTTAATCGCATCTAATAGCGCAATATCTTGTGGAGTCGTTACCACTAAAGCACCCGTTACAGGAATTTGCTGTGAAAGCGTTAATTGAATATCACCTGTACCTGGTGGCATATCAATTACAAGATAGTCTAAATCCGGCCACCAAGTTTCTTGCAATAATTGACTTAATGCACTACTCGCCATTGGACCACGCCAAACAGTCGCATTATCAGCCGGCATTAAATAGCCGATTGAGTTTGAATATAAACCGTGAGCTTCGATTGGAGTAATGTGCTGATTATCTGGCGACATTGGGCGCTGATCTTCTGCACCTAGCATATGTGGAATAGACGGACCATAAATATCTGCATCTAAAATCCCTACTCGCGCACCTTGTGCTTTTAATGCAAGGGCTAAGTTCACAGATGTGGTTGATTTACCTACACCACCTTTACCCGATGTCACCGCAATAATATTTTTAACACCATTTACTGCAGGATGGTTATTTGCTCGTTTTAGGGTTGCGATTTGGTAAGTTAATACCCATTTTACACCGCTTGCACCACTAGCTTGTTTTAATTGTGCTTCAGTAGCTACTTTTAACTGCTCAAAAGCAGTGTTCCACGCAAATGGTAATTGTAATTCAATGCGTAGCGTTTCACCGCCAAGCTCTACTTTTTTTAATGCGCCTAATGCGATTAAATCTTTTTGTAAGGTTGAATGTTGAAAACCTTGCAAAATCCCTTTAATTTCAGCGAGTTGCTGTTCATTAAGTTGATTCATAGAAATCCTTCTTTAGACTAATATACACAATATGGGAAGCCTTCCAAGCTCCCCATATAAAAATTATCCCGACTAACTGCGTCAGATACTAAACCGCATTTTATGCCAATTACTCGCGAAAGCAATGAATTATTTCTAACGAGATAAATCCTTACTATAAATCACTTCACTTACATTTTCAGGATCAATTCCTTTCACCGATGGATCTACAATAAGACGACGTTGATATTGGAAAAGCGGAATCACAACCACATCTTGCTCTAATTTTTGAACCACATCTAAAATGATTTTATTTCTCTCAGTGCTATTTAAAGATTTATTCATCAAATCTTCTAAAAGCTTATCGACATCAGGATTGCTATAACCACTCTTATTATCCGCACTTTGTGAATGGAATTGGTATAAGAATAATGCAGGATCCTGATAATCAGCACACCAGCCCGAACGAATTAACTGAAAATCACCTTTCTCTCTCTTTTCTAATAACGGCTTCCAATCTAGCTCTTGTGGAGAAACTCGGATCAAATCAGACTGAGCAAGCGAACGACTTAAACGGCGGTATACTTGTGAATGTAATTCACCACGGTTATAGCTTAAAGTTATATTGAGTGGCTTATTCTCCGTAATACCAAATTTCTGGAGCATTTGTTCCGCATTTCCTTGCGCAAAATAACGTTCATAGCCCGTTAGCATTGTTCTCGGTAATACCGTATGGCTTGGAATACCTATGCCATCACTCACTTCAGCAGGAGAAATCATCATTCGAATCGCTTGACGTATCTCTTTATGTTTCATCAGCTCATTTTTAAAATTGAATTCATAAAAATAAGTACATAGACGTGGCAAAAAAATTTCCGACTTATGAGAAGTTGGTAATGGATTCTCAATAATATCAAAGCGATCTGGATTATGTACCACTTGAATTAAACGATACTCTACAGTTTGAAATGGAGTATCTTCTTTCA
This sequence comes from Pasteurellaceae bacterium LFhippo2, assembly GCA_029852775.1. Taxonomy (GTDB): domain Bacteria; phylum Pseudomonadota; class Gammaproteobacteria; order Enterobacterales; family Pasteurellaceae. Next base: position 19,565 of record LEKJ01000116.1, read on the forward strand.
CTGCTTTGAGAATTACACTGTCTTTCTCTACTTTAAAAGAAGTATAAGCACCATTCGTAGCTAAATTAATAACAGAATAAGGCTCTTGACCTAAATAAGTTGGCAATAAAGCCGAATGCGTCAACATATTTGGTAATTGTGAGTTTTTCTTTGTTAATTGAATCTGTAGGGTATGAGCATTTAAGGCTTTTACCCCTAATGTATCAACAGATTTTTTACCTTCAATAATCTCTTTAGCATTCTTTACTCCCATATAAACAAGGTATTGCGCTAACGGAGATTGATACTCAGGATTGCTCAAACGTTGCCAACTTGCGACAAAGTCACTTGCCGTTACTGGCGCACCATTCGACCACCTTGCCTTATCATCAAGAATAAATAACCAATTTTTGCCATCTTCACTAAACCACTCGCGCGCCATACCAGGAACTACTTTTCCTTTTTTATCGAATGTCATTAATCCAACGAGTAAATCACGCAAAATCGCGCTATCTTCCGAACGAGTAATAAAATGCGGGTCAGCCTGAAAAGTCACACCATAATAAGCTCGACTAAGAGACAGAATGGATTTCTTTTCAAAATTTGGGAGATTTTGTGGTGGAGCTTTTTTTTCACAAGCTACAAGAAATAGCACACAAGCGGTCGCATATGCTAAATATTTTGCAAATTGTGTAGATAGTTTAATCATATTAATTTATTGAAGTTAATCCTGGGAAAAGATTGCTTAAACCAGCAACTAAAATCTCAATCCCTAGAGACATTAAAATTAAGCCCATAATACGCGTTACTACGTTTGAGCCAGTTCTCCCTAAACGTTTTACTAAAGGCGCTGAAAATCGAAACAGCACATAACAAATTACTGCGAATAAAATAATCGCAATACTAAAGCCGACATAATCCATCCAATCGTGATAGCGTGTTCCCCAAACAATTGTTGAACCAATCGCACCAGGGCCTGCCATAATCGGCATTGCTAACGGCACTACACCGATATTTTCATATTCGGACACATCAGCATTTTTCTCTTCTTTATTCTGCTTATGTTCACCGAGTTTACCGCTAATCATCGTCATCGCGATACTCACAATCAAAATACCGCCAGCAACACGAAAAGAGTCAAGGGAAATACTAAATAGGTCAAGAATCACTTTGCCAAAATAAAGACTTACCAGCAAAATCACGCCAACTGAGATTGAAGTGATTAGATTTGTACGGTTACGATCAGCTTCATATTGATGAGCCGTCATACTAAAGAAGATCGGTAAAGTACCAAATGGGTTTACGATCGCAAATAAACCGATAAAAAATTGCAAGTAAATAGCAAAATGAATAGCGTGTTCCACGAAATCTGACCTATGAAATTGAAGTTGTGGCATTATATAGATTAATCACTCCAGATAGAAAAAGCCTTGCAAAAATTTACAACGGAAGCACTCAAAAGGACTATAATATGCGTTACTGTCTCTTTTTTAATGGAAATATTATGCGTTTAGATAAATTTATCGCCGAAAATACTGGATTGACTCGCTCACAAGCAACTAAAGCTCTTAGAAGTGGATCTGTAACAGTAAATGGTAATGTTGAAAAATCGGGTTCTGCAAAAATTAGTGAACAAGATGAAATTTGCTTTGAAGGCGAACGCCTTGAATGGATGGATGATGGCCAATATTTTATGCTCTATAAACCGCAAAATTGTGTTTGTTCTCACGATGATGGCGATTACCCAACCGTCTTCCAATTCTTTGATTACCCATTAACCACAAAATTACACTGTGCAGGCCGTTTAGATGCAGATACCACGGGTTTAGTGTTATTAACTGATGATGGTCAATGGTCGCACCGTATTACTTCACCTAAACACCATTGTGAAAAAACTTATTTAGTTACGTTGGCCGATCCCGTTGAAGATTTTTATACTGAAAAATTTGCGGAAGGCATTATGTTGCGTGGCGAGAAAACGTTGACAAAGCCCGCAACCTTAGAAATTTTAGATGATTACAATGTAAATTTAACCATCAGCGAAGGCCGCTATCACCAAGTTAAACGTATGTTTGCCGCACTTGGTAACAAAGTAGAAGCACTTCACCGTTGGAGAATTGGTGATGTGGTGTTAGATGAAAGCCTTGAAGAAGGCGAATTTAGAGCTTTAACAGAAGAAGAAATTGCGAGTTTTTAATGAATAAAATTAGACCTAACGGCTTATTAGTCGTCATTTTAGGGATGCTATCAATGTTACCGCCATTGGCGATTGATATGTATTTACCTTCATTTTTAGATATTGCTAAAGACTTAGCAGTATCTCAAGAAAAAGTCCAAACTACCCTTGCGCTATTTACTGCTGGCTTCGCTATCGGCCAACTATTCTGGGGGCCAATTGCTGATAGTTTTGGACGCAAGCCGATTATTTTGATTGGTATTATTGGTGGTGCTATTGCATCATTCTTTTTAACCGCCGTAGAAGATATTAATACCTTCTATCTACTCCGTTTAGTGCAGGGCTTATTTGGCGCAGCACCGGCTGTGGTTGTTGGCGCCTTAGTACGTGATCTATTTGATCGCAACCAGTTTGCACGCTTTATGTCAACGATGATGATCATCACTATGCTTGCTCCATTAGTTGCACCGATTTTCGGCGGTCATCTGGCAAAATGGTTCCATTGGCACTCTATTTTCTATGTATTAATGGCTATGGGAATTCTATGTGCAACCCTTGTTGCACTATTTGTGCCTGAAACATTACAAACTGAAAATAAAGCGCCTTTAAATTTTAGTACAGTACTCAAAAACTTTGGCGCAATTATCTCTCACAAAGCGACTCTCGGCTATGTATTAGTCGGCGGTTTATCTTTTGCGGGAATGTTCAGCTTTTTAACTTCTGGATCATTGATTTATATTGGTATCTACGGCGTTTCATCAGAGAACTTCGGCTATTTCTTTGTAATGAATATTGCCATTATGATTGTGATGACTTTTATTAACGGCAAATTAGTCGTTAAAATCGGCTCTGAAAAGATGTTGAGAATCGGTCTTGGAATACAACTTATTGCGGGATTTTGGCTAATTATCTGTGCCATTTTCCAATTAGGCTTATGGCCGATGGCAATTGGTGTGGCAGTTTTCGTTGGAATGATTTCAACTATCGGTAGTAATGCTGGCGCTGCGATCTTAGAACGCTATCCACAAATGGCTGGAACTGCAAATGCCGTGGCTGGCACAATGCGCTTTGGTATCGGTTCTTGTGTTGGCTTTGCGCTTTCTCATATTCCATTAGCTAGTGAGCGCCCGATGTTATTCACAATGGCAGCCTGTGCGATTGTTGGAGCTTTGGTTTACTATTTCTTATCTTGTCGTAATCAAGACTAACTTGTAAGGTGCGTATTAAACGCACCTTTTTCATAATTTTTCTCAATTAAATCAATTTTCTAAAATTTATTTTCATTAAATTTAAAGCCTATATTCCCCTAATTTTTCTTGATAAGAATCTATAAATCAAAACCAACTCAGGATATTATTCTTCATCAAATCTATTTTTAGCAATTTTTAGCTTATTTCACAGCATAAAAATACATTTTTTTAACAAAAATAGCATTTTACATTCCTTTTAATAGCGGTTATATTCCTTACCACTATGCAAGCGGTTGCTTTTGCAAAACTTTTTACAATTCAGACCGCTTGCCATTTTATTTTTATACAGTGGGCAAACATTATGGCAAAAACTCTATATCAAAAACTATTCGACGCACACGTTGTTCATGAAGAACAAGGCGAAACACCTATTATTTATATCAACCGTCACCTAATCCACGAAGTAACTAGCCCACAGGCATTTGATGGCTTACGTGTTGCAAACCGCCAAGTTCGCCAAGTGAGCAAAACTTTCGGTACTATGGACCACAGTATCTCTACTCAAGTACGTGATGTAAATAAATTAGAAGGCCAAGCACGTATCCAAGTTTTAGAATTAGATAAAAACTGTAAAGACACTGGTATCTCACTTTTCGATATGAATACCAAAGAGCAAGGTATCGTTCACGTAATGGGTCCTGAGCAAGGTTTAACATTACCTGGTATGACGATTGTATGTGGCGACTCGCACACCGCAACTCACGGTGCTTTTGGTGCGCTTGCATTTGGTATCGGTACTTCAGAAGTAGAACACGTTCTCGCAACTCAAACCTTAAAACAAGCTCGTGCAAAAAGTATGAAAATCGAAGTACGTGGCAAAGTCAATCCAGGTATTACTGCAAAAGATATTATGTTAGCGATTATCGGTAAAACAACCTTTGCAGGCGGTACAGGACACGTTGTTGAATTCTGTGGTGAAGCAATTCGTGATCTTTCAATGGAAGGCCGTATGACTGTATGTAATATGGCAATTGAAATGGGTGCAAAAGCAGGCTTAGCTGCGCCAGATGAAACTACATTTGAATACTTAAAAGGTCGCCCACACGCACCAAAAGGCAAAGATTGGGACGATGCGGTTGAATATTGGAAAACCTTAAAATCAGATGAAAATGCTGAGTTTGATAGCGTTGTGGTGTTAGAAGCAAAAGATATTGCGCCACAAGTGACTTGGGGAACTAACCCAGGTCAAGTAATCGGTATTGACCAAGTTGTACCAAATCCAGCGGATATGGCAGATCCTGTTACCAAAGCCTCTGCGGAAAAAGCGTTAGCTTATATCGGCTTAGAACCAAATACAGATATGAAAGATGTGCCAGTAGATCAAGTATTCATCGGTTCTTGCACCAACTCTCGTATCGAAGATTTACGTGCAGCAGCAGCGGTAATGAAAGGCCGTAAAAAAGCCGATAATGTTAAACGTGTACTTGTTGTTCCGGGGTCTGGCTTAGTGAAAGAACAAGCAGAAAAAGAAGGTCTAGATAAAATCTTTATCGAAGCGGGTGCTGAATGGCGTAACCCCGGTTGTTCTATGTGTTTAGGTATGAATGACGACCGTTTAGGCGAATGGGAGCGTTGTGCTTCAACCTCTAACCGTAACTTTGAAGGTCGCCAAGGCCGTAACGGACGTACTCACTTAGTGAGCCCAGCGATGGCAGCTGCAGCGGCAGTATTTGGTAAGTTCGTTGATATTCGTAACGTAACATTAAACGCATAATTTGTAGGGGCGAATGGCAATTCGCCCAATAAAGAAAAGGATAAAATAAAATGGCTGGTATTAAACAACATTCAGGTTTAGTGGTTCCACTAGATGCAGCAAACGTAGATACAGACGCAATCATTCCAAAGCAATTTTTACAAGCAATCACTCGTGTTGGTTTTGGTAAACACCTTTTCCACGAATGGCGTTATATTGATGCGGAAGGTACACAACCAAATCCAGAGTTTGTATTGAACTACCCACAATATCAAGGTGCAACCATTTTACTTACTCGTAAAAATTTAGGCTGTGGTTCATCTCGTGAACACGCACCTTGGGCATTAGCGGATTACGGTTTTAAAGTGATGATTGCCCCAAGTTTTGCGGATATTTTCTATAACAATAGCTTAAATAACCATATGTTACCAATTCGCCTAAGCGAAGAAGAAGTGGATGAAATTTTCCAATGGGTATGGGCAAATGAAGGTAAGCAGATTGATGTGGACTTAGAAGCAATGACCGTAACCACGGGCGATAAAGTCTATACGTTTGAGTTAGATGAGTTCCGTCGCCACTGTTTATTAAATGGTTTAGACAATATCGGTTTAACCCTTCAACACGAAGCTAAAATTTCAGAATACGAAAGTAAAATCCCAGCGTTTTTACGTTAAGCATATCAACAAAAAAATCCGCGTAATGCGGATTTTTTTATGCCTTGCGTTCTAAAAACGTCAATGTTTCATAATGTGACGTATGTGGGAACATATCAAATAACTGAACTTTTAATAGTTTATAATTAGTTAAACTCTCAAAATCTTTCGCCATTGTTTCTGCATTACAGCTTGAATAAATTAAATAAGGCGAGCCTAGTGTATTTAAAAACTCAGCAAGCGCTTTGCCGATTCCACGACGTGGCGGATTGACCACAACCAAATCAGGCACTTCCCCTTGCTCATTTAACGCAAACTGCTCTGAATCCAGTGAAGCAAATTTCACATTTTGTAAACCCAACTGCTGTGCGGATTTGGTTGCACTTGCAATTGCCGAAGCAGAGATCTCAATTCCTGTTAGCTCAACAATCGGATTTTGTTTTTGTAGTTCTGCAGTGCAATGCAAGCCAAAACCGCCCACACCACAGAACAGATCCCAAAGTTTATTAATTGATAGATCTTTAATCCATTGTTGTGCCGTTTTATAGAGTTCACTTGCCACTTTAGGATTAGTTTGGAAAAAACCTTGCGGACGAATAAATAGCGGAATGCCATTAAAATGTTCTTCCAACACTTGCAGATCCGTTAAGAAGATTTCCCGTTCGCCTTCTAAAATAGCGGAATGATTTGGCTGAATATTCAACGTCACAACCGAATGTTCAGGTAATTGAGCGAGTAATGCTGGAAACTCACGCTCTACAAGCGGTCGTTTTAACTCACTTTTTAGCACAAAGCGGATCATTAACGACTGATTATATTGGCTTTGGGTAATCAAAATATACTTTAGCTCACCACGCTTTTTCGCTACGTTATAAGGCACTAACCCTGCTCGCCCGATAAAGTTTTTTAAGATCGGGAATAGTTTTTCAAACTGCTCTGGATAAAGCGCACAATCCGTTAAATCCACTCCACTTTGTGGATCATTTTGAACGGCCAAAATACCTAAAATTGGGCGTTCCACACTGCCCGAAACTACCATTTTCGCTTTATTACGAAACTGCCTTATTTCAGATCGCACTTCAGGCAAAATCTCTGTTTCTGGCAAAACAAAAGGCGAAACCAACCGCTTGAGAACCGTTGATTTATCACTTAATTGTTCGCTATAGTCCTTTGTAATCCATTGGCAAGAACTACAGCGTTGTTGCTCAAAATGGGGGCACATTAGCTGATTAGGCATTACGCTCTTTCCACTCTAACCAGTTGCCTTGTAACTGTGCAAGTTGCTGATTTGCTTGTTGCCAACGAGTTGTTGATGTTAATTCATTCCAAGAAAACTGTTTACGTTTCATTAATGATAAATGACGTTCTTTCTGAACCTGCGTAGGCTCATATTTTAGATTATCTAACACTTTCACTACGCCTTCAGGCTCATTGCAAAGTAATAACATATCGCAACCTGCTTTTAAGGCTTTTTCACTACGTTCCACATAGTCGCCCATAAAGCCTGCGCCTTTCATACCTAAATCATCAGAGAAAATCACGCCGTTAAAGTTAAGCTCTTTGCGTAATACTTGTTTTAGCCAGTATTCAGAACCACTTGCAGGTTGGCTATCGCATTGGGTATAAATTACGTGTGCTGGCATAATTGCTGATAATTTACCTTTATTAATCAACTTCTTAAATGGCTGAATATCTTGGGTAAAAATCGTTTCTTTGGCACGATCATCAAATGGTGTTTCTAAATGCGAGTCTGCTAAAACATGACCGTGTCCAGGGAAATGTTTACCTGTTGTCGCCATTCCCATTTCTAACATACCGTCAATAAAGGCTTCTGCCACTGGTAGCATAGTCGCTAAATCTGCGCCAAATGAACGATCGCCAATCGCTTTACTGCCGTGACCTAAATCCAATACAGGCGCAAAACTTAAATCAATATCTAAAGCAAACATTTCAGCCGCCATTAACCAACCGCTCTCTTTTGCTAAGAATTGCTGTTCTTGTAAATCTGCGCCTAATGTTTGGAATGATTGCATTGCCGGTAATTTTGTGAAACCTTCACGGAAACGTTGAACTCTTCCGCCTTCTTGATCGACAGTGATTAACAAAGGCTTTTTCACACGTTGGCGAATTGATTTAATCAACGCTTGAACTTGTTCTCTGTCGTGGAAATTGCGAGTGAATAGAATCAAACCAGAAACAAGGGGATGTTCAAGTAGCTCTTGTTCTTCAATGGTAAGTTCTTTGTCTTTTAAATCGATTAGTAACATAATTTTCTCTCTAGTGATGCACACACATCCAATATAAATATATATGCGGACACGGGCACCGTGTCCCTACATTCATTCTGCAAATAGCGCTAAATTGTAGGGGCGTATTGAATACGCCCGCGGGCGTACGCAGTACGCCCCTACATACAAAATATTATTCTACCGCAATTCACTACTTCTGTAAGAAATTTTGCAGAATTTGTGCAGTGAATTGCTTTCTTAGATAAAAACCGAGCGGTAATGACTGAATCATCTTACCGTTGTGATCAATAGCATTGGCAAGGGATTTATTATTACGCCCTTTTGGTCGAAGTTGCATAACTTCCCCTAAAGTCGCATTAATTTCATTTAAACGCCCAAGCACAATTAGCTCCATTAGCTCTTCCCAGTCCCTTTGTAACTGAAATTCTTGCTCTGCCGTTGGTTGCCATAAAATTGGCTGTCCTATATGACGTTCAGCAAGGGGAATAGTTCGCGTTCCCTCAACTGGCACCCATAATACTTTTTGGAGTTTGTGACGCACGTGTGAAGTTTGCCACGTAATGCCATTGTTATGAGTTAAAGGTGCAAGGCTAACAAAAGTGGTTTCTAGCGGTAATCCTCTGTGATTAATTGGGATGGTTTTAAGCTCAATACCTAAATGGGCAAAATCCTGTTCTGCTTTACTGCCTGCTTTAGCACCTAATGCAGTTTCAATCAACATGCCTATCCAGCCTTTATCTCGGCGTAAGTCAGGCGGAACAACCATATTCAATTGTTCTGCGATTTCCCCAAGCGTAAAACCTGCAAGCCATTGAGCTTTATCAAGAAGCTCGGTTTCTGTAGCTGAATAAGTGGTAAATTGCATAAAATTATAGTGTTGCAATACGATTAAAAATTTGTGGAGATTGCTCAACCATTCGTAGTAATAATACCGCCTGAGCATTTGGTTTGGTTTTGCCCTGTTCCCATTTTTGATAAGTTCTTAAACTTGTACGTAAACGGCTGGCAAATACAGCTTGAGATAAATTAAGTTTCTCACGAATTAATTTAACTTCTTCAGGTTCAATCGTAATAGGTTCTTGCTTTGCCACAACTTCTGTCCGTAAAGTTCTTTTACCTTGCAAGTGTTCTTCCATTGCTTGCAAACCTTCTAGCAAATCATCATAAAGTGTTGTCATATCGCCACCTAGTACTTCTTGATACGTTCTAAAATTAAGTTTAATACTTTACGTTGCTCTGAATTTAAATCTTCTTGCTTATCTTTCCCATAAGCTGTTACAAGATAAATATGATCTTTATCTAAGAAGTAATAATAAATAACCCTTATTCCTCCTCTTTTGCCTTTATTTCTTTGGCTATCAGCTAGACGAACTTTCCTCAATCCCCCCAAACCTTGAATTAAATCCCCCTTAGTTGGATTATCTAATAATTCATATTGAAAGGCTTTATATTCTTCATCACTTAAATGAGCATCACGGAAACGCTCAAAAGGGGGTAATTCAATAAAAGCTAAATTCATAAGCAATCTTACCTATCTAGCAAATCATACCCTTAAAGGGTATAATGTCAAATGATTTCTACTATTCCGTTTCCGCCAAATTCAACATTTCCTGTGCATTGGCAATCACCGCGTCGGTGATTGTAGTGCCACCTAGTAATCTTGCTAACGCCCCTACTCGTTCGCCTTGGGTTAATAGGCTCATTCTAGTTTCGGTCTGATTGTTCTCCACCCATTTTTGTACATTAAAGTGATGGTTACCGTGGCTTGCCACTTGCGGTAAATGGGTAACGCATAACACTTGGCATTTTTTGCCTAGCTGACGAAGTAAACGACCAACCACTGTGGCTGTTGGGCCACTGATCCCCACATCCACTTCATCAAAAATAATGGTTGGGGTTGAAAGTTTATTAGCTGTTAATACTTGCACCGCTAAAGAGATACGAGATAACTCACCGCCCGAAGCAATTTTAGCGAGTGGTTGCGCTTGCTGACCTAAATTACTGCGTAGGTTAAACTCCACACAATCTGCCCCATTTGCCGAGATTTTTTCAAGATTATGTTTTACATCAATAAAGAACTCGCCATTTTCCATTGCAAGTTGCTTAATTTGTTGGGTAACCTGTTCAGAAAGTTTCTGCCCTGCCTCAACACGCTTTTGGTGAATATCTTGCGCAATCTCCACACAACGTTGATACGCCACTTTTTCATCAGCAATCAACTGTTCTTCATTATCTTCAAAATCTAATAATTGCTGTAATTCCACTTTTAAGGTTGAGTGATGTTTCCAAAGTTCATTTGCTGATACGTGGTGTTTACGTGCCAGTTGCATTGCAGTGCTGATACGTTCATCTAACTCTTCCAACAGATCGGGATCTTGCTCAATACGACTAGCTAAATTACTGATTTCTGAACTTGCCTCTTGTACTTGGATCAACGCCTCATTAAGCATATCTAAAGCAGACTGATAGTGGCTATCCATTTCCACTAACTCTTCTAAATCTCTAATAGCACGATAGATTAAGCTATCAGCATTAATATCATTATCGCTTAATGTTGCGACCACAGACTGCGAAAGCTCGGTAAGTTGCTCTGAATTAGCAAGGCGAGATTGATCTTCTTCTAACTGTTCAAATTCGCCTTCTTTAATCGCAAACTCATCCAGTTCATCCACTTGATACTGTAATAGTTGCTTACGAGCCTCATTTTCTTGGCATTGCTGTTGAAAATTTTTTACCTGTTTATGTAGCTTACGCCAAGAGTGATACTGCTCCGCCATATCCGCAAGGCGAGAGTGAAGATCCGCATAGTTATCCACTAACTCAAGCTGGTAATCGCTTTTGAGCAATAACTGTGGGGCGTGTTGTCCATTAAGATGGATAAGATATTGACCTAATTCACGCAGTTGTGAAACAGGAATAGGACGGTTATTCACAAAAGCTTTTGAACGCCCTTCAAGGTTGATCATTCGGCGTAGAATGCACTCTAAAGGATTATCTTCATCTAATAGTTCGTGCTCTTTTAGCCATAGATAAGCAGGGCTATTTGGTTGCATAGCAAAACTTGCGGTAATATCCGCTTTGTCGGCACCATTGCGGATCATTGAGCTTTCCGAACGGTAGCCTAAGCAAAGACCTAAAGCGTCAATCGCAATAGATTTACCTGCACCAGTTTCCCCTGTAATCACCGACATTCCGTCGTTTAATTCAAGGATAAGATGGCGAACAATAGCAAAGTTATTAATGGTCAGTTGTGTAAGCATAATAAAAGCCCTAAACTATATAGATGAACAGTGTTTAGATATATAGTAAACCTGTTTCTCTATACAGTAAAGAGCTTTTGCAAAATTTTTTGTAAATTGTTGGGGAAGGACTTTTCCATTCTCTTCAGCAGGTAGAAGGCAATTTGCAAAATATTTATAAAATATCACAGCTTGTTTCCCCCTCTCTCTGCAAAAATTGCTGAACGCAATTTTCGCTGTCTCTCTCCCAAAGGGAGAGAGTAACAAATATATTTCAGCAAACTACAAACATAAAAATTACTTTTCCAAAATCCCCTGCGCACAAGCATAAGCTGATGACCACGCCCATTGGAAGTTATAGCCACCAAGCCAACCTGTTACATCTAGCACTTCGCCAATAAAATATAGTCCTTGTACATTTTTCGCCTCCATTGTTTTTGACGAAATATGATCAGTATCCACGCCCCCCATAGTCACTTCTGCGGTGCGGTAACCCTCTGTACCATTTGGTAGAAAATGCCAGTGATGAATAAACTGCTCTAAAAATTGCAAATCGTTTTTGCTGAGTTGAGCAATGACCTGATCTTTTAGCATCTGTTGCTCAATCCAAAGCTCCACTAATTTTTTCGGTAAATAGCGAGATAACACCGTTTTTAACTGCAATTTCGGCGAAGATTGGCGAAGTTCGGCAAGAATATCGACAATACTTTCTGTTGGTAATAGATCAATTTCAACTGTTTCGCCCATATCCCAGTAGTTTGAAATCTGTAAAATCGCAGGGCCTGATAAACCTCTGTGAGTAAATAGCATTTGATTGCTAAAGGTTTTATTACGATTAGTTACGCTAATCGGCAATGAAATGCCTGATAAGGCCGCAAAAGGTTTGTCGCTCTCTTTCCACGTAAATGGCACAAGACTCGCACGTACTGGCACCACAGGAATATCAAACTGCTCCGCCACTTTATAACCGAATGGACTTGCGCCTAAGCCAGACATAGACAATCCTCCTGTGGCAATTACTAGATGTTCCGTTTGGTAAATTTCACCATTAGTTTGGATTTGGTAGCTATTTTCAACTTTTTGAATTAAATCGACCGCTTGTCGTAGTTGAATATCAACTTTACCCTTAGCACACTCTTTTTGAAGTAGATCGACAATCTGTTGTGAGCTTTCATCACAGAATAACTGACCTAATTCTTTCTCGTGATAGCTAATTCCATAGCCTGCCACAAGTGAGATAAAATCCCAGTTGGTATAGCGTGACAGTGCCGATTTAACGAAATGGCGATTTTGGCAAAGGTAGTGATTTGGGGTTACTTCTAAGTTAGTGAAGTTACAAAATCCGCCGCCCGACATTAAGATTTTTCGCCCGATTTTTTTGCCGTTATCGAGCACCACAACCGATTTTCCTGCTTGCCCTAGTTGTGCGGCACAGAATAAGCCTGCCGCCCCTGCACCGATAATTACCACATCATATTGTTTCATTGATAAGCCTGTTAATATTTCAAAATTATCGACATTATCCCATATTTCTTGAGATTTTCCGCTATAATATGCGCTCTATTTTCATCAACTCATTCTCTATGTTTAACAGCCCACTCATTACCAACCTGATTTACGTTTTTGGGGTTGGGATCAACATTGTGTTATTACGCTATTTTAGCCTACATATTCACCCTGCCAATAATAATGGGGTACGCTTTACTATTGGTGGGATTTTGTTGCTATTGTTGGTTTGGTGGAAATACAGACATCATTTAAAAACCTTAGCACAAACGCCAAAATTCCAACTTTATGTCAGCTTACTTGGGATTATGATGGCAACCAATATGTTTTTCTATTTGAAAGGTGTTGCCCTTACCAGTGCGGTAACCGCCTCGATCTTTGGTATTTTAGCAATGCCCTTTGCGATTATTATCGCTGCTATTTTCTTTATTGATGAACGAAATCGTATTAAAAACAAAGCCTTTTGGCTGGGTAGTGGACTTGCGATTGTGGGTTCACTCTGCTTTGTTGGCTACGGCAAACAACTTCACTTAGGCGATAATTTTGTGGTCGGTGGGCTATTTCTATTTACCTCTATTGTTATCCAAGGCACGCAAAGTTTGATTATTAAAGCGATTAATAATAAGCTCAACGCCTTTACTATCAGTGCTTTTACGTCGTTTATCGCTGGGATTTTAAGTCTTACATTTAGTGTACAAACGGGCAATATTGCGGAACTTTCTCAGTTTTCATCTCTCTTTATTATAAGTTTAATTTTTGTTGGTATCTTTGCCATTACTACGGGTATGGTACTGGGTTTCCACGTAGTGCAAACTCAAGGGATTACCACTTATCAGATTTTGCAACTATTGCTCCCTATATCAACTGCCATCATCAGCTATTTTGCCTTAGATGAACAGCTCTCTTTAGTGCAATTTATTGCGGGAATTGTGGTGATATTGGGGGCGGCGATAGCGTTGGATTTATTTATTTTAAAAAGACCAGTTGTCGACAAACTGTCGACAACTGCAACTAAAACAAAGGATCAAAATGACTGAACTTAATCATCAAATCAGCCAAATTATTGCCGCGGAACTCGCGGTGCGTTCGGAGCAAATTTTTGCTGCAATGACCTTACTTGATGAAGGTAATACCATTCCTTTTATCGCTCGTTATCGTAAAGAAGTGACGGGCGGTTTAGACGATACTCAACTTCGTCATTTTGAAACTCGTTTAATCTATCTACGTGAGTTAAATGATCGCCGTCAAACCATTCTTAAATCGATTGATGAGCAAGGTAAATTAACCGATGAGTTACGTGAAAAAATCGAACAAACTCAAAGTAAAACCGAATTAGAAGATCTCTATCTTCCTTATAAACCTAAACGCCGTACGCGTGGGCAGATTGCAATTGAAGCCGGTCTTGAGCCTCTTGCGGATAGTTTATGGCAAGATCCAAAGCAGTCGCCAGAAGTGGCTGCGGAAAGCTATGTGAATGCGGAAAAAGGCGTTGCGGATGTAAAAGCAGCCCTTGATGGCGCACGTTATATTTTAATGGAGCGTTTTTCAGAAGATGCGGAATTACTTGCAAAACTTCGTCAATATCTGACCGCTTACGCAACCTTAGAAGCAAAAGTGATTGAAGGCAAAGAGCAAGAAGGTGAGAAATTCCGTGATTACTTTGCTCATAGCGAACCATTCAAAACTGTGCCGTCACACCGTGCATTAGCAATGTTCCGTGGCCGTAATGAAGGGATTTTATCACTCAATTTAAATGCCGATCCTGAAGCGGAAGAAGGGGTTAAATCCTCTCATTGTGAAGAGATTATCCGCCAACATTTAGGCGTGATTTTTAATAATCAACCTGCGGATAACTGGCGTGCGCAAGTGATTGCGTGGACGTGGAAAATCAAAGCGTCGTTGCATTTAGAAACAGAATTAATGTCGAGCCTACGTGAAAAAGCCGAAGAAGAAGCGATTGATGTATTTGCTCGTAACCTTTCTGCGTTATTAATGGCTGCTCCTGCCGGTGCTCGTAATACTATGGGCTTAGACCCCGGTTTACGTACTGGGGTTAAAGTGGCTGTGGTGGATAATACTGGTAAATTATTAGATACCGCAACGGTTTATCCACATACGGGGCAATTAGACGCGGCACAAGTGACAATCTATAAGCTCATTAAGCAACACAATGTTGATTTAATTGCAATTGGTAATGGTACTGCCTCTCGTGAAACTGAGCGTTTTGCTAAAGATGTAATTAAAGAGATCAAAGAGAATAAGCCGCAAACGGTAGTGGTAAGTGAAGCGGGTGCCTCTGTGTATTCTGCCTCTGAATTAGCCGCAAATGAGTTCCCGAATTTAGATGTATCGCTACGTGGTGCGGTGTCTATCGCACGCCGTCTGCAAGATCCGCTCGCGGAATTAGTGAAAATCGAACCGAAAGCTATCGGGGTTGGACAATATCAGCACGACGTAAACCAATCACAATTAGCACGTAAGTTAGATGCTGTGGTAGAAGACTGTGTAAATGCGGTGGGTGTTGATCTAAATACCGCCTCTGCGCCATTACTCGCTCGTGTGGCGGGTATGACTAAAGTATTGGCACAAAATATTGTGGCATACCGTGATGAAAATGGTCGCTTTAACTCTCGTTCAGAGTTGAAAAAAGTCGCTCGTTTAGGGCCTAAAGCCTTTGAACAGTGTGCGGGCTTTATGCGAATTTTAAATGGTAAGAACCCGCTTGATGCCTCAAGTGTTCACCCAGAAGCCTATCCTGTGGTAGAAAAAATTTTACAAGCAACCACTTCTACCCTAAGTGATTTAATGGGTAACAGCACTAAAATTCATAGCTTAAATGCGAAAGAGTTTGTTGATGAAAAATTCGGTTTACCAACGGTGAATGATATTTTCAAAGAGTTAGAAAAACCAGGCCGTGACCCTCGTGGTGAATTTAAAACCGCAACCTTTATGGACGGGGTCGAAGAGATTTCGGACTTAAAAGTGGGTATGATTTTAGAAGGTACAGTAACTAACGTGACTAACTTTGGTGCTTTCGTGGATATTGGTGTTCATCAAGATGGTTTAGTGCATATCTCTATGCTTTCAAACAGCTTTGTGGAAGATCCACATCAAGTGGTGAAAACCGGTGATGTGGTGAAAGTGAAGGTATTAGAAGTTGATGCACCACGTAAGCGTATCGCTTTAACAATGCGTTTAGATGATAAGCCAACGGATAAAGCGGAAAAACGTGATAATACAAGCGGTCAGAACCGTAATAAATCTTACAATTCAGAGCGTCAGCAACGTCCACAACGTGAACAACGCAATCAATTTGGTAATAATGCCTTTGCGGATGCGTTGAAGGGTTGGAAGAAGTAAAAGGTGTAAAAATAAGCTGTAGGGTGGGCATCCTTGCCCACCGTATTAATATATACGATGTTATTGGTGGGCAGGGATGCCCACCCTACGCTTTTTATTTAAGGGTAAATTTCACAATTTACCCTTTATTTTTACAAAAACACTAAAAAGCAAACGTTTGCTTTGCTATAATAGCGCAGTTTTCTTCTCTCTTATATAGGAACTGATTTATGACAACATTAGGTACAGCACTTACATCAAAAGCAACTAAAGTAATGATGTTAGGTTCAGGTGAACTGGGTAAAGAAGTAGTGATTGAATTACAACGCTTAGGTGTAGAAGTGGTTGCCGTGGATCGCTATCAAAATGCGCCTGCACAGCAAGTTGCTCACCGCTCTTATACCATTTCAA
The DNA here is from genome assembly GCA_029852775.1 of Pasteurellaceae bacterium LFhippo2. Taxonomy (GTDB): domain Bacteria; phylum Pseudomonadota; class Gammaproteobacteria; order Enterobacterales; family Pasteurellaceae. The sequence continues at coordinate 36,060 of LEKJ01000116.1, forward strand.
TGCTAGATGGTGCGGCATTACGTGAATTAGTCGAAAAAGAAAAACCTGATTTTATCGTACCTGAAGTTGAAGCTATTGCCACTGCTACTCTTGTCGAGCTTGAACAAGAAGGCTATAACGTAATCCCAACCGCAAAAGCTACTCAACTGACTATGAATAGGGAAGGTATTCGCCGTTTAGCAGCTGAAGAATTAGGATTAGAAACCTCGCCTTACCGCTTTATCGATAGCTTTGAAGATTTTACTCAAGCTATTGCGGAGATTGGTATTCCTTGTGTGGTTAAGCCGATTATGTCTTCATCTGGCCACGGTCAGAGTGTGATTAAATCACAAGATGATATTCAAAAAGCGTGGGATTATGCGCAACAAGGCGGACGTGCTGGCGGTGGACGTGTGATTGTGGAAGGTTTTATCAAATTTGACTATGAGATTTCGCTATTAACCGTTCGTCATATCAATGGCACTTCTTTCCTTGCTCCGATTGGACATACTCAAATTGATGGCGATTACCGAGAGTCGTGGCAACCACAGGCGATGTCTGAAGTAGCGTTACAAAAAGCGCAACAAGTTGCCGAAAAGATTACCAGTGCATTAGGCGGTCGTGGGATCTTTGGGGTGGAATTATTTATTTGTGGGGATGAAGTGATCTTTAATGAAGTTTCGCCACGCCCGCACGATACTGGAATGGTAACCTTAATTTCTCAAGAACTGTCTGAATTTGCTCTACACGCTCGTGCAATTTTAGGCTTGCCTATTCCCGAGATTAATTTAATTAGCCCTTCTGCCTCAAAAGCGATTGTGGTTGAAGGGGTTTCAAAGCAGGTGAGTTTTGGCAATTTACATAATGTATTGGCTGAGCCGAATACCAATATTCGTCTATTTGGTAAGGGTGAAGTAAATGGTCATCGCCGTTTGGGTGTGATTTTAGCGAGAGATAAAAATGTAGAACAAGCGTTAGAAAAAGCACGTCGTGCTTATGATAAATTGGAAGTGCGTTTATAATAACCTCTCTCTGCTTCTCGCAAAAACGTTGTTTTGCTCGAAGCTGTCTCTCCCCTAGCAACAGGGGAGAGTTTCTCAAAATTATTTCACAAAACTATCAAAAGTTAATTCATAGTTATCGCCGTCACGGCTGTAAGAAATATAGCGTGGGAATTTTTCGCCTACATATTTCTTCACAGTGATATATTTGCCGTCAGTTTTAAAGCGATAAGTAATTTCTTCAAAACTTTGATCTTTTACTTTTACTGTTTTTTGGCTCTTATTCAATACCACATTTTCAGTTGGATAGAGTTTTTTACCATTGGTTGTTTGGAAACTATTAGGTAATTTATCGTAATAACTTAACTGGAATGCCACAGTAAATAAGTCAAACGTTGGCATTTTTATAGCTTCTTTTTTCAAAGGATCTTTCACTCGTCCATACTGAATTGTTGAACTATCCAATTCTGCTACCGCATAATTTTTACCATTACGTGTATCGCGGTAACTTAACATATTAAATTGACCGTTGCGCTCTGTACCTTTCGCAGTAAACACAATGTTATATAAAGGCACATTAATTTTTGATTGAATTGAATATTGCTTTCCGTTGTTACTGAACTTCACATAAGCGGGCATTAAATAATTTGAGCTATATTTAATATTAAATTCTTCGGCCATTGCATTTGCAAAAAATCCAACAGAAACGACCGCTAGCAGTGCCACTTTTTTAATAAATTTCATTATTTTTCCTCAAGTTGAGTATGTTCAAACAGACGTAAAATGGCGTTGTTATCACGCAATTGTTCCGCCTCTTCAACACGCATTTTAGTTAAATGCGGTGAAAAATAGTTAATAAAATCATACATATAATTACGCAAGAAAGTGCCACGTTTAAAGGCAATCTGCGTCATACTTGATTGGAATAGATGACTTGCATCAATCGCCACTAAATCGCTATCATCTTTAGTGTGTGCCATTGTTGCCATAATTCCAACCCCTAAACCTAAGCGCACATAAGTTTTGATTACATCCGCATCGGTCGCAGTAAATACGATATTCGGTAAAATCCCCACTTTGTTAAAAGCGTGGTCTAAATCCGAACGCCCTGTAAAACCAAAAGTATAGGTAATTAAATCATACTTACCGAGCTCTTCGACAGTTAATTTCTTATTTTGTTTCACAAGTTCGACTAATGGATGATCTGGCTTAACAATCACTGAGCGGTTCCACATATAACAAGGTAGCAAAATCGCATTTTCAAAGAGATATTGAGCCTCCGTTGTAATGGCTAAATCTACCTCACCAGCCATTAATGCATCATAAATTTGGCTTGGCGATCCTTGATGTAAATGTAAGCTAACTTCCGGATATTTCGCTTTAAATTGATTAATAACTGCGGGTAACATATAGCGAGCTTGAGTATTGGTGGTCGCAATTCGCAAAACACCTTTATTTGGACGGGTCTGCTCTTCTGCAACTGCTTTAATTCCTTGTGCTTTAACCAACAGCTCACGTGAAATCGCCACAATTTTTTCGCCAGCAGGAGTTAATCCTTTGATATGCTTACCATTGCGTTCGAAAATATTGACACCTAATTCGTTCTCTAACAAACGAACTTGTTTACTGATTCCAGGCTGAGAAGTATAAAGAACCTCCGCAGCCTCTGTAATATTGAGATTTTGATTCACAATCTCAACGATATAGCGTAGCTGTTGTAGTTTCATATTAGAATGTTCCTTGTTCTGCGATTTTAACCAAATCTAAAATCGAATAGATTTCATAAGTTGGTTTAATATCGCTATCATTTTTATGTCGTGTTGGATTAAACCAACAAGTATCAATTCCAGCGAGATTTCCGCCATAAATATCTGAAGCTAATGTGTCTCCCACCATTAATACTTTTGATTTCTCAAAATCACCCATTTGAGCAAAAGTCGCTTCAAAAATTCTTACATCAGGTTTTGCAATACCCACATCTTCCGAAGTAATCACTAACTCAAAAAACTCTTTTGTTTTGGTATTGGTTAAACGCTTTTCTTGCAACGCATTAAAACCGTTTGTCACAATTGCCATTTTTACTCTGCCGTGTAATGTTTGTAGCATTTCAGCCACACCATTCAAAGGCTGACTAACATAAGACATTTCGTGCATTAACTGTTGGTTTAGAGCTTCAGCACTCTGTCCTGTCTGCTCCGACAATTGACGAAACCGAATAGCACGTAGCTCTTCAGCGGTAATCTCTTTATTTTGATACTTTACCCATAATGGCTTATTAACGGCCTGAAACGCTTCATAATCTTGCTCAGTAAAATCAATGCTGTAATTTTTTAACATCGCTTTTAATCCAAAGTAAGAATTAAAAGAGTAAAGGGTTTCATCTGCATCAAATAGAATCCATTGGTATTTCATTTTATCCTCATTAAATCTAGTTTGTTATAACTATTAGTTATTTTACCTTATTTTTAGTCATTCAAAATTTTATAATGTAATTTTTATTGCATATCTATTTTCAAAGAGTACAATCCAAAACCATTTTCATTTTAAGGTTATTAAAAGGAGCCCCCATAATGAAATCAATCACTAAGTATAGCTTAACAATTGTAGCTAGCATTGTACTCACTGCTTGCAGTGGATCTGGTTCTAAAGGTACTACCCAAAGTAATTTAGATCTCAATCCTGCTATCACGAAACACACAACAGAAACATCAACTACCGTAGCAACTCAAACGCAAAAAGCTGAAGCTCCAAAAGTCGATGCTCAGGGTGCGATTCCAAGTGAACAAGCTAAAAAATCAGTTAATAATAAAGGTATCAAAACAGAAAGCAAACCTGAAGTTGCTAATAATGCTTCAGAGCAAGAAAAGCCATCGCCAAAAGTAAATGCTAATATGACAGTTTCAGACACCAATATTAGTAATACCTCAAATAATGCAGCTGTCATTGCAGAATCTACAAATTCAGAACCTACTGGAAACACTATTACTATTACAGCTCCAGCAGTAGAAACCACAAAACCTACAATCATAGGCTCTGTGGTTAATGAATCTCCCAATAGCAAAGAAGAGTTAACGCCTCCATCAGAAGATAATACGGCAAGTGGCACAACAGTCTCTGAGTCATCAACAACTCCAGAGCAACCGCAAAGCTATCCCCCAATTCAAATTGTGCCTAACGAAAGTACTCCAACAATCCAATTGGGGAATTCGGATAGCAATGTATTTTCTAACTTCACTAAACGTGGGGGAATTAACGATACAAATGACTACATCACATTAAATCTCGTTGATAAGAATATTACTCTCGCAGTTGTAGAGCCTAAAGATCCTAAATCTAAGAATAATTTAAGTAACTCTCACCTTGAGACGCTAAGAGATAACAATGGTCATCTAATGGGATACTACGGTTATGCGGCTCTTTCTCGTGAAACAGAAAATGATACTGTTTCCGATGGAAAAACCTTGGCATATCGCTATCTGCCATTGTTAGAAATGGATCACAATCAACCTACGACTCAGCCTACAACCAATATTCAATATCAGGGCAAAATGTATTATCACTACACCGAAATCCCAGCTCAAGCTTTAGAAGCGAGTGTTCGAGCAAACTATATTGCGGAGACCAAAAAGCTAACGATGGACATTACAGGTACAAGAAATGGTGATGATTACTGGCAATTAAAAGCGACTGAAGTATCTAAAGATGGGAATGTTGTTGGACGTCTATTTACAGATAAAACTGCAAGCGGTGAATTTGATGGAAAAATTTACGGTTTGAAAGGCGAATTATTAATCGGAAACGCTAAAAACGAAGATAGCAACGATAGAACTAAAAATTGGCAAGGTGTATTAGGAGCAAAAACTGTCGAATAGACAAACCTAAAAATAAGGGCGAATCATTAAATTCGCCCTTAATTTTTCATTTACTTAATCTCAGCTAAAATCCAATCGACAAATCTCTGAACTTTCACCACGTCTTTCATCTCTGGTGGAAATACCACATAAAATGATTTTTCGTCATTCAATCCCGTTTCAAAGGGTTCAACAAGATTACCTTGGTCTAACTCGTTCTGCGCAATCACTTTATTAGCAATCGCAATACCTTGTTGGTGCATAGCTGCTTGTAAAGCCATAAAAGTATGACTAAATACCGTTCCCGTTGCTTCAACATCGATTTGCTCCGCTAAGCCTAAATGCTCAACAGTACGCTTCCATTTATTGCGACTAAAAACGTGAAGTAATGTTTTATCAACTAAATCTTGTGGCTTCGTAATTGGATTCTGCTTAAGAAACGCAGGTGAAGCTAAAATCACAAGCGGTGATTCCGTCAAACGAACTGATTCCACATTTTCCCATTTTCCTAAGCCATAATAGATCGCCACATCAATCTCTTTACCCAACAGCCCTTCATCTTGATCAACACCTTTAATACGAACTTCAACATCAGGAAATTTCGCGTGGAAATCGTTTAAACGTGGAACTAGCCATTGCATACCAAAAGTTTGGGGTACACTAATCGTTAGAATTTGACGATCATTTTGCAAACGAATCTTATCCGTAGCTTTTGCTATTTGCTCTAAAAGCGGTCGAATTTCATCAAAATATTGCAAACCAAGCTCTGTTAATTCCAATAAGCGATTACGGCGATGAAAAAGCTGAATACCTAAAAAGTCTTCAAGTAACTTAATTTGATGGCTTACAGCCGCTTGTGTTACAAATAGCTCTTCCGCCGCTTTGGTAAAATTCAAATGGCGAGCCGCTGATTCAAATGCTTTTAATGCATTAAGTGGAGGTAGTTTTTTGTTATTCATAGAATCTACAATTTAGTTATATTTATGGAAATAAGATAGTATAAAAATCTATCCATTATTTTTTTTGATAATTTAAATTAAAAAATCTCGTTTGTTTAAGTGGTCAAACATCTATAAAATTCGCGCCGTACTTAGATGGATAGTGATGGTTGTTTAGGCAACTATTTTGAATTTTAAGTATGATGTTGTGTTTGCATATTGGTCTAGGAAACTAGACTTAGAGTAACGAAAGTTACTCGTTTCACTTCCTGTATATTTTGAACCCTTTTTGGTTTATACACCGCCCACTTTGGGCGGTTTTTTTCTATCTAAAAAACTCCACTATTCTAACAGAAACAAAATTTCCCGCTACAAAAACCGATCATTAATTAAAAAATTTAAAAAATTTTACTCTCCCCTTTGGCATTTCCTTTATTAATAGTGTAAATTGTCGAACTATTATTTTAATGAAAAAAGGAACACAACTTATGGCTAAAAATATCGATTGGCAAAATCTTGGCTTTTCATATATCAAAACAGATTTTCGTTTTATTGCTCGTTGGAAAGATGGAGAATGGAGTGAAGGCGAACTAACTACCGACAATACACTTCATATCCACGAAGGCTCAACAGCATTACACTATGGTCAACAATGCTTCGAAGGTTTAAAAGCTTATCGCTGTAAAGATGGCTCAATCAATCTATTCCGTCCAGATCAAAATGCACAGCGTATGCAAACAACTTGCTCACGTTTATTAATGCCAAAAGTACCTGTTGATTTATTTGTTAGAGCTTGTAAAGAAGTAGTAAAAGCAAATGAAGAGTGGCTAGCGCCTTATGGTACTGGCGCAACTTTATATTTACGCCCATTTGTAATCGGCGTGGGTGAAAATATTGGCGTTCGTCCTGCTCCAGAATATATTTTCTCTGTATTCTGCGTACCAGTAGGCGCTTACTTCAAAGGTGGTTTAGCACCAGCAAACTTCCTTGTGTCAGATTTTGACCGTGCTGCACCAAATGGAACGGGCGGGGTTAAAGTGGGCGGTAACTATGCAGCAAGCTTATTACCACACGAATTAGCAGCAGAGCGTAACTTTGCAGATGCAATCTATTTAGATCCCAAAACGCATACAAAAATTGAAGAAGTGGGCGCTGCAAATTTCTTTGGTATTACAAAAGATAATAAGTTTATCACGCCAATTTCACCGTCAATTTTGCCAAGTATCACAAAATACTCACTATTACATTTAGCTAAAGAGCGTTTTGGTATGGAAGCAATTGAAGGGGATGTGTATATCAATGAATTAGATCAATTTGCGGAAGCTGGAGCTTGCGGTACTGCTGCGGTAATCACTCCGATTGGCGGTATTCAATATGGCGATAACTTCCACGTATTTCACTCTGAGACAGAAGTTGGTCCGGTAACTAAAAAACTTTATGCAGAATTAACAGGTATCCAATTTGGTGACGTAGAAGCACCTGAAGGTTGGATTGTTAAAGTTGATTAATAATTTGGGGCGTAAAGCCCCATTTTTGTAAGGAGAAAATATGATACAACGTTTCCAAGTTGGCAAACGCCTATCTGAAATGGCCATTCACAATGGCATAGCTTATTTAGCAGGACAAATCCCTGAAGATGATTCGCAAGATATGTATGGTCAAACTCGTCAAGTATTAGCCGAAATTGATAAATGGCTTGCTGTTGCAGGCACAGATAAAAGTAAAATTCTAATGGCACAAGTTTTTGTCGCTAATATGCTTGAGTTTGATGAAATGAATAGAGCTTGGGATGAATGGGTTGCTGAAGGCAATTCACCACCACGAGCAGCGATTGAAGCTCGTCTGGCAAATCCAAATTGGAAAGTTGAGATTGTTGTAACTGCAGCAATTTAGTAGGGTGGGCATCCTTGCCCACCATCTATTAGTAAGCAAAAACACTTTATTTTAAGCGAAAACGCCCGCGACTATAACGAGTTTTCATCAATGCTAAAACTTGCTCTTTTTCGGAGCTAACGCTTTGCTTACTGTGACTTGCTACAGTCAATGAGTGTTGAATTGAATGCGCGTGTGTAATGGCTATGGCTAAGGCGTCTGCCGCATCGGCTTGTGGCTTTGCAGAAAGCTGTAAAATACGAGTTACCATATCTTGAACTTGAACTTTATCCGCTGAACCAATACCAACCACCGTCTGCTTAACTAAACGCGCAGCATATTCAAAAACAGGAAGATCGTGATTTACTGCAGCCACGATAGCGGTTCCACGAGCTTGGCCTAATTTCAATGCTGAATCTGGATTTTTTGCCATAAAAACCTGTTCAATCGCAAACATATCAGGGTGAAACTGAGTAATAATTTCCGAAACACCTGCGTAAATTCGCTTTAAACGAGTTGGTAAATCATCAACTTGCGTTCGAATCGCCCCACTTCCCAAATACTCTAAATGTCTCCCAGTTTGACGTATCACGCCATAACCAGTTACTCTTGAACCTGGGTCAATACCTAAAATAATTGCCATACTTTTCAATGTCAGCCCACATATGCAAGCGGGCAGATTTGCAAAAAATTTTACAAATCCGCCCGCTTGTTAGTTAACTGCTAAATTATTTACCAGTTACTGTTGATTTGATTGTTGAAGCAGCTTCTTTAGTTGTGTTAACTGCGTTTGTTGCAGTTGATTTTACTGTTGAAGCTTTTTCAGCTACTGCTGCAACTTTTGAACCAGTTGAAGAAGTTGCTGATGACGCTGCTGAAGTAGCAGAACTTGCTACGCCAGATACTTTGTCTGTTACAGCTGAAGCTGCGCTTGATACGCCATCTTTTACTGATGTTGCTGCGTTAGTAACGCCATCAGTCACACCACTCGCAACATTTGAAACACCATTTGCAACGCCAGATACTGCGTCTGTTGCTGTTGAACAAGCTGCTAAAGCTAATGTAAATGCTACCGCTGATACAGTTTTAACTAATTTCATTTAAAAGTTCCTTAATAGTTAGGGTTGAAAAATCCGAGTTTATCTTATTTATTTAATTTTGCCGTTGTTTTTGGCGCGATTTTACAATTCTTTGCCAAAATTACATCACCTTCAGTTTCTGAATGGAAAATGTTTACTAAGTCAGTTTTTGTTGCTGTATCTAATGCTAATGGAGTATCTGCATTTAATACATATTTGCCAGAAACAAATGTCGGATCTTCTGCTTTGTCATCACGAACAAATGTCTCACCTACGGCTTTCTTATTAATTGTTACTGTTGCTTCCACAGCTTTTTGATCAGCAAATTTATATTTCACCACAACAGCATTTTTATTTGCACATTGGAATGCAACAAATTTTTCAGTCATAGTAACTTGTGGCTGAGATGTTTGAACAGTTTCTTGTTGAGCTGATGTAGATGTAGAACAAGCAGCTAATACAGCTACAGCGAATGTTACAGGAAGAAATTTAACAAATTTCATAAAAGTATTCCTATTAAAAATTAGAATCTAAATATAAGGTAGCTAACGCTACTCACCTGTTGCCACCACTGCCATATGTCAACACTCTAAAATAGCCATTGAATAGCAACGTATCCCATAAGACAAGTAAAATCTAAAATAGTTTCAATAAAAATAGGGTATATAATTTCAAAAAGAAAACTATATACCCTTATATTTTTCATCTAGTTAGTTTATTGATTAAAACTATAATAATGCAGCGACTTCGTCACTGATTTCACCATTGTGATATACGTTTTGAACGTCATCACAATCTTCTAGCATATCAATTAATTTTAATAATTTAGGTGCATTTTCCGCATCTAAATCAACTGTTGTTGATGGAATCATTGTTACTTCAGCATTCTCAATTTTGAAACCAGCCGCTTCAATACCATCACGCACAGTTCCTAAATCTTCCCAAGCAGTGTAGATTTCAAAACTACCGTCATCTTGTGGTTGAATATCATCAGCACCGGCTTCGATTGCAGCTTCAGTTAATGCATCTTCATCACCACTTGCAATTAAGATTAAACCTTTTTTACTAAATAAGTAACCAACAGAACCTTCTGTACCTAAGTTACCACCACATTTAGTGAAACTTGGGCGAACTTGCGAGATAGTACGGTTTGCGTTATCACTTAAACATTCCACCATAACCGCTGTACCACCTGGGCCGTAACCTTCGTAGATTTTGGTTTCCATATTGGTGTCATCACCACCACCCACACCACGCTCGATAGCACGGTTGATAGTGTCACGCGTCATATTGCTTGCTAATGCTTTATCAACTGCCGCACGTAAACGCGGATTCGAACCAACATCACCGCCACCTAATTTTGCAGCTGTAACTAATTCGCGAATTAATTTTGTAAAGATTTTACCGCGTTGTGCGTCTTGTGCAGCTTTACGGTGTTTAATGTTAGCCCACTTACTATGACCTGCCATTCTCTTGTTTCCTTCTACTTTATTTGTTTAGATATTTGTTAAATATTTTTCAATCGCCTGTGCATTATTCGGCGATTTAGTTAATTGAATTGCTTCTGAAATTGGCAACCATTGATACGCTAAATGCTCGGTTAAAATGGGTGATCTTTCGCTTGGTAAACCAAGCAGAAACCAATGCTCAGTACAATGACTTATTTCAGGGGCGTATTTATAGCGGAATTGCGGAAAAATTTCAAATTCTATGCTGAATTTGCAATCTTTTAAGCTCAAATTTTCCACAGAAATATCAATCCCCGTTTCTTCTCGCACTTCACGCAAAGCGGTTTGATAAGGTTGTTCACCAATCTCGATTGTTCCCGTTACCGATTGCCAAAAATTAGAATCATCTTGGCGCTGCAACATTAATACTCGCTTGGTATCTTCGGCGTAGATAACGATTAGGACGGAGTTAGGATTTTTGTAGTTCATTTATAATAATTGATGTAGGGGCGGATAATATCCGCCCGAATACACTATACAACAAAGGGGCAGATATTATCTGCCCCTACAAAAGTATTACTACTCTTTATCTGCCTTAACCACTTCAATCGCTAGTTCTGCTAACGCTTTCGGGTTGCCGAAGCTTGGCGCATCTGTCATTAAACATGCTGCTGCCGTTGTTTTCGGGAATGCGATAACATCACGGATATTTTCCGTGCCTGTGATTAACATTGTTAGACGGTCTAAACCGAATGCTAAACCTGCGTGTGGTGGTGTACCGAATTTTAACGCATCTAATAAGAAGCCAAATTTCTCTTTTTGCTCTTCTTCATTGATACCTAAAATGCTGAATACGGTTTGTTGCATTTTCGGATCGAAGATACGCACCGAACCGCCACCTACTTCGTAGCCGTTGATAACCATATCATACGCATTTGCAACCGCACCTTTTGGATTTGCGATTAACTCTTCAGGAGTTAAATCTTTTGGTGCTGTGAATGGGTGGTGCATTGCAGACCAGTTGCCTTCATCGTCTTTTTCAAACATTGGGAAATCAACAACCCATAATGGTTTCCACGCGTTCAAGTCTGTTAAACCTAAATCACGACCTACTTTTAAGCGTAATGCACCCATTGCGTCTGTTACCACTTTCTCGCTGTCTGCGCCAAAGAAGATAATGTCGCCAGTTTCTGCTTTCACACGCTCAAATAATGCTTTCACCACATCTTCGTTTAAGAATTTAGCCACTGGGCTTTGAACACCTTCAAAACCTGCGTTGATGTCATTTACTTTCATCCACGCTAAACCTTTAGCACCGTAGATACCTACAAATTGCGTATATTCATCAATTTGTTTACGGGTTAACTCTGCACCATTTGGCACACGAATTACCGCTACACGACCTTCAGGATCGTTCGCTGGGCCACTGAATACTTTAAATTCAACGTCTTTTAAGATATCCGCTACATCGACTAACTCTAATGGGTTACGTAAGTCAGGTTTATCTGAACCAAAACGACGCATTGCTTCAGCGAAAGTCATTTGTGGGAATTCACCTAAATCCACATTTAAACGATCTAACCATAAACCGTGGATCATTTTTTCCATCATTGCACGCACTTCTGGTGCAGTCATAAAGGTGGTTTCCACATCGATTTGGGTAAATTCAGGCTGACGGTCAGCTCGTAAATCTTCATCACGGAAACATTTTACGATTTGATAGTAACGGTCAAAACCAGACATCATTAGAAGCTGTTTAAATAGCTGTGGTGATTGTGGTAATGCGTAGAATTTACCTTTGTGCACACGGCTTGGCACTAAGTAGTCACGCGCACCTTCTGGGGTCGCTTTAGTTAGCATTGGGGTTTCAATATCAAGGAAACCATTGTCATCCATATAACGACGAACAAAGCTAGTGATTTTCGCACGTGTTTTTAAACGCTCTGCCATTTCAGGGCGACGTAAATCTAAATAACGGTATTTTAGACGTTGTTCTTCAGTGTTGTTTTGGTTGAAGTCTAAAGGTAAAACTTCTGCGTTGTTATATACCAACACATCTTTAACTAAAACTTCGATCTCACCTGTTGCCATCTCTTTATTGATTTGAGATTCATCACGCGCAATCACTTCACCTTTAATTTGTACGCACGCTTCAGCTCGTAAGCTTGATGCAATTTTAAAAATTGCTTCATCTTTCTCATCAAAGAATACTTGCACAATCCCTTCGCGGTCACGGATTTGCATAAAGATAAAACGACCAAGGTTACGAACACGGTGAACCCAACCACTTAAGGTTACTTGTTCGCCAACGTGTGAGCGGTTTAATGTACCGCAATAGTGAGAACGCATCATATATTAGTTATCCTTTATAGAATTTGGAAAAAATTGCCCTGAATTATAGCGAAAATTAAGATAACTTAACAGATAAGCAATGAAAAAATCATTTTAGCCTTGAAATCCCCCAATTAGACGCTATATTAGCGGTCGTTTTAATGCAAAATTTTGCAAAATTAGATGTAGAGGGCGTGTTAACGCACCATTGACTTAATAAAGGATCAGCAATGACAAACCAAACTGAAAAAGAACAATTAAACCAAGAAGTAGAAATTCAAGCTGAACAAGCAGAAACAATTGAGCCTCAAGCAGAAGATGCTCAAGTGGAAACAGATCCATTAGCAGAAGCAATTGCTCGTGTGCAAGAGTTAGAAGAATATATTGCTGAAGCAGATAAACGTGAACAAGATATTCAACTTCGCGCTCGTGCTGAAATCGAAAATATCCGCCGTCGTACTGAACAAGATGTTGAAAAAGCACATAAATTTGCCTTAGAAAAATTCTCTAAAGCATTATTGGATGTGGTTGATAACCTTGAGCGTGGTATGCAATCACTTGAAGGCGCTGATGAAAGCATTAAAGCATTGGCTGAAGGTGTTGAATTAACTCACAAAGGTTTAGTTTCAACTTTAGCGAACTTTGGTGTAGAAGCGGTTGGTACTGTGGGTGAAGCATTTAATCCTGAATTACATCAAGCGATTTCAATGCAGCCTGCTGAAGGCATAGAAGCAAACCACGTAAGCGTGGTATTGCAAAAAGGCTACACTTTACACGGCCGTGTAATCCGTCCAGCAATGGTGATGGTTGCGGGTTAATTGTAAATTTTCGATCAAGATCACAATCTTAGCCAATTCTTCCTTTTTTGATTATGTTAATGTCTTATTTCCATAACAGTAAAAGGAGAAACTATGGAAGCTACTATGAGTATTAGATTTGATAAATTACGTTTTGTAAAAAGGCTACAAGAAGCTAATCAGCCACCTGAGGTTGCAGAAGCATTTGCCGAAGCATTAGATGAAGCTTTAGAACAAAGTCAAAGCCAACTCTCTACAAAAACAGATATAAAAGAACTTAGAACTGAATTTAAACAAGAATTGGCTCAACTTAAGGTTCGCCTAACAGCATCAATGTATAAAATGGCTGGATTTATTCTAGCAGGCGTTGGTGTATTGATGGGCATCATGAAATTTATCAACTAATCATTTAAACTCAATCCCTTGTCATATAAGCAAGGGATTTTTCACTTTTAATAATTATGTCTCTACAATTCAATTCTGTCGCATTACTACTTGTTGCCCTTATCATTCTCGGTATTGTTAGCCAAAACAGCCCTGTGACTATTGCGGGTGCTGTATTGCTAATTATGCAACAAACTCTACTCTCAAAATATATCCCTTTTATTGATCAGCATGGTATCAAAATCGGCATTATTATCTTAACTGTAGGTGTACTTGCCCCACTCGTCTCAGGCAGAATTGCATTGCCTGAAATAGCCCAATTAATTAACCTTAAAATGATTCTAGCCATTGTTGCTGGCGTTGCGGTTGCGTGGTTAGGTGGTCGAGGAGTGAATTTAATGGGAAGCCAACCTGTGTTAGTTACTGGTCTCTTAATTGGTACTATTATCGGTGTAGCATTTCTAAAAGGCGTACCTGTTGGGCCATTAATTGCAGCGGGGATTTTGTCGTTGGTGGTGGGAAAAATTTAAAATAAGAATTAAGACATTGAAATGCTATCTTTACTTATAAAGAAGATAAAATTATGGATAGCAGAGAAGTTGCCAAATGTGCGCTAAACTAAAAGAGTGCCCTTGATATAAACTCAATACGACACTCTCTTACTATTATTGTTTAGTCCCCCCAAAGACAGCATGATATTCTTTAATATCTCCATCTTTAAGAGCATCATTGTTATCTAAGTTAATACGCCCCACCGCATCATTTAAATCTTTACCAGCTAAAATGCCACTATATTCGCCAGAAAAATCGCCACTAACAGCTTTGCCATTGAAAGCGTTCGCAATTTTATAAACATCACCTTCATAGAGATTTATTTTACCTAATGTATTACTTTCTATATAACCTTGAATGCTAGAATCGGTTATAGGTGAATGTTTACTACCGCCAAGATCTACTGTAAGCGTTACTTTACCATCAACAAATGGAGATACTGGACCTGTGTCACTATATCCATCTTTGCGGACAACTGTTGCAATGACATCTCCGTTATAGGTTGCAATTCCCTTTACAGAATCAAGGTAATTTGCTCGTCTATCTTGAACAACATATTCAATAACACTTGCAGGTTCAGACATACCAGCATAAAGACTTTGATAAAACAGCTCAGCATTGTCACCATCATATAGAATACCATATGTTGAATATGGTTGGTTTGCAAAAGCATAGTCAATTTTAGTCGATCTCTGCTTATTTCCAGAAGCGTCTGCTAAATGCCCTGCCATATCAGGATTCTCATAAACACCAGCATGAATACCTAAATAGTTGGAGCCATCTTTTGCTAATTCCTTGAAATCTAATAAGATGTGTTCATTATCAGAATCAAGTGGTGATAATGCCATATTATGTCCTCTTACTTCATAGCCAGAACTATTATCATTCACTAAATTATCCACAACTTTAAGAGTCTTATAGCGTCCTGTAAGATAATTTGGTGTTAATTTTCTATTTCGCCAAGCAACACCATCACTAGTATATTCTACAGAAGATACACCCGATGACGTACTTGTATTCTCAAGAGAAGTAGAAGGATTTTTGTTGTTTGAATTATTTAATTCGGTATTATTTGAGCTATTTTGAACTTAAGAATTATTATTTTGAGTAGTTGGTGTCGAATTATCTTGTTTAGTAGGTTTAGTTTCGGAAACAACATCAGTATTTGATGTTGCAGCAGAATTTGGCAGAGACTTATCAGAACTGGAGCACCCTACAATTCCGATTACTGTTGCTAATAAAATTATTTTTTTCATATCAAGTATCCTTATAAAAAATTTCCACTATCTATGAAATAGTGGAAATTTAATAGGTTAAGAATTAATTACCGAAAACTTTGCCAACACCTTGAGAAGTTTTTTGACTTACTTCAGCTTTTGTGCGGCTAACTGCGCTATCTTTTGCACTTTCACCAATACTCTTTAATTCAGCGCAACCTGTTAATGTGAATACTGATAATGCTAAAACTGCAGTAGCTAATTTTTTCATGTTCATAAAAGACTCCATTTAAATAAATTTGAAACGTTTAAACTCACCCAGTTGAGATTAAACTAATATAGTTTATTTTAAACCAGTTTGATTTACAACCACTTTTTGAGTTAGCGCATAATTTTCAACTATGAAAATTAAAACTGAAAAAGAAAAATTTAGTGAGCGTTTGTTATTTGCTTTGAACATAGCCTATCCAAAAGGCTTAAAAACAAGTCAAATTGCGATTAAATTCAACCTAAAACATCCAAATGAGCCAGTTACCCAACAAGCTGTACATAAATGGTTAAATGGCTTATCAATCCCTTCATCAGATAAAATTGAGACGCTTTCAGAGTGGTTGAAAGTAAAACCAGAATGGTTAAGATATGGAGTGAATGAAGCAACGAATAATCAATCTTCTGATGAAATCTTACTGCGTCTAATTCAAGGACTTTCTGAGCAGCAGAAAAAAATATTGATTGATTTAATTACTACATTTAAGCATAACTAAATCGATTTCATTCAAGTTATAGAACAATAGTCCATCTATCAAGTATAATTAGCGAGACTAAAAGAATTGAATGATTAAAGATATGCAAAAAAAACCTAAAAACCAACCGCTTGCACCAGAGCAAAAAGCGCTACTCTCTCAATTAAAGCAAACCACAACTGTCGATTACCGTCGTTTGTCTGGACGTATTCGCGGTATTGCTAATATTAAAAATGAACAAGTAAAACAAGCCGTAATTAACGAAATTGAGCAAGATATTCAACAAGCTCAATCCTATTTTGCTGTCCGTAAAAATCACGCAGGTAATTTAAAGATTGAGTACCCTGATTTACCTGTATCGGCTCGCCGTGAAGAAATTCTTAAACTGATTAATGACAACCAAGTAGTCGTTATTGCGGGGGAAACGGGGTCGGGTAAAACAACTCAATTACCGAAAATGTGTTTAGAACTTGGGCGTGGGGTTAAAGGCTTGATTGGGCATACTCAACCACGCCGTATTGCGGCACGTTCAGTGGCAACACGTATTGCCGAAGAGTTGAAATCAGAATTAGGTTCAACGGTCGGTTATAAGGTTCGTTTTAACGATCAGATCAGCGATAACACACTCCTTAAGCTGATGACTGACGGTATTCTACTGGCTGAAATTCAGAACGACCGCTATCTAAATCAATACGATACGTTGATTATCGACGAAGCTCACGAACGTAGCTTAAATAACGATTTTATTTTAGGCTATCTCAAACAAATTCTAGATAAGCGCCCAGATTTAAAGGTGATTATCACTTCTGCGACCATTGATGTAGAACGCTTTTCAAAGCATTTCAACAATGCGCCAATTATCGAAGTTTCGGGTAGAACCTTCCCTGTGGAAGTACGTTATCGTCCTGTGATTGAGGAAGAAGACCAAGATCAGCTGCAAGGGATCTTAAATGCAGTAGATGAACTTCAGGCTGAAGGTCGTGGTGATATTCTGATCTTTATGAACGGGGAACGTGAGATCCGTGATACAGCGGATGCCTTACAAAAGCAAGATCTTCGTCATACGGAGATCTTGCCCCTTTACGCCCGTCTTTCTAGCGCAGAACAGCAACGTATTTTTAACCCGAGTGGTCTAAACCGCATTGTACTTGCAACCAACGTGGCAGAAACTTCTTTAACTATCCCCAATATCAAATATGTGATTGATACGGGGACAGCTCGTATTTCTCGCTATAGTTACCGCACTAAAGTGCAACGTTTACCGATTGAGCCAATTTCTCAGGCTTCGGCAAATCAGCGTAAGGGTCGTTGTGGACGTACGTCGGAAGGTATCTGTATTCGTCTATATTCAGAAGAAGATTTTAACTCTCGTCCTGAATTTACCGATCCTGAAATTCTGCGTACTAACTTGGCTTCGGTTATTTTACAGATGACGGCATTAGGCTTAACGGATATTGCCTCTTTCCCATTTGTTGATGCTCCTGATGTACGCCATATTCAAGACGGGATTAAGCTACTTGAAGAATTACAGGCAATAACGCCCGATAATCGTAGGGACACGGTGCCCGTGTCCGCGGGCGTACGCAGTACGCCCCTACAAAAACCGAAGCATAAATTGACAGATATCGGTCGCCAATTGTCGCAATTACCTGTCGATCCTCGCTTGGCTCGTATGGTGGTGGCTGCTAGTCAAAATGGTAGCTTGCACGAAGTGATGATGATTGTATCGGCGCTGTCGATCCAAGATCCACGTGAACGCCCGCAAGAGAAACAGCAATCGGCAGATGATAAACACCGCCGTTTTGCTGATAAAGAGTCGGATTTCTTAGCCTTTGTGAATTTATGGCACTTTATCCAAGCGCAACAAAAAGAGCTAAGTAAAAACCAGTTCCGCCGCTTGTGCCAAAAAGATTATCTTAACTACTTACGTGTGCGTGAGTGGCAAGATATCTATCATCAGCTACGCCTTGCAGTACGTGAAATGGGCTTGCCGATCAATACTGAAGCAGCAGGCTATCAAGCTATTCATACTGCTTTATTGACAGGTTTACTTTCGCATATTGGTTTAAAAGATAGTGAGAAAATGCACTACTTAGGCGCACGCAATGCCCACTTCTATGTGTTCCCAAATTCTGTGCTATTTAAGAAACAGCCGAAATGGATTGTGGCAGCGGAGTTAGTCGAAACCACAAAATTATGGGGTCGAATGGTGGCGCGCATTGAGCCAGAATGGGTGGAACCACTGGCGGTACATTTAAGCAAAAGCAGTTATAGCGAACCCCATTGGGCGAAATCCAAAGGGGCGGTAATTGCCTATGAAAAAGTGTCGCTCTACGGCATTCCGATTGTAGCAAATCGCCCAACGACTTACGGTTCTATTGATCCTGTTGTTAGCCGAGAAATCTTTATTCGTTCAGCACTAATTGAAGGCGAATGGCACAATAATTACAAATTCTTCAAAGAAAATAACCGCTTGATCAAAGAAGTGGAAGATTTGGAACACAAATCTCGCCGTAAAGATATTTTGGTCGATGAAGAAGTGCTGTTTGAATTTTACGACCAACGTATCGGCACCGATGTGGTTTCAAGCAAACATTTCGATAGTTGGTGGAAACAAGCAAGCAAGAAAGATCCTGAATTACTGAACTTTGAAAAGTCGTTCTTAATGAATGAAAATGCCAACAAAGTGAGCGAATTAGATTTCCCTAACTTCTGGCATCAAGGTTCATTAAAACTGAAATTAAGTTATCAGTTTGAAATTGGTTCAGAAGCAGATGGGGTTACTGTCCATATTCCATTGCCACTACTCAACCAAGTTGAGCCAGAAGGTTTTGATTGGCACGTACCTGGGCTACGCCAAGAATTAGTGATTGCGTTAATTAAATCCTTGCCAAAAGCCACTCGCCGTAGCTTTGTGCCTGCACCAAACTATGCCGAGGCGTTTTTATCCCGTGCGGAGCCATTTAAAAAGCCGTTATTGGAAAGTCTAACCTACGAACTACGCAGAATGACAGGTGTTACTGTCGATAGTGAACTTTGGGATTTGAGCCAGTTACCCGCTCACTTGCGTATTAGCTTCCGCGTAATTGACGGTAAAAATAAAAAGCTGATGGAAAGTGAAAACCTCGATGAACTGAAATTTGCCTTGAAAGATCAGGTGCAAAATACCCTATCCGATATTGCTGATGATGGCATTGAGCAAAGTGGTGTTCATCTGTGGAATTTCGCCGATTTACCGCAATTCTACGAACAGAAAAAACAGCACTTTAGCGTAAAAGCCTACCCTGCGATTGTTGATGAACAAACAGCCGTAGGTGTGAAGTTATTTGAAACAGAGTTTGAGCAAGCGAAAGCAATGCAAGCGGGTTTACGCCGTTTATTGCTATTAAACGTGCCATCACCAATTAAATATCTACACGAGAAATTGCCGAACAAAGCGAAATTAGGCTTATATTTTGCTCCATTTGGTAAGGTGTTAGAGCTGATTGATGACTGTATCGCTTGTGCGGTGGATAAACTGATTGATGATTTTGGCGGTTTTGTATGGTCGGAAGAAAAATTTAATGAGCTTCACGAATATGTACGTGCTAACTTAAATGACACAACGGTAGAAATTGCAAAACAAGTTGAGAAAAATCTTACTCTTGCCTATGAACTCAGCAAGCGTTTAAAAGGCAAGTTGGATTTCACTATGGCATTTGCATTGTCGGATATCAAAGCACAAATTTCAGGTTTAATTTACCCTGATTTTGTGACCAAAACAGGCTATAAACGCCTTGCAGATTTACACCGTTATCTCACCGCTATCGACAAGCGTTTAGATAAATTGGTAGTAGATAGCAATGCTGACCGAGCGAAAATGTTGCGTGTAGAGCAAGTACAAACCGCCTATCAGCAACTATTAGCTAAGTTACCAAAATCAAAAGCTGTACCAGATGAAGTATTAGAAATTCGTTATATGATTGAAGAACTTAGAGTAAGCCTATTTGCTCAACAGCTTGGTACTAAATATCCAATTTCGGATAAACGGATTTTGAATGCGATTGGTGATGTGAAGTAGAAAATGTGATCTACTTCACACTTCTATGTAAATAAGAACTATTCTTATTGACCTAAATCAAGGTTGAACTTACACTTGCGCAAATTTTATAACTAAAGGAACTCTATTTATGAAAAAAGTCATTTCAGCCGTTGCGTTAGCCGTATCAGCATTTGCATCAACTTCAGCATTAGCTGCAAACGAAGTAAACGTTTATTCTTACCGCCAAGTCTATTTAATCGAACCGATGTTAAAAGAGTTTGAAAAAGATACCGGCATTAAGGTAAACACCATTTTTGCAGATAAAGGCTTAGTTGATCGCGTTAAACAAGAAGGCGAATTAAGCCCAGCAGACGTACTATTAACTGTTGATATTGCGCGTGTAATGGAAATTGTAAAAGCAGGTTTAGCGCAAAAAGTTGAATCAAAAACGTTAGAGAAAAATATTCCTGCGCAATTCCGTGATTCAAATGGCGATTGGTTTGGTTTAACAAAACGTGCGCGTGTAATCTATTCATCAAAAGATCGTGTCGGTAAATTACCAGCAGGTTTCGACTATTTAGATTTAGCAAAACCAGAATACAAAGGTAAAGTATGTGTTCGCTCAGGTAAAAACTCTTACAACGTTTCACTATTTGCGGCGATGATTGAACACTATGGCGAAGAAAAAACTAAATCATTCTTAGAAGGCTTAAAAGCGAATCTTGCTCAAAAACCACAAGGTGGCGACAGAGATCAAATTAAAGCAATCAAAGAAGGCATCTGCGATTACGCTTTAGGTAACAGTTATTACTACGGCAAAATGCTAGATGATGAGAAACAGAGAGCAAATGCAGAAGGTGCCGTTATCAACTTCCCAGATGGTCAATTTGGCACTCATGTCAATATCAGTGCGGTTGCTGTTGCGAAACATTCTCCAAACAGAGCAAATGCAGTGAAACTTATAGAGTATTTAAGTGGCGATAAAGCTCAAAAACTTTATGCAGAACTTAACCACGAATACCCAGTGAAAGAAACCGCGAAAGCATCAGAAATGGTGAGAGGTTGGGGTTCATTCTCAGCAGATGCAATCAAATTAGAAGATATTGCGAAAAACTACGAAAAAGCATTGAAGCTCGTTGATGAAGTGAAATTTGATGATGTTAAATAATCATCATTTATAATTGAAATATTCTCACAAATATATTCAATGCCCTTGTATTAATGTAGGGGCGTATTGAATACGCCCGCGGGCGTACGCAGTACGCCCCTACAGCTGTTTTACCTATTAATATAAATATGAAAAACCACTACTTAACTTGGAAGTTTCTAGCACTTTTTAGCACCATATTGATTTTGTTGCCGTTGCTTGCAATTAGCTATCACGCATTCGGTGGCAACTTTGACAATATGATCCACTTATGGAATACGATGCTTGGCACTTATGTGATCAACTCCAGTTTGCTTGTGCTTGGAACAGTGGCGCTTTCATTAATTTTTGCCCTGCCATCTGCGTGGATTGTGGCAAATTATCGCTTTTTTGGACAACGCACTCTACAGTGGTTACTCTGCTTACCACTGGCGATGCCAGCTTATCTTATCGCTTATCTCTACACAGATTTACTCGACTATTCGGGAGCCTTTCAAGAATTATTACGTAATATTTTCGGCTGGCAACGTCCGCAAGACTATTGGTTTCCCCAAATCCGGACTCTGTATGGCGCTTGCTTTGTACTGGCGTTAGTACTCTACCCTTATATTTTCTTACTGGCTCGTGTGGCACTGCTAGAACAATCCGAAAATTTATTACATAGTGCCAAAATGCTAGGCGCAACATCTGGACAGATTTTTCGTAGAATTACCGTGCCATTAATTCGCCCTGCAATTGCAGTGGGAATGGCATTGGTGGCAATGGAGACATTAGGCGATTTTGGCACTGTTGCCTATTTTGCTGTGCCCACTTTAACTACTGCCATTTACGACTCTTGGCTCGGTTTCCACGATATTGGTACCGCAAGCCAAATCTCAATTTTTATGCTATTGATGATTTTTCTGTTTCTTAGTTTTGAGCAATATAGCCGCCGCAAGCAGAAAAGTTATCAACGCGGTTATGAGAAAAAAAGTGCTTTTAAAACCTTAACCGGTTGGAAATTATGCCTTGCACAAATTTGGTGTTGGGGCTTGCTTTCTCTCGCCTTTTTTATCCCTTTAGGGCGTTTACTCTACTGGGCATTCCACTATTTTGAGCAGTCTTGGAACTTAGATTTTACCAAGTTTGCGTTTAATAGTTTGAAGGTGTCGATTATTGCTTCTGTTGTAACTGTAAGTCTTGCCATGCTGCTCCACTTTGCAGCGCGTTTATCGCAGACGAGTAAATTTTGGCAAAAATCGACCCGCTTATCGTTACAGCTGTCATCACTTGGCTATGCTATTCCTGGGACTGTATTGGCTATCGGCTTACTGGCGCCCTTAACCTTTGCTGATCACAAGCTACACGCGATTTTAAAATCCCTAGAATTTTCGCCTGTAGGATTAATTTTCTCCGGCTCTCTGTTTGCATTAGTACTGGCTTATACCATTCGCTTTTTAGCAATGGCGATTGGTAGCTTAGAAACATCCCTTGCGCGAATTTCGCCATCGTTAGAAATGGCAAGCCAAACAATGGGCACTAATGGCGTAACAATGTTTAGACGTATCCACATTCCATTGATTTATAAAGGCATTATTACCGCAGGATTAATGGTGTTTATTGAGAGTATGAAAGAGCTAAATGCCTCGCTGTTACTACGCCCATTTAACTTCGATACCCTTGCAACTCACGTATTTACCTTTACGTCTGATGAGCAGTTAGAACGCGCCGCATTGCCTGCGATAGTGTTGGTGTTAGTTGGGTTAATTCCAGTGATTTGGTTAACAAGATCATTAATCTCTCAATCAGAAAAAGAACGTTGATAGCCAGATAAATAAACATTTATTCAATAACCGTAGGGACAGGGTTTATCCCTGTCCAGAGCCACAGCTAATTTTAGGACAGGCATAAAGCCTGTCCCTACAAAATACTTTGGAAATAATATAACGCATAATGAAACTACTTGATATTCAAAACCTTAGCTGCCAATTTAGGCAGACTGTTGTACTACAAGATTTAACCTTAGAAGTGGCAGAAAATGAAATTATCTGCCTACTGGGTGCGAGTGGCTGTGGTAAAACAACCTTACTTAAAGCAATCGCAGGCCTACAACCGATTTCACAAGGCACAATTACCCTTGCTGGCAACGATTTAAGCCATACCGCTGTAGAACAACGAAAAATCGGCTTAATTTTCCAAGACTATGCCCTTTTTCCGCATTTAACGGTGGCGGAAAATATTCAGTTTGGACTCACAAAATTACCTAAATCCGAACAGCAATCTATTACCGAACAGATGCTTTCTGTAGTGAAATTACAAGGCTTTGAACAACGCTTCCCCCACGAACTTTCTGGCGGACAGCAGCAACGTGTTGCTATTGCACGCGCTTTGGCAAATAAGCCTGAATTATTACTACTTGATGAACCGTTTTCCAATATCGATAGCCAAACGCGCTATGCGATGATTCAAGAGATTAAGCAGATTCTTAAAAGCCAAAAAGTCCCTGCGATTTTTGTCACTCATAGCAAAGAAGAAGCCTTTGCTTTTGCCGATAAAATTGCGGTAATGGATCAGGGCAAAATTGTGCAATTTGGTGCGCCAAATACGCTATATCATCAGCCTGTAAATCGCTTTGTAGCCGATTTTTTAGGGGGAACAAACTATTTAGATTGTGAAGTACAGAATCAAAATTGGTTAGAAAGTGCCATTGGTAGCTTTCAATTCCCTGAAATTCATTATCCAAAAGGTAAATATCAGTGGTTACTACGCCCAGAACAAGTGGTGATTAAAGCTGATGAAAATGGTAAAGGGGAAATTGTTGAGAAGCTATTCTTAGGGCAATTCTACCGCTATCAAATTGCAATAAATGGCGCAGATCTTACCGCTTTCCAAAGTTTAAATCTGCCGCTGAATGCGAAAGTATCTGTAGGATTTCAGTTTGCGGAGTTGGTGCTATTTGAACTTTAGATAAATTATATATTGCGTAATGATGGGCAAGGATGCCCATCCTACATATTCAATTAGATCTTTATAATCAAACATCTTGCTAGATCCCCTTCGGTTTATTACACTAAGCCCACTTTTTTATTATCAAATTATCCAAATGCGAATCCCAAGAATTTATCATCCTGAATTATTAGCAGGCAAAACAAACTGTATTTTAAGCGAAGATGCAACCAACCACGTTGGGCGTGTATTGCGCATGGGCGAAGGGGCGGAGTTGATCCTATTTGATGGTTCAAATCATATTTTCAACGCTGTAATCAAAACTGTATCTAAAAAACAGATCGAAGTGGAAATTACGTCATCAGAGCTTGATGATCGTGAATCTAATTTACCGATCCATCTAGGTCAGGTGATCTCTAGGGGGGATCGTATGGAATTTACCATTCAAAAATCGGTAGAATTAGGTGTTACCACTATTACTCCCCTTTGGTCTGAACGCTGTGGCGTAAAATTAGATGGTGAGCGCCAAGATAAAAAAATTCAGCAATGGCAAAAAATTGCAATCGCTGCCTGTGAGCAATGCGGGCGCAACGTTGTGCCAGAAATTCGCCCGATTATGAAATTAACCGATTGGTGCAAAGAGCAAGATGGGATGTTAAAACTCAATCTTCATCCACGTGCCAAATATACGATTAAATCATTACCAAATGTGCCACAAGAAGGCGTTCGCTTGCTGATTGGTTCAGAAGGCGGACTTTCTGCAGAAGAGATTGCTATGACGGAAACCGAAGGCTTTACCGAAGTTTTACTAGGTAAACGAGTTCTGCGTACAGAAACGGCATCCCTTGCAACCATTACTGCACTACAAATTTTGTATGGAGATCTAAGTTAATGAATCTACAAGGACAACTCTTAATTGCAACCCCTGAAATTGACGATGAATACTTTGATCGTGCTGTGATCTATATCTGTGAACATAACGATCAAGGTGCGATGGGATTGATGATCAATTCTCCGACTGATCTTTCCGTGATGGAATTACTGGCAAAGATGGATTTCTTAATTGCGAATGAACGCAATTACAGCAAAGATCAACTTGTATTAAGTGGTGGTCCTGTTGGTCAAGAACGTGGCTTTATTCTGCATACACCTGTTAATCAGCAATTTTTGCATAGCTATGAAACTGGCGATGGCTTAACACTTACAACATCAGGCGACATTCTTGATACTTTTGGGCGTGAAGATGCGCCAGAGCATTTTATTGTTTGCTTAGGTTGCTGTACTTGGCGTGCAGAGCAATTGGAAAATGAAGTCGCTCGCAATTTTTGGATTGTTTCTCCTGCAACGGAACAAATTTTATTTAAAACTGGCTATTTAGACCGTTGGGTTGAAGCCAATGAATTACTCGGTATTGAAGGTGTTTTAGCACCGGCAGGACACGCATAATGGCACAAACAATTTTAGCATTTGATTTTGGCACTTACAGTATCGGCTGTGCTGTTGGGCAAAGTATTACTGGCACAGCACAGGGCTTACCTTCATTTAAAGCACAAGACGGGATCCCCAATTGGGATTTAATTGGCAAAGTGATTAGCGAATGGAAACCTGATTTATTGGTGGTTGGCTTACCGTTAAATATGGACGGCACTGAACAGCCTTTAACTCAAAGAGCAAAGAAATTTGCTAACCGTTTAAACGGCCGTTTTAATTTACCTGTTGAATTGCAAGATGAGCGTTTAACAACCGTTGAAGCCCGTTCGGAAATTTTTTCGCGTGGTGGTTATAAAGCGCTGAAAAAAGGCAAAGTCGATTCGATTTCGGCCTGTTTGATTTTAGAGAGTTGGTTTGAGAATAGCTAATTAGATAATCGGGCGTACGCAGTACGCCCCTACATTCCTTATATGATTCTCATTCGTAGGGGCGTACTGCGTACGCCCGCCAAAAATTATTGCTCAATCAAAGTCTTAACCAATCCCAACACTTGCTGAATTTGCGTAGGTGATAATTTACCTTCTGCGGTAAATTGTACTTTACCGCTCTTATCTAACACAGCGATAAAGCTATCCTTCTCTTTTAATTTCCACGCATTTTTCACACTGCTACTTTGGTCTAACACAATTTGTGAATGTGGATTTTCTAACTTGCCTTTTTCTGTGCTACTTTTTACAAAAGCACCTGTTGCAACAATAGCATCATCTGCATTTACAATATTAGTTGTCTGATATTTTGAACGATCAAAATTAGCCGCTTTAATTGCGTCCATTAGTGGCTGATTTTTTTCTTTTGCGCTACTACGGCCTGCAATATGCTGAACAACTCGAACTTTCCCAGTAAGACTCGCTGATTGCCAATTTTTATAGCTAATATCTTTCCCCTTCGCAACCAATTCACCATCACTAGCGACAGAAACTGCAGGTAGTGATTGATTTAATTGTACATTGTGCGCCATTGCTACATTTGCAAAAAAAGCGCTCGAAATACCCGCTAGTAATAAAAACTTCTTCATTTTTTCCTCTGTTTACTATTGAAATTAACCCCAAATGGAGCAATATCAGAGATTCTACACTGAAAGCAGCCCAAAAGAGAGCGGATCACTTGAGATTTCTCTCGTTAAATGGCTAAATTTATGCTATTTTAGTGTGCATTTTTTTATTATGGACAATCCCTTTTAAATGGACTTCAAATAGAAAAATTTCGTCTTTTATAAACAATTACATTAAAGGAGCTTTATATGCAACAAGGCGGCGGAATGGAAATGATCTTTATTCTGGTTATTTTTGGTCTTATCTTCTACTTTATGATTTATCGCCCACAAGCGAAACGTCAAAAACAACAACGTGATTTACTTGCAAGCCTAGAAAAAGGTAATGAAGTTTTAACAAGCGGTGGTTTAATCGGTAAAATTACTAAAGTAACTGCTGACAACGACAACATCGTTATCGCATTAAACGATACGACTGAAGTAACAATCAAACGTGATTTCGTGGTTGCAGTGTTACCGAAAGGTTCATTGAAATCTCTTTAATTCTTTCCTTTGAGAAAGGGGACTTATTGTGTTAAACCGTTTCCCTCTTTGGAAGAACCTAATGGTGATCCTTGTGATCGCCATTGGTGCTTTATACGCCCTTCCAAATTTATATGGTGAAGACCCGTCAGTACAGGTTTCAGGTACTCGTGGTCAACAAGCGTCTGCAGAAACGCTCACCCAAGTTCAATCTGCCCTTCAATCGTTAAATATTCAGCCTAAAGCAATGAGCCTTGAAAATGGTTCAATCTTAGTGCGCCTGAATAAAGATGACGAACAACTTCCTGCAAAAGAGAAAATTGCCGAAGCCCTTGGCAATAACTACTCTGTTGCTCTTAACCTTGCACCAGCAACTCCAGAATGGTTAACGTCAATTGGTGGCGAACCAATGAAACGTGGTCTAGACTTACGTGGTGGTGTTCGCTTCTTAATGGAAGTGGATATGAATACTGCGATGTCTAAACGCCAAGAACAGCTGCAAGATACGCTACGTAACGAATTTCGTCGTGAAAAATTCCAGTATAAAGCGGTTAAAAAAGCTGATAATTTTGCAATTGAAGTCGAATTTAATGACGCTGATACAGCCGATAAAGCTGTTCGCTTTGTTCGCAGAACACATCAAAATCTAGAAGCAAACTTTGTTAATCCAACTGTGGTTACATTAGGTCAATCAGCTCAAGGTTTATCTGAATCACGTGATACAGCTATTGAACAAAACTTATCGATTTTACGTAAGCGTGTTGAAGAGTTAGGTGTTTCTGAACCGACTATTCAACGTCAAGGTGCTGATCGTATCGTGGTTGAATTACCGGGTGTACAAGATACAGCTCGTGCTAAAGAAATCTTAGGTGCAACAGCAACACTTGAATTCCGTTTAGTGAATACTACTGCAAGCGTGGAATCTGCGGCGCGTGGTATTGTACCTGCTGATTCTGAAATCAAATACACTAGAGATGGTGCGCCAACAGTTCTATTCCGTAAAGCGGTATTAGGTGGTGAACATATCATTAACGCAAGTTCTGGTACAGATGATAAAGGATTACCGCAAGTAAGTATCAACTTAGACGCTGAAGGCGGAGACTTAATGTCGAATGCAACTAAGAGTGCTGTAGGTAAACCGATGGCTACACTTTATAGTGAGTTTAAGGATTCAGGCCGTAAAGATGATAAAGGCAAAGTGATTCTTGAAAAACACGAAGAAGTGATCAACGTTGCAACCATTAACTCGCGTTTAGGTAGCCAATTCCAAATCACGGGTATTAATAGCCCTGCGGAAGCACAAAATTTAGCGGTATTACTTCGTTCTGGTGCGTTAATTGCGCCAATCGTGATCGTTGAAGAACGTACTATCGGTGCATCTTTAGGTGCAGATAACGTAACACAAGGTATGGAAGCAGGTCTTTTAGGCTTAGGCTTAACTATTTTATTCTGCTTAGTTTACTATAAAGTATTTGGATTATTTGCAAGTGCTGCACTTCTAGCAAACTTTGTGTTGACAGTTGGTTTAATGTCATTAATCGGTGCCACACTTACAATGCCGGGTATCGCAGGTATCGTACTTGCAGTAGGTATGTCAGTTGACGCTAACGTGTTAATTTACGAGCGAATTAAGGAAGAACTTCGTAATGGTCGTTCAATTCAACAAGCTATTCACGAAGGCTATAACGGTGCGTTCTCAAGTATCTTTGACTCAAACTTAACCACTGTGTTAACCGCATTAATTCTCTATGCTGTAGGTACTGGCCCTGTTAAAGGTTTTGCTGTTACCCTTGCATTAGGGGTAATTATTTCAATGTTTACCGCAATTACAGGTACTCGTATGTTAGTAAACTGGGTATATGGCGGCAAACGTGTGAAAAAACTTTGGATTTAAGGGGAATTAAATGTCTGTAACTGCAGAAAAAGAACTTTCAGAAGTAAAGTTGCCCTATAAACTTATGCCATTTATGCGTTATCGCTATTTCGCATACGCATTTTCGATCTTAATCACTGCTTTTTGTGCTTATACGGTCGTAACCAAAGGTTTTAACTGGGGCTTAGACTTCACTGGTGGTACAGTTATTGAAGCTCACTTCTCTCAAGCTGCGGATTTATCAAAAGTCCGTCAATTGTTAGAAGCCAATGGCTTTGGTAGTGCTATCGTTCAAAATACGGGCTCACTTTCTGACTTGATGATTCGTTTACCAGCTTCAGCGGGTGATATGAATGTTGGCACAACCATTATGAATCTAGTTCACAATGAATTAGATACTGGTGCGACAATTAAAAGTATTGAGTTCGTTGGTCCAAACGTGGGTGAAGAATTAACTCAGGGCGCGATTTATGCAACCTTCGCAACTCTTGCAATGATTCTTATCTACGTAGGTGTTCGCTTTGAATGGCGTTTAGCAAGTGGTGCTGTAATTGCATTATTCCACGATGTGATCGTAACTATCGGGGTTTTCTCTTACTTACAAATCGAATTAGATTTAACGTTCGTTGCTGCGATTCTATCAGTTGTGGGTTACTCACTAAACGATAGTATCGTTGTATTCGACCGTGTACGTGAAAATTTCCCAAAAATTCGTCGAGCTTCATCGTCAGAAATTATTGATATTTCATTAAGTCAAACCCTAGCACGTACTTTAATGACATCAATCACAACGTTAGTGGTTGTTGCAGCGCTTTATTGGTTGGGTGGCCCAACACTACATAGTTTCTCACTTGCGTTGTTAATTGGTATCGGCTTCGGTACTTACTCAACAATCTATATTGCAATTGGTATTGCATTAGAACTTGGTATCAAGCGTGAACATATGCTTCAGCCTGTAGTTGAGAAAGAAGGTGCTGATCAAGACGCTATCGACTATTAATAAACAAGCGGTCTTATTTTGCAAATTTAGACCGCTTGATTATATAGCCATAAAAAATCGGCATAGTTTTAAAATTGTGCCGATTTTTATTAGTTTGCTATCATTTTTGATGAATTTAGCTGTAGATTAAATACAGTTAAAATTTTCAAAAAAGTGGTTAATTTTATATCTGCTTTTCCTGAAAGTGTTTTATATAAACTTCCCCTAGCTAATCCAGTTTGTCTTGCAAGTTCACTCATTCCAATACATTTTGCTTGGGCGATATTACTTAATGCAAGAATAATTTCTTCGTAGTTACCGCTTTCCAAAGCAATATTCAAATAATGAAAAGCAACTTCATCATCTTTTAAATGCTCTACTTCATCAAACTCACTGAGTTCTAAATCATCTTCAGTTAACACAATTTTATTCATTATTTTTCCCCTTTTTGCTCTCTTTAATTATTTGCCAAATAGCCTTAGCTTTTTCAATATCTGATTGTTGAGAGCTTTTATCTCCGCCATTTGTTAATAGATAAATTCTCTCTTCTTGTTTTGCATAATAAACTCTATAGCCAGCTCCCACTGCTATTCTTAATTCATATATTCCATTCCCAACACTTTTATGATCGCCAAAATTCCCCAGCCTTAGCCGGTCAATTCTATTTTGAATAGTCGCAATCGCTAAAGGATCTTTTAACTTTTGAAACCACTTCATAAATATAGCTGTTTTATTAACTCGATTAATTGTTTCTATTTGTTGGCTCATATAAATTTACCTAGTTCTAAATTGTACTCTCGAGAAGACAGATTGACAATAATCTACTACTTTTAGAAACAAAAATACTTCATAAAATTTGCTATGCAATTCATAATTTCTAATTTTTCGACACAGATCGAAAGAATAAATTTTAGAATATGTCTATTTAAACAGTATTTGAATTACAGACAAAAAAAGAGCGTAATATGACTTACGCTCTTTTATCTATTAATGCTTAAGCCAATTTCTCAGCTTTCATACTTTTCCAAATATAATAGCCATTCACACAAACAACAAAAATATTTAATCCTGTTACTGGGAATGAATCAATCAATAATCCATAAACAACAAAGCAAGCAGCACCAACTGCATTAACTAAACGCAGTTTAACCACATCTTTTAATAAAAATGAGCCTGCAACTAATAGCATTGCCACATAACCTAAAATTTCAACCATATTTAACTTTCCTTTAAGTTCATAAAATTTACTCGGATTATTCTACCTTTTCTTTTCAGCTTTGTCGGCAACCCATTGAAAAGCAAAGGATTGCGTGAAAATAATTTACAAAACAGCTGATTTATTTCCAAAAATAGCGTAAAATCCAGTTTTATTTTGTACTAGTTAAGTAGTATCTATATGGATTCATTACTATTATTTTTAAGTGGATTTCTCACTAATATCACTTGGATAGGCGCTTTAGAATTAGGGTTAATTTATGCTCTAGTTGCACTTGGCGTACTTATTTCTTATAAAATTCTTGATTTCCCTGATTTAACTGCCGATGGGAGCTTTCCACTTGGCGGTGGTGTTTGCGTACTTTGCATTTTAAATGGTATCGATCCGTGGATTGCGACTATTCTTGGTATGTTCTCTGGCTGTGTTGCAGGCATTATTACCGCAAGTTTGCATATTGGGTTTAAAATTGAAAAGCTACTTGCCAGTATCTTAATGATGATTGCACTCTACTCCATCAATCTACGCATTATGGGTAAACCAAACGTATCACTGCTTGGTGATCCTACGGTTTATGATTCAATCCCTGCTAATGATGATTTACAGCTTACGATAGTTCGCTTACTTATCGCTATTTTTGTGGTTATTATTGCTAAGCTTCTCTTTGATCTCTTTTTTGCTACACAAACTGGGTTGGCGGTGCGCGCAACAGGGACTAATCCACGTATGGCAAAAGCACAGGGGATTGCGATTAATAAGATGACATTACTCGGTATGGCAATTTCAAACGGCTTAATTGCCCTTGCTGGCTCGCTTTATGTGCAAAGTAATGGTGGTTTTGATATTTCTATCGGGGTCGGAACTATCGTTATCGGTTTAGCGGCAGTAATCATTGGCGAAGCAATTTTCTCTGCTAAGCGTATTATTTGGCTGACTTTTGCGGTCATTATTGGTTCGATTCTCTATCGCTGTTTTATTGCTCTCGCATTAAATAACGATACACTAAATGGCATCGGCTTTGGCCCACAAGATCTTAACTTAATCACCGCTCTGCTTGTGGTTGCGGTGTTAGTTGTGCCAAGATTCAAACAGAAATTTCAAGTAAAACGTGGGAGCTAAGATGATTGAGCTAAAAAATTTAGAAATTACCTTTAATCGTGGCACGGCGATTGAAAATCCTGTTTTACGTGGTTTATCGTTAAATGTCGCTGAAGGCGAATTTGTGTCTGTTATCGGTAGTAATGGCGCAGGTAAATCAACACTACTCAATGCAATTAGTGGCGATGTGATTGTAGATAGCGGTGAAATTATTATTTCAAACCAAAATGTAAGTAAAATGACAAGCTGGCAACGTGCGAATTTAGTCGCTCGAGTATTTCAAGATCCAATGGCAGGTACTTGTGAAAGTTTAACTATCGAAGAAAATATGGCGCTTGCTTACTATCGTGGGCGTAAACGCGGTTTAAGCTTTGCGTTAAATCATAAACTACGTGATTTATTCAAAGAAAAACTTTCATTACTTGGATTAGGCTTAGAAAATCGTTTAACTGACCAAATGGGACGTTTATCGGGCGGGCAACGCCAAGCGGTAAGTTTATTAATGGCTTCGCTACAGCCATCAAGTATTCTTCTACTTGATGAACATACCGCAGCGCTAGATCCTAAAACAACCGCTTTTGTATTAGAGCTAACGAATAAAATTGTAAGAGAACAGAAGCTTACAACATTAATGGTTACCCACTCAATGCGCCAAGCGTTAGATTATGGTGATAGAACTGTAATGCTCCATCAAGGCCAAGTCGCTTTTGATGTATCAGGCGAAGAACGTAAACAAATGGATGTACCAGATTTATTACATCTCTTTGAAAAAAACCGCCACGAACAGCTTAGTGATGATGGTTTATTACTTGGTGATTAATAGCAAAATGCCCCATAAGCAAAACTTATGGGGCATTTCTATTCTCTGTTAGCTATTACAGAATTATTCTGCGCGGATAACTACACGACGGTTAGGTTTTAAACAGTCTTTTAACGCTTGACCTGTTACGCCGTTACACGCTTTAACTTGGTTAGCTTTACCACGACCAGTTGCGCTGATTGCAGCTTTAACGCCTTGACCTTGTAAGTAAGCTTTAGCTGTATTAGCACGCTCTTTAGAAAGATTTAAGTTATATGCAGCTGAACCTAAACGGTCTGTGTAACCTACGATAGATACTTTCTTAGCACCGTTTGCTTTAATATCGCTAGCAATACGGTTTAAAGTTGTTTTACCTTGTGAGCTTAAGTTTGATTTGTCAAAATCAAATAAGAAGTCACCACTTAATACGTATTCTTTTGCTTTAGCTGGTGCTGGATCAACTGCCGGAGCTGGAGCTGGTTGAGCAGCTGGAGCCGGAGCGTCACGGTTGATACTTTGAGCTGTGAAACAACCTGCTAAAAGTAAAGTTGCAGCTGAAACAGTCGTTAATTTGATAACATTTTTAATCATTTTAAAATCCTTAAAAATTAAGAGGTTTTATGGTTTGTTTTTGTTGTTTAGAAAACGGTTGCAATACTAAGTTTTTCTTAACCAAAAGACAATAGAAACTCTCTAAATCGATAGATAAATCACATTTCTCTATAAAAATTTACCTTACTTTATAAAATATTCACCTATTCTAAAATATCTCAGCTATAATGTTACGCTTAACTGTATAAAACAACAATAAGAGGATTGTGATGGATTTTTCCCTTTTACTAGATGGATTAAATGATAAACAACGCGAAGCCGTGGCTGCTCCTATCGGTAATTATCTTGTACTTGCTGGTGCAGGAAGTGGAAAAACTCGCGTACTCACTCACCGAATTGCTTGGCTCATAGGTGTTGAAGGTATTCCAGAATCCAATATTTTAGCAGTAACCTTTACTAATAAGGCTGCAGCTGAAATGCGTCATCGTATCGAATATACACTTTCACAATCCAGTACTCATCGTCTGTTTGGAATGTGGGTAGGCACATTCCATAGCATTGCTAATCGCCTGCTACGCTCTCACTATCTTGATGTAAATCTTCCACAAGATTTCCAAATTATGGATACAGAAGATCAGCAGCGCCTAATTAAACGCTTGTTAAAATTACACAATATTGATGAAAAGCACTATCCACCAAAGCAAGTGGGATGGTTTATCAATGCACAAAAAGATAAAGGTTTACGTGCAAAAGATATTGATCACCACAATGATCCACACACAAAGCAACTGGTCCAATTCTACCAAATCTATCAAGACGCTTGCGATAGAGCTGGACTTTTAGATTTTGCAGAATTACTTATTCGTGCTTACGAACTCTTTAAATATAATCCATTAATTCTACAACGTTATCAGCAACGATTTCAGCAGATTTTGATCGATGAGTTTCAAGATACCAATAATATCCAATACGATTTAATTCGTTTACTCGCAGGAAATAGCAGTAATGTAATGATCGTTGGTGATGACGACCAATCGATCTATGGTTGGCGTGGTGCGCAAGTTGAAAATATCCAACGTTTTTTAAATGATTACACTAAAGCGGAAACAATTCGTCTTGAGCAAAACTACCGTTCCACGGGGCATATTCTAAATTCTGCCAATGCGTTAATTGCCAATAATGAAGATCGTTTAGGCAAAAATCTTTGGACGGATAGTGGCGATGGAGAACCTGTCGATATCTATTGTGCTTTCAATGAATTAGATGAAGCTCGCTTTGTTGCATCTCAAATCAAACAATGGAAAGAAGATGAAGGCGAACTCAATGAGTGTGCTGTACTTTATCGTAGCAATGCTCAGTCTCGCGTGATTGAAGAAGCATTAATTCAGGCAAGTATTCCTTATCGTATTTATGGCGGTATGCGATTCTTCGAACGCCAAGAAATCAAAGACGCACTCGCTTATTTACGCTTAATTGCAAACCGCCAAGATGACGCAGCTTTTGAGCGTGTGGTTAACACTCCACCACGTAGTATTGGTGATAGAACTCTAGATATTCTTCGTCAACTCACGCGTAATCGCCAAATCACACTTTGGCAAGCAATTCAAGTCGCAGTCCAAGAAGAACAATTATCTGGGAGAGCCGCATCAGCTTTAATGCGCTTTGTAGAATTAATTAACTCTCTTGAGCAAGAAACAGAACAGATGGCACTCTTTGAACAGACTGATTTTGTCATCAAGCACTCTGGTTTATATGAGATGTATAAACAAGAGAAAGGCGAAAAAGGTGAAGTTCGTATCGAAAACTTAGAAGAACTTGTTAGTGCAACTCGTGAGTTTAATAAGCCTGATGAAGCTGAAGATATGAGTGATCTCACTGCTTTTTTAACTCACGCCTCACTTGAAGCCGGCGAATCTCAAGCATCGCCACATCAAGATTATGTAGAGTTAATGACGCTCCACTCTGCAAAAGGCCTGGAGTTCCCTCGAGTATTTATGGTGGGAGTTGAAGAAGGAATTTTCCCTAGCGGAATGAGTTTTGATGAAGGACGTTTATCGGAAGAGCGCCGTTTAGCTTATGTAGGAATTACGCGAGCAAAACGAAAATTGACGATAAGCTATGCAGAAAGTCGTCGTTTATATGGTAAAGAAGAAAAACATCTACCTTCCCGCTTTATTTCAGAACTACCAGATGAGCATATTCGCGAAGTACGTTTACGTGGAAATATTAATCGTCCAGCGACTTTTGCAAATCAACGCTCAAATTCGAGCGCTTGCATTAAGCGTGATGATACCGAATGGAAAATGGGGCAAAAAGTTATGCACGATAAATTCGGGCAAGGTACCATTATCAATGTAGAAGGTGGCGGTGAACAGACCCGCTTACAAATTGCATTTGTTCAACAAGGTATCAAATGGTTAATTGCTAAAGTAGCTAAATTAGAAAGATTGTAAAATTAAGGGCGTAGATCTTCAATCTACGCCCTTTCTCTATCACTTATTTATATTGATGAATTGCATTAGCAATTTCATTATCGTTATAAATAGTTTGAACAGCATCTGTATATGCTTGAGTTAACATTTCGTGAATTTTCTTATTATCTGCGCCAAATGCACCTTCATAAGAGCGTGATGTATTAAAGTTTTTCGTAAAGTTACCTTTGCTTGCTTGAACAACCACATCTACATTCACATTCGCCGTCACTTTATGTAAAAGATTGCCTGATTCAACATCCGCATAGAATCTTTTCACATTTACAACTACATTCGCATTACCAGCACCATTTACAACAGAAAAGCCTTTACTATTTAAATTTTGTTGCATTGCTTGTTGGAATAAATGACTAACTTCCGGACTTGCTGTTAAACGAGTTACATTGCCACCACTTGTATAGCTAGAAACTTCGGCTGAATTACGTAAGTCTTGAGTGGCAACATTAACCAAAGTGCCTTGGTTATTCGTATTGAAACTTGAATTCGGCGCTGGAGGTGTAAACGTCAAAACATTCGATTGAGTTTGACAACCAGCAAGTACAGCCGTAGCGACAAGAGTTGCAAATAGGCCTGCTTTCTTAGTTAATTTCATAATATCTTCCTTTGGTGAACAGAAATGAATTAAAATACAGCGCTATAGTACCATTTCCCATAAATTTTTAAATAGAGAGAACCAAAAATGTTAATTCAGCAGACAATTATTCAAAAATTAACGGCTCAATTTTCCCCAAGCGAATTATTCGTTGAAAATGAAAGCCATATGCACAGTTCTGGACGCGGTGCAGAATCACATTTTAAAGTAACAATTGTGTCCGAACAGTTTGAAGGAATGAGAAGTGTTGCTCGTCACCGCGCGATTTATGCTTGCCTTGCTGAAGAGTTGGAAAATGGCGTTCACGCATTAGCATTACATCCTTACACAGCAAGTGAATGGCAACAACAAGGACAAGCTATTCCTAAATCGACAAATTGTTTAGGTCACGGTCACTAATTATTTTATAAAATAAAGAAAATAGTTGCGACTAAAGTTAAAAATAGGTATAGTTTGCGCCATCTTTCGTAAACAATTTTTGTTTATTTTATTGATTCGGTGAGATGTCCGAGTGGTTGAAGGAGCACGCCTGGAAAGCGTGTATATGGGAAACCGTATCGGGGGTTCGAATCCCCCTCTCACCGCCATTCAATGAATGGAAGAT
This sequence comes from Pasteurellaceae bacterium LFhippo2, assembly GCA_029852775.1. GTDB lineage: Bacteria > Pseudomonadota > Gammaproteobacteria > Enterobacterales > Pasteurellaceae. The sequence goes on from LEKJ01000116.1 coordinate 73,551, forward strand.
TCCTTACTGTTTTCATAGATATTTCCTTAGTTAAATTTAGAAAATTTTTCTTAAAGGTTACGTCCCCGAGCTATTTTGCTTGGGGATTTTTTTATCCCTAAATTTAGCTAACAAAAAAGCTTGGTAAATCTACCAAGCTTTTTCTGATTTTATATTCTTACGATTTTATTTAACTTTCTGTAACTTATAGTTCAATTTGCTATTCGTTACTGGATTGCCATTAACATCACAAAATTCAACATAAGTATCCGCAATTTTAACCGCAATATTGTCCGAATTAACTAAGCGCACAACACCTGATTTAGTATTATCCCAAGTGTAAGTTCCTTTTTCTGTAAAAGGATATTGCTCTTTGTTTTTATGATAAACCGTATTGTACTCATAAGATTTATCGCTATTTAAGATCAATTCTGCGTCGATCTTTTCGCAATCTGCACAAGGTAAACTGCCTAGATATGTACCAGAAACTGTTTTTTGTGGTAGCACAGAACAGGCACTTAAAAACGTGGCAAAAGCAATTAGCGTCAGTTTTTTCATAATAAACATCCTCTTGTAAAAAATTCGTTAAAGGGGTTTAAAATTAGGGTTTACTTTAATTTGTAACTCACTAACTTGTGGGAAATCCCCTTGAATCAATTGTAATAAACGTTGTTGCTGTAATAATAATCCTTGCCTGACAACTGCATTCTGTACATCAACAATAAGTAAATTATCGTATAAATTGACAATTCGGTAAAGCTTTTGATACTGCTCAGGCAATAATTGCTGAATTTTTAGGTTTAAATAATTCAGTTCATTCGTTCTTCTGACAATATTATGTAACCCTGAGTTCTCTAGTACGTCTAGAATATTTTTTGTTGTCTTCTTTTTCATCGAGTTAACCCTTGTTTTTCATTGTTTTACCCTAATATTATGCCCATTCTACAAAATTTGGCGTATAATCGGCAGACTTTTTTTAATTTAATTGGCAAATGAACTTTCTAAAACAATTACATAAATCCGCATTTTTATCGCAGATTCTACTTGGAATCTTTGCGATTTTTGCGTTACCTAGTGTTTATGCAACTGTTAATGAAAATGATCAAGAGCCAATTATCAATCAACAAGTTCTCACTTTAGATGACCTTTCAGCTGTTACTAAAGTTGATATTGAACAAGCGATCTTCCTACAATTTGAGCAACCACTTCATCATAATGAACAAGCGGTTGTTTTTTGTGAATTTTTTGCAAATCTCTATGTCTTTGATGGCATATCTATTCCGCCAATTCGGGCTGGACCAGTAGTTTAATTTGATCATCTTTATGTAGGGGCGTACTGCGTACGCCCGCGGGCGTATTCAATACGCCCCTACAATCATTTTAATTATGCACATTCACTCATATTTTTATAAAAACTGGAAAGAATTTTATGTTTACAAAATTAATGACCGCTATTTTTGGTAGCAGCAATGATCGTACTTTACGCCGTTTAAGAAAACGCGTAGCACAAATTAACCGTTTAGAACCTGAATTTGAAAAACTAACAGACGAGGAATTACAAGCAAAAACTGCTGAATTTAAACAACGTTTAGCAGATGGTGCAAGCCTTGATAGCCTTTTACACGAGGCGTTTGCAACAGTTCGTGAAGCAAGCAAACGTGTATTAGGTATGCGTCATTTTGATGTGCAGTTAATTGGCGGTATGGTTCTAACTAATCGTAATATCGCAGAGATGAGAACTGGTGAAGGTAAAACCTTAACAGCCACTCTACCTTGCTATTTAAATGCATTAACCGGCAAAGGCGTTCACGTAGTAACTGTCAATGACTATCTTGCTCGTCGTGACGCAGAAACAAACCGTCCACTATTTGAATTTTTAGGTATGTCTGTTGCGGTAAATATTCCGGGCTTGCCTTCAGAAGTTAAACGCGAAGCTTATTCAGCAGATATTACCTACGCAACAAACAGTGAATTAGGTTTTGACTACTTACGTGATAACTTAGCGCATTCAAAAGAAGAGCGCTTCCAACGTCCATTACACTATGCGTTAGTGGATGAAGTGGACTCAATCTTAATTGACGAAGCGCGTACGCCATTAATTATTTCAGGCCCTGCGGAAGATGTGTCTCAAATTTATCAAGCCATTGATAAAGTGATCCCACACTTAATCGCGCAAGATAAAGAAGATACGGAAGAATATACGGGCGAAGGTGATTTCACTTTAGATCTGAAAAATAAACAGGCTCACTTAACGGAACGTGGTCAGATCAAGGTTGAAGAAATCTTAACAGAAATGGGCTTAATGAAAGAGCACGAAAGCCTTTACTCGCCTGCTCGCATTAGCTTATTACACCACGTTTATGCTGCACTTCGTGCCCACAAACTGTTTGAGTTAAATGTAGACTATATCGTTAAAGATGGCGAAGTAGTGATCATTGATGAACACACTGGCCGTACAATGGCGGGGCGTCGTTGGTCTGATGGTTTACACCAAGCGATTGAAGCCAAAGAAGGTGTAAATATTCAAGGTGAAAACCAAACAGTCGCTTCTATCACATACCAAAACTACTTCCGTTTATATGAAAAATTAGCGGGTATGACAGGTACTGCAGATACAGAAGCTTTTGAATTTCAACAAATTTATGGATTAGATACAATTGTTATCCCAACTAACCGTCCGATGATTCGTGATGATAAAACAGACTTAATGTTTAAGAGCGAACCGGAAAAATTCCAAGCGGTTATTAAAGATATCCAAGAGTGTATGGAACGCAATCAGCCTGTGCTTGTGGGTACAATTTCGATTGAAAAATCAGAAGCTTTATCGCACGCTTTAACAGCAGCTGGCATTAAACACAATGTGTTAAATGCGAAATTCCACGCACAAGAAGCGGACATCGTTGCAGACGCAGGTTATCCAGGTGCGGTAACTATCGCAACCAATATGGCTGGTCGTGGTACTGATATCGTATTAGGCGGTAACTGGAAAGCGGAAGTTGCAAAATTAGAAAATCCAACTGAAGAACAAATCGAAGCAATCAAAGCGGCGTGGCAAGAGCGTCACGATATCGTTATGAAAGCCGGCGGTTTACATATTATCGGTACTGAGCGCCACGAATCTCGCCGTATCGATAACCAGTTACGCGGCCGTTCTGGTCGTCAAGGTGACCCTGGTTCATCGCGTTTCTACTTATCATTAGATGACGCATTAATGCGTATTTATCTCAATGAAGGTAAATTGAATATGATGCGTAAAGCTTTCACTGAAGAAGGCGAAGCGATGGAATCTAAGTTATTAACTAAAGTTATCGCGTCTGCACAAGCTAAAGTGGAAGCCCATAACTTCGATGGCCGTAAACATCTTTTACAATATGATGATGTAGCAAATGAGCAACGTAAAGCGATCTACGAACAACGTAATCATCTATTAGAAACAGATGATATTTCTGCGATGATCGACACAGTGCGCGAAGATGTATTTAATGGCTTAATCGATCAATATATTCCACCACAATCAATCGAAGAAATGTGGGATGTGCCAGCGTTAGAAAACCGCTTACGCCAAGAGTTTGGTATGGATTTACCATTAGTGAAATGGCTAGAAGAAGATGATAACCTACACGAAGAAACCTTACGTGAACGTATTATCACCATTGCTAAAGAACAGTACCAAGCGAAAGAAGAAATGGTTGGTTCAGAAGTAATGCGTAGCTTTGAAAAAGGTGTAATGCTACAAAATCTTGATGAACTTTGGAAAGAACACCTTGGTGCAATGGACTACCTACGTAAAAGTATTCACTTACGTGGTTATGCTCAAAAAGATCCGAAGCAAGAATACAAAAAAGAGTCTTTTTCTATGTTCACAAATATGCTGGACATTTTAAAATCGAACGTAATTAGTATCTTGAGCCGTATCCAAGTACGTAGCCCAGAAGAAGTAGAGCAAGCTGAACGTGAACGCCAGCAGCACGCAGAACAAGAAGCTTCACATTACCACGAAGAAGGTGCAGAGACAGCAAATTCACAAGATGAACAAGATTTAATCGATTTACATATCGGTCGCAACGAGCCTTGTCCTTGTGGTTCTGGTAAGAAATACAAACACTGCCACGGTAGCATTGCGAAATACGCATAATTAATTTGGGGATGTGTTAGCATCCCCTTTTACTATTAAACAGGAACATCAAAATGTCTAAACCTATCGTTCAAGTTTCTGCAGGGATTATCCGCAATGAATTTGGGCAGATCTATTTAGCACAACGCTTAGAAGGGCAAGATTTTGCTCAATCTTTAGAATTTCCCGGCGGTAAAGTAGATAGCGGTGAAACGCCTGAAGAAGCACTTCGCCGAGAATTAGAAGAAGAAGCAGGAATCCACGTTCTAAGCGCATTCCCTTATGAGCATTTTAGCTTTGAATATCCAACTAAAGTAATTGAATTTTTCTTCTATTTAGTTGAAGAATGGGTTGGTGAACCCTTTGGACGAGAAGGCCAAGAAGGTTTTTGGGTTGCACAATCCGAGCTTGAAGAAGGACAATTTCCGCCAGCGAATGCAAATTTAATTCGCAAGCTAAAAGCAGAAGCTTTATAGCAAAATCCCCGCATACAAGCGGGGATTTTTTATAATTTTTTTGCAGATTCTGATTCAGGTACAGAAACATCCCCTAATAATCCTGCATAGCGAATTGTCGTTGAACTCGATTCTAACGCGATTTTCAGCGCCATTGTCAGCGGAACAGAAAGTAACATACCAACTGTTCCTAACAGCCATCCCCAGAAAAGTAATGATAAGAAAACGACTAAAGTTGAAAGCCCTAAAGTGCGCCCCATCATTCTAGGCTCAATGATATTACCGATAATAGTATTGATCGCAACCACGCCAATACTCACCCCTAATCCAACGGAAAAGCCATTTAGAAGTAATGCTTGTAAGATAATTGGTACAGCTGCAATAAAAGAGCCAATATTTGGAATATAGTTAAGTAGAAAACTTAATGTTCCCCATAAAACCGCATATTGAACCCCGCATATTTCGAGCAATGCCCAAATAGCAAAGCCTGTAAGCAAACTAACTGTTGTTTTCACGCCTAAATAACTAATCACACCTTGTAGCACACGATTGATATGATTTTCTTTTGCAGTAGTATTTTTACTACCGCTTAACGCAACCGCTAATTTATGTTTAGCCGTTGGCGCTTCAAACAACATAAATACAACTACAAGTAGTAAAACAAAAATATTAGTAACAACACCAGAGAAGCTCAACAAAATACGGCTTACAAAGTTCATTATCACACTAGGGTCAAACTGCTCTAAAATTTGCTCACGCGAAATAGAGATTGGAAGATCCCAACGCTGAATCAGCTGTAATACGGTATTTAAGCGTTCTGAAAGTAAAACTTTGTATTGTGGAATAGACGCAGTAAATTCACGAACAGTACTATTTATAAGCCCTGCTAAGAAGAAAAATGCGACCACAAACAGCACAAATAATAGCGTAATAGCAAGCCACAATGGCACCTTGCGATCTGTCATCACCTTTAAAATTGGCGAGCAAATAATCGCAATAAATAATGACAATAAGAATGGGATCACAATTTCAGCCGAAGATTTTACTCCTGCTAAGATAATCACGATCGCAGCCATTATGACCAAAATTCGGGTTAAAGAACCTGTGGCTTGCATAGTATTTCCTATCGACTATTTATATTCTGAATGATACGTCTTTTTCATTTGATAAAGCTGCTTAACGATTGTTTTTGCGTCGTCTAGACTTGCTTTCGTAGCAGCTTCTTTGGCTTGCTCTACATTATCAATAACGTCTTGCATTGCTTGCTGATAACCTTTAAAACGTTCTTGATCATCATTTAAACTTTTTGGCATTGTCGCTTGCGCTTTTTTCGCAGCTTCTAAAAAGCTATCTGCCGATTTAGTGAAAGCTTCCACGCTATCCGCTTCAATTAATTGATTAACTTCACGATTCATTTGGAACATTTCCATTGAAACGCCTTTTGCAACTGCACCTACTGAAAGTAGCGATAAAACTAAAGTAAATAGGATTTTTTTCATTTTTAATCTCCAATAAAAAACGCGGGAAACTCCCCGCGTCTTTATAACAAAAATTTTACATCTTAGCCATTATATTTTTGGAAAACTAAGCAAGCATTTGTACCACCGAAGCCAAAGCTGTTTGACATTACAGTCGTTAATGCTTTGTCTTGACGTTCAGTAACGATATTTAAACCTTCCGCTTGTTCATCTAATGTTTCAATGTTGATTGATGGCGCAATAAAGCCATTTTCTAACATTAATAGTGAGTAGATCGCTTCGTGCGCACCTGCTGCACCTAATGAGTGACCAGTCATCGATTTTGTTGATGAAATCGCCGGTGTTTTGTCACCAAATACGTTTTTGATTGCACCTAACTCTTTCACATCACCTACTGGTGTTGAAGTACCGTGTACGTTGATATATTCGATTTCGCCATTTACGGTTGCCATCGCTTGTTTCATACAACGCTCTGCACCTTCACCACTTGGAGCCACCATATCATAGCCATCTGAAGTTGCGCCATAACCTACGATTTCAGCGTAGATTTTCGCACCACGTGCTAAAGCGTGTTCTAACTCTTCAACAACCACAACAGCACCACCACCTGCGATAACAAAACCATCACGGTTTGCATCGTAAGCGCGAGACGCTTTAGTTGGGGTTTCATTATATTTAGTTGAAACTGCGCCCATTGCGTCAAATTCAGTCGCACATTCCCAAGATAATTCTTCTGCACCACCTGCAAAAACAACATCTTGTTTACCTAACTGGATTAACTCCATTGCGTGACCAATACAGTGCGCTGAAGTTGCACAAGCTGAACTGATTGAGTAGTTCACACCACGAATTTTATATGGAGTCGCTAAACACGCAGACACACTAGACGCCATTGTTTTAGTTACTGCATAAGGACCAATTGCTTTTACACCACGTGGACTTTTTACTGCTTCACACGCAACATATTGGCTATGTGCAGAACCTGTACCCGCACCAATTACAAGGCCTGTACGATCATTTGAAACTTGATCTTCTGTTAAACCAGCATCTTCAATCGCTTCTTTCATTGAAAGATAAGCATAAGCCGCCGCATCGCCCATAAAACGATATACTTTGCGATCAATTAACTCTGCAGGATTTAATTTGATTGTACCTGCTACTTGGCTACGCATACCTACTTCTGCAAATGCTGGCACAAATTCGATACCTGATTTACCTTCGCGTAAAGAACTTAATACTTCTTCTTTGTTGTTACCAATACTTGAAACGATACCAAGACCTGTAATTACAACTCTTTTCATTCTTTGTCCTCTGAACTAGATTAAATAATTCGGCTATTTTACACAATTTTGCCCTTTGGCAGAACTATTTAATGCCAACAACCGGTCAGATCCGAGCTGTTTTTTGCGAATTTCAAAATTAGAAAAATTTTATGGTAGGCTTTTAGATGCAAATGGTGCGTTTACACGCACCCTACATAGCTCGATCCTGTAGGGTGCGTGTAAACGCACCATATAATAAAAAATAAGAGCGGATATTATCCGCCCCTACTGTTAATCGCTTACGCCGCAAATGGATCGCGTAAAATCATAGTTTCCACACGGTCTGGACCTGTTGAAAGAATATCAACTGGCACACCTAATACTTCTTCTACACATTTAATGTAGTTGATTGCATTTTGTGGTAAATCTTCTAATTTAGTGACACGGAATGTGTTTTCTTTCCAACCTGGTAAGGTTTCATAAATTGGCTCAACACCTTCCCAATCTGCAGCTGCCATTGGTGAATGTTCAACGATTTCGCCGTTTGGCATTTTGTATGCCACACAGATTTTTAACTCATCAAAACCATCTAATACGTCTAATTTAGTCATACAGAAACCAGAGATTGAGTTGATTTGAATTGCACGACGTACTGCCACTGCATCGAACCAACCACAACGACGTGGACGACCAGTTACCGCACCAAATTCATTACCTTTACGCGCAATTTCAGCACCTACTTCATCAAATAATTCTGTCGTAAATGGACCTGAACCTACACGTGTACAGTATGCTTTGATAATACCTAATACGTAATCTAAGTTACGTGGACCAAAACCAGAACCACTTGCTACACCACCTGCTGTGGTATTTGAGCTGGTTACAAATGGGTAAGTACCGTGGTCGATATCTAACATTGTACCTTGCGCACCTTCGAATAGGATGTTGTCGCCATTTTCACGTGCTTTGTGTAATAAGGTTGTTACATCTGCCACCATACCAGTGATGATATCTGCCACCGCAAATACTTCATCTAAAGTTTTTTGGTAATCTACTGGCTCAACTTTATAGTAGTGAACTAATTGGAAGTTGTAGTATTCAAGGATTGTTTTTAATTTTTCTGCGAAAGTTTCGCGATTGAATAAATCACTTACACGTAAACCACGGCGAGCCACTTTATCTTCATACGCAGGGCCGATACCGCGACCTGTTGTACCGATTTTGTTTTTACCTAATGCTGCTTCACGAGCGTGATCCATTGCTACGTGGTAAGGTAAGATTAATGGGCAAGCACCAGAGATTTTTAAGCGCTCACGCACTTTGATACCACGAGACTCCAATTCCCCCATTTCTTGCATTAATGCAGATGGAGAAAGCACTACGCCGTTACCGATTAAACAAGTTACGTTATCGCGTAAGATACCAGATGGAATTAAACGTAAAACCGTTTTTTCACCATTGATAATTAGAGTATGACCAGCATTGTGGCCACCTTGATAACGAACTACGTATTTTACGCGGTCTGTTAGCAAATCAACAATTTTGCCTTTACCTTCGTCGCCCCATTGTGCGCCAAGGATTGCAACACTTTTACCCATAATAAAATGCCTCTTGGTTTGGTTGGTTAATAATTTAGTTCTCGAATGTAGGGGCGTGTTGCACACGCCCGCGGGCGTACGCAGTACGCCCCTACAATTCTATGGAATTTTATAATTTATACATAAAAAAGACCCGATAAATCGGGTCTTTGGATACAACTATTTTGTAGGTGCTTTCATAAAGCGGAAAAATTCGCTATCTGGTTTAAGTAACATCATATTGTTGCTACCTTCAGCAAAGCTCTCTTCATACGCTTTTAAGCTACGTACAAAACTATAAAATTCTGGTTCTTGGTTAAATGCATCTGCATAGATCTTCGCTGCTTGCGCATCGCCTTGACCTTTTAACTCTTCCGCTGTTTTATTTGCATTCGCTAAGATTAATACCACTTTTTTATCCGTTTCTGCACGAATCATCTCTGCTTTTTCTTCACCTTGTGAACGATGTTCGCGAGCTACAGCTGCACGCTCTGCCTGCATACGTTGATAGATTGAAGATGAAACTTCATTTGGTAAGTTGATCTGTTTAACACGCACATCAACCACTTTAATACCTAAACGCTCTGCACCATCTTCGCCATCGTTCAACGCTTTTTGTGCGCCTGCCATTAACTCACCACGTGAGCCAGATACGATATCTTTGATTGTGCGAGAACCGATCTCTGAACGTAAACGGTCATTAACCTTACGGCGTAAAAGATCTGCTGCTTTTTGGTAATCGCCACCTGTCGATGTATAGAATTGACCAAAGTCGCTGATACGCCATTTCACGTAAGAATCCACCAATAAGTCTTTCTTCTCAACGGTTACAAAGCGATCTTCTTGACCATCTAAAGTTTGAATACGCGCATCCAATACTCTAAGCTGATCAATCATCGGCACTTTAAAGTGTAAGCCCGGTTCATAAACCACCACTTTGTGATCCGCATCACGTTGCACTTTATTAAAGCGTAACATAATGCCGCGCTGACCTTCTTGTACAATAATCACCGATTGGAATAACACAAAAGCAACCACAAGTAAGAGTGGGAATAACAATTTACGCATTATTAAAATCTCCCTTTACGAGTTGATTCAGTCTGTTCCACAGACTGTGTAGGTTGCTGAACGGGTGCCGGCTGCGGCTGAATCTGTGGTTGAGCTACCACTGGATTTGCAAATTTTTGCTGCAATTCGACCGGTTGTTGCGCTTGTTTACCCATTAATTTATCAATAGGTAATACCGCTAAATTATTTGCATTAGCGCCATCCATCATCAGCTTAGGCGTATTTTTCATCACTTTTTCCATCGCTTGAATATATAAACGCTCACGAGTGACTTGTGGTGCTGCTTTATATTCAGGTAATAGTTTAGTAAAACGCTCCACTTCACCTTGTGCATTTAATACAACTTGCTCTTTATAAGCATTTGCTTGCTCTAAAACGCGTTGCGCTTGACCACGTGCGATAGGCTCTTGACCGCGTGCATAAGCTTCCGCTTCACGAATTAAACGCTGTTCGTCTTCTTGTGCTTTAATTGCATCATCAAATGCCGCTTTCACTTCTTCTGGCGGACGAGCATATTGGAAGTTCACGTCAGTAACCATTAAGCCCATATCATAATTTTTGATGATATCGCGTAATGCATTCCAAGTACGCTCACGCACTACCGCACGACCTGTCGTTAAAATATCGTCCATCGTCATATGACCAATCACATAACGTAATGCACTGTCTGTTGCCTGTTTTAAACTGTCATCTGGGCGAGTTACGCTGAATAGGTATTTAGCTGCATCTTCAACACGATATTGTACGGTCATTTCAACTAACACCATATTTTCGTCTTGAGTAAGCATTGAACCATTAGTACGAAGCTCTTGTACACGCTCAATATTAACTGGCGTAACTTCATCAATAAAAGTCGGTTTCCAGTTTAAACCAGGCATCTGAATGCTATTTAGCTGACCAAAGCGAGTTACAACACCGCGCTCTGCTTCTTGGATAGTATAGAAACCAGAAACTGCCCATACCACCGCCCCAATAACAGCAGCGATAGGTAATAGTTTTCCAAATGGTAAGCCTGATTGATTTGATGATCCTTGATCACCTTTATTACCACCGCCCATTTTTTTCATTAGATTGTTAAATACATCTTCTAAATCTGGCGGACCTTGTTCGGTTTGCTTATTCGGTTGTGGCTCTTGTTGCTGACCTGGTTGTCCTTGATTTGAGCCCTGCTCTTGTTCAGGCTTTTTCTGACCGGGTCTTCCCCAAGGGTCTTGTTGATTGCCTGATTCATTCCACGACATAACTTTCTCCAAAGTAAAAATCTAGTTGCACCGTTACTCGAACGGCTGGCAAGCATAGGATTGTACCCATTTAGATTGCTTTTGACTAGGCTTTAGGTGTAAATAATTTTACATAATTTTTGAAGTGAATATTTGATTGAAAACTGTAGCGTATAAAACTACAATCATTCTATTTAAGTTATAGAGAACTATTATGAGAATGCACAATCCCCCACATCCTGCGGAAATTATTCGAGAAGATATATTACCCGCATTAAATTTAAGCGTAACTGAAGCAGCGAAACAGTTAGGCATTAATCGAGTAACGCTTTCACGCTTGCTTAATGGTAAAGCAGCAATCAGTGCAGAAATGGCCTTAAGACTACACGCTTGGTTAGGTGAAAATAGTCCAAGTCCTGAAAGTTGGTTACATCAACAAGCGAACTATGATCTATGGATTGCATCCCAAAAAAGCCAATTTTCGATTATTCCTGTTACACAAGATATTTTTGCATAAATCATCAATTATTAATTTTTTTCATAATCAATTTGAAAATTATGAAGTTGCGTAATGTTAAAAAAAGTTAGATTATGGGTTCAGACATTTAGACGGCTAAACGTCTAAATAATCCGAATTATAAAATCTACAGGAGAAACATTATGACAACATTTCATCTATTAGGCTTTCCACGTGTGGGTGCAAAACGTGAATTAAAATTTGCAGAAGAGCGTTATTGGCGTGGCGATATCGCAGAGCAAGATCTATTAGATTTATCCAAAGCATTACGCGAGAAAAACTGGAGACATCAAGCGCAAGCAAATGCGGATTTTGTGGCAGTAGGCGATTTCACTTTCTATGATCATATTTTAGATCTTCAAGTAGCGACAGGTGCAATTCCTGCGCGCTTTGGTTTTGATAGCCAAAATTTAACACTATCGCAATACTTCCAATTAGCACGTGGTAACAAAGATCAATTTGCGATTGAAATGACAAAATGGTTCGATACTAACTACCACTACTTAGTGCCTGAATTCCAAAAAACAACCCAATTCAAAGCGAACCCTGCTCACTATGTTAATCAAATCCGTGAAGCAAAAGCGTTAGGCTTAAACTTCAAACCTGTGATCGTTGGCCCACTAACATTCTTATGGTTAGGTAAAGAGAAAGGCGAAGCATTCAACCGTTTTGATCTATTAAATCAATTAGTACCTGTTTATAAAGAGATCTTAACTGCATTAGCAGCAGAAGGTGCGGAATGGATTCAGATTGATGAGCCTGCATTAGCCTTAGATCTACCAACTGAATGGGTTGAAGCATATAAAGCAGTTTATGCAGAATTGAGCAAAGTTGATGCGAAAATTTTATTAGCAACTTACTTCGGTTCTGTGCCAACACACGCAGAATTATTAAAAGGCTTAGCGGTTGATGGCTTACATCTTGATTTAGTGCGCGCTCCAGAGCAACTTGCCGCATTTGCAGATTACGACAAAGTATTATCGGCAGGTGTGATCGAAGGTCGTAATATCTGGCGTGCAAACTTAAACAAAGTATTAGATGTACTTGAGCCTTTAAAAGCTAAACTTGGCGAACGTTTATGGATTGCACCAAGCTGTTCACTACTTCACACCCCATTCGATTTAGAAGTGGAAGTGCAATTAAAAGAGAAAAATCCGGATCTTTATAGCTGGTTAGCCTTCACATTACAAAAGATCGAAGAATTAAATGTATTAAAACAAGCGTTAAATAACGGTAGAGCATCAGTTCAATCTCAGTTAGATGCGAGCCAAGCGGCTGCAGATGCTCGTGCGAATTCGAAAGAAATTCACCGTCCAGAAGTAGCAGAGCGTTTAGCAAATTTACCAGAAAGTGCGGATCAGCGTAAATCACCATTTGCAGAGCGTATTGCGAAGCAAAATGCGTGGTTAAACTTACCGCTATTACCAACCACAAATATCGGTTCATTCCCACAGACAACCGAGATCCGTCATGCACGTGCAAGCTTCAAAAAAGGTGAATTAAGCCTTGAAGATTACGAAGCAGCGATGAAGAAAGAGATCGAATATGTCGTACGTCGCCAAGAAGAATTAGACTTAGATGTATTAGTTCACGGTGAAGCAGAACGTAATGACATGGTGGAATACTTCGGTGAATTATTAGACGGTTTCGCATTCACTAAATTTGGTTGGGTACAAAGCTACGGTTCACGTTGTGTGAAACCACCTGTAATCTACGGTGATGTAGTTCGCCCAGAGCCGATGACAGTACGTTGGTCACAATATGCTCAAAGCTTAACAAGTAAAGTGATGAAAGGTATGCTTACTGGCCCTGTGACAATTCTACAATGGTCATTCGTACGTAACGATATTCCACGTTCAGTAGTTTGTAAGCAGATCGGTGTGGCATTATCAGATGAAGTATTAGATTTAGAAGCAGCGGGTATCAAAGTAATCCAAATCGACGAACCAGCAATTCGTGAAGGTTTGCCACTTAAACGTGCAGATTGGGATGCATATTTACAATGGGCAGGCGAATCATTCCGTTTAAGCTATATGGGCGTGAAAGATGATACCCAGATCCACACTCACATGTGTTACTCCGAATTCAATGATATCTTACCAGCAATCGCAGGTTTAGATGCAGATGTAATCACCATTGAAACCTCTCGTTCAGATATGGAATTATTAACCGCATTCGGCGATTTCAAATATCCAAACGATATTGGTCCGGGTGTGTATGATATTCACAGCCCGCGAGTACCAACAGCAGCAGAGATTGAACACTTACTACGCAAAGCATTAAATGTAGTACCAAAAGAGCGTTTATGGGTAAATCCAGACTGTGGCTTAAAAACACGTGGTTGGAAAGAAACCATTGAACAGCTACAAGTGATGATGGATGTAACCAAAAAATTACGTGCGGAATTAGCGTAATATGATAAAACTCTCCCAGAATTATGGGAGAGTTTTTTATAGAATCCTACCAAGCGCCCATTCCTAAGCCTACACCTGAATAGTGTCCTCTTCTACCACCACTTCCCCAGCCATAGCCATAATGAACTGAAGGATAAACGCGTGGACGAGTGTGAACATGAACCACTTTCGGTTTATTATCACTTTGATTTAACTGCCATTCGCCTTCTTTTTGTGTTCTATTTTGAGCATTAGCTTTGTTTGAAGCACTGCTTGCAATACGTTGGTTATACTCTTGTACCGCTTGGCTATCCATTGGTACTGTGCTTTGTTGTACAGGACTGGAACAAGCTGCCAATACAACAGGCACTGCACATAATACGATTTTTTTCATAGATGACTTTCCTATCTTATTTGCAAAAAATTACGGGAATTAGACCGGTTGTTTTGGGAAATTATCCCTTCGATAGCAAATAATATTTATGTGTGTGCGTGCTACGCACGCACACGCCCTGTTTTCTAGATACAAAAAAGGCACCTTTCGGTGCCTAATTTATCTATTCTTTAAAATTAAAGAGCAGATTTTGCTTTAGCAACTAATGCTGCGAAAGCTACTTTGTCAAATACTGCGATATCAGCAAGGATCTTACGATCGATTTCAACAGAAGCTTTTTTCAAGCCGTTGATGAATTTGCTGTATGATAAACCGTTTTGACGTGCTGCAGCGTTGATACGTGCAATCCATAATTGACGGAATTGACGTTTACGTTGACGACGGTCACGATAAGCATATTGTGCAGCTTTAACAACTGCTTGGAAAGCAACGCGATACACGCGTGAACGTGCACCATAATAACCTTTAGCAGCCTTAAGAACTTTCTTATGGCGTGCTCTTGCAATAACACCACGTTTTACACGAGCCATTATTAAATCTCCTAAATTGTCTATTTAGATGCGGAACGCACCTAATCATTAAAAACTAAAAATCTACTAATCGTACGTTGTACTTAATTTACGCTTATGCGTATGGTAAGCACGCTACTACTAAAACTTGGTCTGCTTTCGCTACCATTGATTTGTGACGTAAGTGACGTTTACGCTTAGTTGTTTTCTTAGTCAAAATGTGACGTAAGTGAGATTGTTTACGTTTGAAACCGCCAGAAGCTGTTTTCTTGAAACGCTTAGCAGCACCACGTACTGTTTTAATTTTAGGCATTGTTTTATAAACTCCGCATTGTTTTTGTTAATACACAATAATTGGGCGAATAATCTAATTGCTTAAACTATTACTTGGAGAGCACCAATTATTTCTCAAGAGTGATGATAACATCACATAAAAACGAATTAGGCTGCTGAGTGTGCCTAATTGACGTCTTGGTTTTTCTAAACAGAAAAACGGGCGGATTTTAAAAGATCTGCCCGTCTTATGCAAGAAATAAATTATTTTTTCTTCGGTGCAATAACCATAATCGCTTGGCGACCTTCCAGTTTACCTGGCGCAGATTCAACCATTGCTAATTCAGCTGTATCTTGTTTTACACGTTCTAATACATCTAAACCGATCTCTTGGTGAGCCATCTCACGACCACGATAACGAACTGTAATTTTTACTTTGTCGCCATCTTCTAAGAAACGGATGATATTACGTAATTTAACTTGGTAGTCACCTTCGTCTGTACCTGGACGGAATTTAATTTCCTTAATTTGTACGACTTTTTGTTTTTTCTTCTGCTCTTTAGCCGCTTTTTCTTTCTCATACATGAACTTACCATAGTTCATAATACGGCAAACCGGCGGTTCAGCATTTGGGCTAATTTCAACTAAGTCTAACTCAGCTTCTTCAGCTTTAGCTAATGCTTCTTGAATTGATACGATACCAAGCTGTTCGCCATCTTGATCAGTTAAGCGAACTTCTTTTACACGAATCTCATCATTTAAACGATGAGCGCGATTTGTCTGAACACGTTTTACAGGTTTAATAGTATTATTCCTCTAGATAGTTTAAGTACAATTTCTTATGCTCTAAGCAAAAGATTTAATTTATTTTTATCGCTCAAATTGAGCAAAACAGGCTGATTTTACTAGAATTTAAGCGATTAGGCAATTAGATTTAAGCGTTTCAATACAAAAAATAGCCATTTAATGAATCAGTAAATCCGCTAATTTATCCAATCGCTTTTTCATCTCTTGCCAATTTGGCATCACTTGATTCATTAAGCGATAAAAACGCTCGCTGTGGTTATGTTCGGCTAAATGGCATAGCTCGTGCAAAATCACATAATCGATACACTCTTTTGGGGCTTTAACTAACATTGGATTTAGCCATAACGCCCCTTTTGCCGAACAACTACCCCAGCGGGTTTTCATGGTACGTAACCGAATATTTGGCACATCGCTGACCCACAATGTTTTCGCCAGTAATACTTCCAAGCGTTGTTGAAAAATCTGTTTTGCTTTTTGGCGATACCATTGGTTTAACACTTTCTGCACCTTTTCAGGCGATTTATCTTTGAGTTGAACTTCAATCTGTCCACGCCAAAGACGAATATGATTTTCTTGATTAGGTTCTTGATAAACTTTGAGCACATATTGCCTGCCCAAATAACGATGGCTTTCTCCGCTGATATATTGGCGAACTGGCAATTTCGGCAATTGGCTAAGTTCGGCTAATTGCTGAGAAATCCAGCCTGTTTGTTGCGAAATGGCAAAAATCAGCTCGTTTTTGACCGCTTGTTGCGGCGCATAAGCAATAATTTCACCATTTGGCTGCACGGTTAAACGTAAGCGTTTCGATTGCGGGCGTTCAATAAGCCGAACTTGTAGCCGCTGTTCGCCATAGGGGATAGATAAAATATTTCTATTCATTTTATCTATTTCCAATACGCACGATTTGGATAATCCGTTCCACAATTTCTTTTGCTTGTAGCATACCGCTACCGATAGATTGGCAAAGTTTGAACAGCATTGGCAGTAATTGCTTGCTGATCTCTTTTTCTACCTGCTCTAAACTTAATGAATGCTCTGCTACCGCTTGTAGCACAATGCGATCCAAATCAAAGGCTAATTCCACCCAACGCTCTTGCTCGCTTGGTTGAGCTAAGGTTTCTGGCAACACGGTTTTAAATACGCCAAAATAGGCTTGCGCCGAATGGTTATCCGCAAAACGATCGGGAATTTCCGCTAACTTTCGCTCCGCAACTTGTTCTTCAAATTCTTGAAATAGTAAGTATTGCTTCATTGGATTATCAAATAACGCTTCCGCCTCTTCAATCGCCTGTTGCAACAATTCGGAAAAACGGGCTTTAGCATAAGGATCATCATTCAAATCCAGTTCAATACTGCGGGCAATGCGAGAACGGATTTTATCCGCTTCGTTACGGGTTTTGGTATCGTCCCACTGTTTAATTTCCGCTTTACCCATTTTATTGACCGCATAAATGCCTTCAGGCTCTTTTACGCCTAGCCCAACCACGTGTTTATCAATCAATTTTTCCACTTGATCGGCATATTCGCTGTAATCAATCTGTTCGCCAGCATCCTGTTGCACTAAACGGCGTAAATAGCCGAACTGTTTAGCGGTCTCTTTATATAAAGTGCGGTCGGAATCGGTGAAGTTTTGATCTTGATAAAACTCATCCGACTGCAACGCAACTTGTAAACAGCGGTTAAAATCCGTTAAAGCACGATAAAAATCGTCTCGAATTTTGCTATTTTTATCGAATAACAGACCGCTTTCCGTATCTGTTACCAAATTCGGCACCAGCACACGGCGCAGCTGCTCAATATCCGCTTTATTTTCGACCGTCGCAAAAACCGCCCAAAGCTGTTGATACAAACTCGGCAAACGCAGATATTCATTTCTCATCGGGCGATATAAACCTTCAATATCATCAATATCGTAACCGCCTTGGGTACGGCTGGCTAAATCCTGATATTTGGCAATGGTAGTGTCCAGCTCTTTTAAAATGCCCCGATAATCAATCAATAAACCATACTCTTTCTGCTTATGTAGGCGATTAACTCGAGCGATAGCTTGAATCAGATTATGCTGTTTTAACGGCTTATCAATATAAAGCACCGCATTGCTCGGTTCATCAAAACCAGTCAGCAATTTATCCACCACAATCAATAAACGCAACGGGCTATCTGGATCAGCAAAACGATTTAGCACCTGTTGGGTATAAACCTCTTCATTGCCTTGCACATTGTGATTCCACCAACGCACCACTTCATCGCTCGCCTGTTCATCAATATCACTATTGCCTTCTCGGCTATCGGGCGGGCTAATCACTATCGTACTTTCAAACAACCCAACTTCGTCAAGATACTGTTTATAGCGAATAGCGCTCACTTTGCTTTCGCACGCCAACTGCCCTTTTAATCCCTGCTCGATTTTTTCATTCAGATGATAGGCAATATCCAAAGCGATTAAATGAATACGTTCATCGGCTTGATAAATCTGCCCTTTGCGAGAAAATTTGCGTTTTAAATCCGCTTTTTGTTGCTCGCTTAACGATTTAGTAATACGCTCAAACCAGTTATCAATCGCCTGCTTATTTACCTCTAATTCAGGGATACGCTCTTCATACAAAAGCGGCGTAACGGATTTATCTTCTACTGCCCGTTGCATTGTGTAAGCGTGGATAATCTTGCCAAATTTTTGCGTAGTTTCATCATCTTTCAACAACGGCGTACCGGTAAATGCCACAAAAGACGCATTCGGCAATGCTCGGCGCATAGCAATATGATTTTCGCCCCCTTGGGTACGGTGCCCTTCGTCAATCAGCACTATAATATTTTCACTCGGGTTAAAACAATTCGGTTGCTCAATTGCGGTATTAAACTTCTGGATTAACGAGAAAATAATCCGCTCATTGCCCTGACCAATTTGCTCGGCAAGGCGTTTGCCTGTAGTCGCCATGGCATTTTTGCGATCTCGCTTTGTAGCAAGTTCTCCGCTGTTATAGAAAGTGCTACTTAGCTGATTTTCTAAATCGACACGATCGGTTACCACCACAATTCGGCACTGTTTTAACGCAGGGTGTAGCAACAATGCTTTGCTGAAAAAGACCATCGTAAAAGATTTGCCCGAGCCTGTGGTATGCCAAATCACCCCACCATTGCGCTCCCCTTGTTCATTTTGGGTACTCACACGGCTTAATAGACGTTTCACTCCAAAAACTTGCGGATAGCGAGCGACAACACGGATATGCTCTTTGTGATCAAACAGCGTGAAATAGCGGATCATTTCCAATAGACGAGCAGGACTAAGCAAACTGATTAACAGCTGATCTTGCCCTGTTACAGCTAAACGCCCTTGTGCAATAAGCTGTTGATACCATTGTTGATCGTCTGAATTAGGTAGGATAGTGGTGAGAGCTTGGGGCGAAATGGCTAAATTTTTGATGTTCGCCATTTCAACTTCTGAAAATTCTTCTTCACGCCACGCAGCCCAGAATTTAGCAGGGGTACCGCAAGTAGCATAACGCCCTGCTGTGCCGTTAATCGACAGCACCAATTGAGCGTAGGCAAGCAGATGTGGGATTTCATTCGGGCGTTGGTTACGAATGGTTTGGGAAATGCCCTCTTCGATAGTGCTTTTTTGCTTACCGTCAGGGCGTTTTCCTTCAATCACCGCCAAAGGTAAACCATTTACAAAGCAGACAATATCAGGCGTTCGCACCGAACTGCCATTGACATTGGCGACATCAAATTCTTCAGTAAAATGAAAGCGGTTATTTTCAATATTTTCCCAGTCGATAATCGGAATGGTGCAACTGATTTTCTTGCCTTCGATAAATTCGGTAACGGTAATGCCGTAAAGCAGATGATTGTAGATTTTCTCATTGGCATTCACTAGGCTTTCATTCAGATTAGGATTCATCAGCTCGGCAACTAAGTAATCCACCGCCTTTGCGGATAAATGCCTTTCTTTTCCCGCATACAGAAAAGTTTTTGCCGCCAACACTTCACGCAACACCGTTTCCAACACCACATTAGCTTTGCTGTGATTACGCATTTCCAATGCGCTTTTAGGCGACAAACACCCCCACCCCAAATTATTTAACAGCAATAACGCAGGAATTTTTGAACTGTATTTTTCTTGGAATTTTGGGGTTGGGTGCATAATATCTCCATAAAAATTTAATTAGTTAAAGGTTCTATTTGCCCTTTAATATATTCAATCCATAATTGATCGTTTGTTTGTCTAGTATCTTTACTTACTGAAACTCCAATGACATTATCTCTATTCTTATCAATTCTCAAATTTTCAATAGCTGAATTTTTAATACTTCGCTCATTAGATATTCCAACAACAAATAGTTTTTTATTTTTGTTTTCTACTAACTCTCGAAATAATCCATTAATATGACTGTCATCTTTATTAAATCCAAAGCCAACAACAATTACAGCATCTGAATCAGAAAAAGCATCAAATAAAGAAACATAACGTCTAGACATTTCTACTGATGTTAATGGTTTCAATCCACTTTGAGTTAAAATAAATGGCACATGTATCTGTTTTAAATTATCAGGCTTATCATCAAATTGAGTAATACTATTTTTGTATGGATTATAAAAATCCTTCACACTGCCATTAAGATGAACTATTTTATTAACTAAATCAGGCTGAACTTCAGAAATTATACTATTGTAATTTGATGTTCCTACTAGTGAAATTTCATCACTTTGTAAGTGACTTAAATCATTATAATATCCCTCCTTATCATTCAGATTTTCAGGAACTTTATTTTTAATATAATCTCTAGCTGTTTCTAAGAAAACAACCATCTTAGTAAATTTAGCCCATTCTGTTTTCGGTGAAAATAAATATCTAAAATGTTCATCTAATAGCTTTTGGTAATCTAGTACATCAACAAAAATATTCTCTAATGCTTTTTTACAAATTGCAGATAACAGACATATCAAATCAGCATTTTCATCTGTATTAAAAGTCTTTTTTTGACCCAATAATAATTCTAAAGCTTCTGAACCTACCTGATTGAATTCTAGTTTAAACATTCCAAAAATATCATCGAATATAGGTAAATCATCAGGTGTATTAGTAAATAGTTCCTCATTTAATTTTTTTACTAAATCATGACCGTGAGATCCAACTAGTAGTTGCAGAAAAGCTATTGCATATCTACGAAGATCATCAACACCTTTTCCTAACTTAATCACTTCTAACATTGCCGAATAGTATTTTGATTCAAATAGAGTTACATTATTAGACAAGATTGGATTCAATTTTATTTTTTGAGTATATAAAACAGAACCTAATTCGTAGCCTGATTGTTCTAAAAATAAATCCGCAATTCTATCTTCTTGGATATTAAAAGCCTTTAAGACATTTATGCATAAATCATCAAATTTATTTAAATGTTCAATTATCTTATCTCTTTTGTATTGTATAGATGACTCAATAAGACTACCAAATTCATTTTTTCCAAAAGCATAAATAGGTTTTGTTCTATATCCATCTGGTAACCAATTTGCTGCATAAGGGGAAGTAATATTCACATTATCAAGCTCACTCCTTAATTTTTCTTTATATAGTGTAGAGTCTTGTCTAAATAAATCTATTGCAAATGTTCCACCACTAGGTAAACCATAGCTCATTTCTGCTCCTGCACCAAAAAACAGTCCTAATTTCATAGAATTCTCCTTTAAAATCAATTACTTTTTATCTCTCGGCGGAAATGGATCATTACCATAACTATTCCCTGCTCTAATTCTTCCATCTCTACCATGTATTTTAGTATCCGATTTTTGATTACGAGCAATATCTTGAGCAATTTGGATAGCTTCTGCTTGAGTAGGTACAACTCTAGTTGCTTTAGAATTTCCTGCTCCTTTCACTGCCCATTCCCTGTTATGTGGTACAACGTGTTGATTTTTTCCCATTTTAATAATCTCCTATTTATGGATAAACACCCACTCTACATAGGTATTATTTATACATTTTCAAGATAAAAAACGAAAAAAATTAGATTTATCTTTACCCCAGTAATATTTGCATCAACGCCTGTTTTTCCAACTTCAAACATTCCAATTTTTGTTGCAATGTTTCGATCTCTTGATCTGCTGCTGTTAGAATTTTGGCGATTTTTTGTTGTTCTTCTACGCTAGGCAATAAGATATCAAAATCTTTTACCATTCCTGCATTTAAATTTGATTGAGTACCCTGCTGGCCTTGTAACTTAATCTTATCTTTCAAAGAAGAAAGATAAAAATATAGGTATTCAAAATACAGTTCGTCTTTTGGTCTAATTCCTAAAATGGCTTGAGATGACGTTACAGGGACTGTAGCAATACTACATTCTCCAATAGACGCATACATAGCATATAAAATAGTATTTTTAGGATATAATTTAGCTGAACTATTTTCTACACCTAACTCCGATATAGTCTTTTCGCTTCTAGTAATATATTTTCCTTGCGCTGTCATATCCGCAATAGAGACCCAAAGAATACCGCCATTATAATATTCTTCAACGGTAGATTTCGGCGTACCTCCACTAGACATATCTGCTATTTTGCCTAATTTTATCTTCTTCCACTCCCCACTAAATCCCCCAACTCTTTTCTCACCACTTAGCAACATCTGCATTAATGCTTTTTTCTGTTGTTGGCTGTTGGCAATTAGGGATTCTGTGGCTTGAATTGCGTTATCCCACGTTGAGAGTGTTTCAGCGATTTTGATTTGTTCTGGTAGTGGGGGAACTAAGACTTTAACAGCGTGTAAATCGTTTCTATTTACCCCAGGAACACCCGTTTTATCACTAAACTTTGCAAAATCAAAATTACTTAGTAGATAGTAAATAAATTTAGGGTGATTATTGTAAAAATTTTTTACCCACAGAGATGTATTTAAAGGCCAAAAATTTTGTTCGACGTAAAAAACATTGCCTATTGTTCCATATCGTCCAGTTACAACTCCAGGCGCAAGAACTTTAGCTTCATTGTGATATCCACTAATTCCACTGGATGAAATAATTGGAATAGTGCCTTCAATTCTTTTTGAACTTGGTAAATCAAATCCACGTTGTAATTCGGCTACTTTTCCTAAATATTCTCTTTTCCACCCACTCGGCAACTTACTCATATTTTTATTTTCCTAATTTGCAAAATTCTTGGTTAATTTAACCGCTTGTTATTTATTACCTTTTGGCAAAGCGGATTGCTTTACTAATTTCTTATTTGATGTATCTACTCGGCGTTTTAATTTCTGTAAATCTTCCGCAGGCGGTAGCTCTTCGGGTTTAATACCACGCTGTGCTAACATATCTCGTACACTTTGATTATTTTGAATATGCTCGTTTGTAATAGATTCTTCACCATATAAGTCGTTAGATTCTACGTTAAAATTTGTAATCTCTGTTGCTAGATTTTTAGCAGCAATGGTTACTGTTGGTAAAAAATCCGCTAAGGGTCTATTTTTAGGAACGGCAAGCTGAGTTTTCATTGTTTGCGTTGTTTTCCCACCAAATAATGCTGAATCACCTTTAGAACGAATACGCCCAAAACCTTGTTCATCAACACCTCTTTCATAAATGTTTTGTGAGAGTTTAGTTTCTGATTCGGTAAGTTTTTGACGTGCTTCTAAACGGTTTTGCAAAGCTAAACGTTCTTCTAATAATTCTTGTTTGCGTGTTTGTAATGCAAAATAAGTTTGAGCAAAGGCAACCGCATTTTTACGGGGATCAGCATTTTGGGCGACAAGATAACAGGCGTAACGGGTGAGTTGCATATCGGATCTTGGACGTTGAGCATTATTACCTGTACTTGATGTTGTTGTAACATTTCTGAAATGATCATAAATCTCAATATTGCTATTCAGGCAAGCTTCTTTTGCTCTTTCTAATACATTTTGAAAATTATCCCATTTGTCATATCCTAGTAACTCCATTACATCTCTAGCATAAAAATACTCGATATTAGTCCCTTCAATAGTATGAATGTAGAGATCAAACTTTTGTTTTAATTGAGTAATTTCATTTTTATTCATTGCAATGTCTCCTAGTATTATTTTTGAACAAGTTCCCGACGCCGGGAACTTGTTGTGTATTTATACAGTTATTTTATGTATAAATCAATACCCCAATTCTTTTAAATAACCCGCCATTTTGGTTTCTAATTCTGCCAGTTGTTGCTGTAGTTGCACTCGTTCGGCACGCACGGCATTTAAGTCGATTGGTTGCTCGGCTTCAAAGGTGTCCACATAACGTGGGATATTTAGGTTAAAGTCGTTTTCTTGAATTTCAGCGAAATTTGCAAGATACGCATATTTTTCGACCGCTTGTCTGTTGCTGTAGGTTTCGGCGATTTTGTCAATATTTTCAGGGGTTAGGGTATTTTGATTTTTGCCTGCTTTAAATTCTCGGCTTGCATCAATAAATAATACCGAATCATCGCTTTTATCTTTTCGGAACACTAAAATCGCTGCTGGGATACCTGTGCCGTAGAACAGTTTTTCAGGTAAGCCGATTACCACATCTAGTAGATTTTCTTCAATCAATTTTTGACGGATCTTGCCTTCTGCTGCACCACGGAATAATACCCCATGCGGAACTACCACGCCCATTCGCCCTGTGTGCTCTTTTAGGGTTTCGATCATATGTGAAATAAAAGCATAGTCCCCTTTGGTTTTCGGTGGTAATCCACGTTCAAAGCGTTGGAAGCGATCTTGCTTCACATCATCATAGCCCCATTTATCCAATGAAAACGGCGGGTTAGCGGTAACAATGTCAAACTTAATCAGCTGTCCGTTGCTATCCAATAATTTAGGATTGCGGATTGTGTCGCCCCATTCGATTTTGTGATTATCTTCACTATGCAAAAACATATTCATTTTCGCTAAAGACCACGTTGAGCCAATCGCTTCTTGCCCGTAAAGTGCGTAGGTTTTACTTTGGTAATTTTGCATAATTTTACGACCGCACTTCATCAAAAGCGAGCCCGAACCACAAGCGGGATCGCAAATGCTATCGCCCACTTTTGGCTCTAATAACTCAGCGATTAAGTCTGAAACTTCTGGTGGGGTATAAAATTCCCCTGCTTTTTGCCCGCCACTTGCGGCAAAGTTTTTGATCAGATATTCGTAGGCGTTACCGATAATATCTAGGGTTCCCACTCGGCTTGGTTTGAGGTCAAGTTCTGGTTTGGCAAAGTCTTCCAATAGCTCACGCAAAATAGTGTTCTTTTGCTTTTCTTCACCCAATTTATCGGTGTTAAAAGAGATATCTTGGAATACGCTTTTACCTGCATCTTTTAACTTAGTCCCATTGGCTTCTTCAATAGCGTGCAATGCCTGATCGATTCGCTCGCCGTTACCTGCTTCAAAACGTCTTTCATATAGGTGATAGAAATTCGCTTGTGGGGGTAATACAAAACGCTCTTGCTTCATCATCTCCGCAATTAACTCGGGCTCATTGCCATATTCGGTTTGATAAGCGTTGTAGTGATCTTGCCATACATCAGAAATATACTTTAAGAACAGCATCGTTAAGATGAAATCTTTGTAGGTGTCGGCACTGATTGTGCCACGGAATGTATCGCAAGCAGACCAAAGGGCTTTATTAATATCGTCTTGGTTAATTTGAGTGGTCATTGGTTATCCTTGTTTAAGTTGTTTCTTCTGACTTGCTTCTAAAGCTTTAATACTTTTATCAGGGGTTGGTAAATCTTCTGGCATTGTACCGCCAAGTTCTTGAATTGTCTGTCTAACTTTTTGCCCAACATCAAAATGAGTTTGATTGGCTTGCTGCTTAGTTTGAATATTATCACGACGTAGCTTTTCTTCCGCCTGTGTTGCTCGGAATAGATTAGCAGCTAATTCCGTTGAACCCATATGATCTAAAATTGCCTGATTTTTCTTTAGCCCTTTACGAGCTTGAATCGCTTTATTATCTAAGCCTCCATAAAGCCCTTTATAACCATGGTTTTGGAATACTGCGAAATCTAAGCTAGTTTCTACACCTGCTTTTTGAGCGGTTTCGACCAGTAATTTATTATGTTCTTTTAGCTCATTACGCAGAAATAAGCGTTTTTGATCTTCTTGTAGTTGTTGGAAATTTTCATCATCAGCCAACTCTTGACGACGTGTCTGTACCGCAAAATAAGTTTGCCCTGCGGCAATCACAGGTTTAGACGGATCACCGTTTTGGACGATAAGATAACAGGCGTAGCGAGATAGCTTAACGTTGGATAATTTACGAGTTGCATTTGAACCAATCTTGACCATTTCGTGGAACTCCACGAAATGGTCTGAAACCGCTTGCTGACTTTGTTCACAAGCTATTTTGGCTTTTTCAACAACGGGTTGAAAATTTCGGTATTCTAAATAATCAAGTAATTTACTTAATTCCCTAGCAGACCAAAATTCATTGCCTTGTTCATCAAGATGTTTAATACCTTCAAAAGTTTGTACTAATTCATTCATTTTAATTTCTCCTTTGTTAAATTAAATCCTGAGCAATAGCATTTAATAACAATTCATTGTTTTCAATGAGCTTAAAAACAATTTGCTTTTCTTGTTCAAGGGTATTCACAATCTGCACTATGCTTTGTTGCTTAGCTAAATCAGGAATTTTTATTTTTAAATCAGCCAATACGGGCAATCGGATACTTTTAGTGGTAGAGCCTTCAATATTTTGGTTAATGTATTGTTGTGTTTTCTTCAAATTCAGCCACCATGCAAGGTATTTTGGTAATACTTTTTCTAACTCGGCTCGAATTACAAAAAAATGGGGGGAAGCAACCGCTTGTCTATTTTCAATGGTTTCATCAATAAAAATAGCATTATAGTTATTACCGCGACTTGCTACTAAAATGTCCCCTTGTTTTAACCAATCACTCTCTTTAACCTTTGTTAAAGTTGTTTTAACGCAACTCTGCCAATCAACCTCACCTAGCAAAGAACAATCTTTCATCTGTACTACCGATACATTCCCCATAGGATCTTCGGGGACTTTTGTACGGAAAAGATAACCTGTCTGTACAATAGCAACTTCTGACAATCTCATTAATTTTGCTCCATTGTAATTACAACAAATGATATATCTGTTTAAATTATATGCTCACAAAATGATAAAAATCAACCTATTTTTATTGCACCAAATACATTACAACTTTATAAATATAGATAAAAAAACGCCCAAACCTTACTGATTTGGGCGTTCTATTTATTACTTAGTTATAAAACTACTCTTCACCAAGTAATTTTAACTCTCTTGTTCTTACTTGTTTTTTCAGAATTTCAACTAATTCTGCAACATCGTATGAACCTAAGTCTGCACCTTTACGAGTACGTACTGCTACTTTACCTGCTTCGATTTCTTTATCGCCACAAACTAACATATACGGCACACGGCGTAGGGTGTGTTCACGGATTTTGAAGCCGATTTTTTCGTTACGTAAATCTGCTTTCACACGGATACCTGCATCAGAAAGTTGTTTCACTACGTTTTGTACGTAGTCCGCTTGGCTGTCAGTGATGTTCATTACTACGGCTTGCACTGGCGCTAACCACGTTGGGAAGAAACCTGCGTATTCTTCAGTGATGATACCGATGAAACGTTCAATTGAACCTAAAATCGCACGGTGGATCATTACCGGTGTACGACGACCGTTGTCTTCCGCAACGTAAGACGCTTCTAAGCGACCTGGTAATGCGAAGTCTAATTGGATAGTACCACATTGCCATTCACGGTCTAAACAGTCACGTAGTGCAAATTCAATTTTCGGGCCGTAGAATGCACCTTCGCCTTCTTGAATTTGGTATTCAAGACCGTTCGCACGTAATGCGTTTGCTAAACCTTCTTCTGCACGATCCCACATTGCATCGTCACCGATACGGCTTTCTGGGCGAGTTGAAAGTTTCACATAGATGTTGGTAAAGCCGAATGTGCTGTAAATGTCATAGACCATTTTAATGCACGATGTTACTTCACTTTCGATTTGCTCTTCAGTACAGAAGATGTGTGCATCATCTTGAGTGAAACCACGTACACGCATTAAACCGTGTAAAGAACCTGATGGCTCATTACGGTGGCACGAACCAAACTCCGCCATACGGATTGGTAAATCACGGTATGATTTCAAACCTTGGTTAAAGATTTGAACGTGACCTGGGCAGTTCATTGGTTTGATCGCATATTCACGGTTCTCAGATTGAGTGGTGAACATTAAATCTGCGTAGTTTTGCCAGTGACCTGTTTTTTCCCAAAGTACACGATCCATCATAAATGGGCCTTTAACTTCTTGATAATCATACTGTTTTAATTTAGTACGAACGAATGTTTCAAGCTCACGGAAGATTGTCCAACCGTCGTTATGCCAGAACACCATACCCGGTGCTTCTTCTTGCATATGGTAAAGATCTAAGGCTTTACCGATTTTACGGTGGTCACGTTTTGCGGCTTCTTCTAAGCGAGTTAAGTATTCCGCTAATTGTTTTTTATCTGCCCACGCTGTACCGTAAATACGTTGTAACATTTTGTTTTTGCTGTCGCCACGCCAGTATGCTCCCGCTACTTTTTGTAATTTAAAGTGGTGGCAGAAACGCATATTCGGCACGTGTGGACCACGGCACATATCGATATATTCTTCGTGATGATATAAAGCTGGTTGGTCATCTTTAGAGATATTTTCATCTAAGATCGCCATTTTATAGGTTTCGCCACGGCTTTCGAACGTATCACGAGCTTCTTGCCAGCTTACACGTTTTTTAACCACGTCGTAGTTGGTTTTTGCAAGTTCTAACATACGTTTTTCTAACGCATCGATATCTTCTTGAGTTAATGAACGATCAAGATCGATGTCGTAATAGAAACCGTTGTCGATAGTTGGACCGATCGCCATTTTCACGCCTGGGAAAAGCTGTTTGATAGCGTGACCAAGTAAGTGTGCCGTTGAGTGACGGATGATTTCTAAACCGTCTTCATCTTTTGCGGTAATAATTTCAAGGCTTGCGTCTTGGTCAATGATGTCTGATGCATCACGGCGTTCGCCGTTTACACGACCTGCAATGGTTGCTTTCGCTAAACCTGCACCAATGCTTTGGGCAACTTCCATTACAGAAACGGGGTTATCAAACTGGCGTTGTGAGCCATCGGGTAAAGTAATAATTGGCATTTTAATGTCCTTACAGTGGTAATCCATACTAGAGATTACTTGTTGATTTAAAAAGAAAAATTGAACGTAGGGTGGGCATCCTTGCCCACCAATATTAATGGGCAAAATGATGGGCAGGGATGCCCATCCTACAAACCAATGAAATAAAAAACCGCCTACAAGCGGTTCGATTTTCAAAAAGTTTTACAAGTGCTTTCTCTCGCTCTAACAATGAGCGTTGGAAAAAGCGCATATATTTTAGCACAATTTTAATAAAGCAGAAATGCTCTATTCAATCACGTATTTGCTATAAAACTGACGATAAAGTTTATGCCTATTTATAATTGTGTACTGTTCAACTACAACCGGTCTGATTTCGAGAATTTTTTGCAAAAAATTTATCAAATCGAACCGGTTGTACTTAAACAATTACTGTTTTTTAGCACCAAATGCACCGCCCCATTCGCGGTTATTTTGCATAAACATACCACCCATTTCTTGAGCTTTTGCACCATAGAATTTGCCTTCTACATTTGCGCTACCACGGTAATCTGTTGAACTTGCTGTGCCAGTAAAACCATTGCTATCGATATTTGCGTTTACCGCAACATTCACACCCGCTGCAGAAACTGTACCCGTAAGTGTTTTAGAACCGAAGTTAGCTGTAAACTCAGATGTACCTACAGCATAATCAATATCACGGCCACGCACTGTATCACCATCTAATAATGCTTCGCCTTTATAAGTTGCAGTACCGCTTGGCATATCTGCAACAGCTGTTGGTGTGCCGTTATAGAAGAAATAAGTTTTATCATTTGCATCATTACGATCATCAACTTCATAAGCACCAAAACTCATATTGCTGTAAGTTGTTGTATATAATTCATTTTCGCCAATTCTACGTCCCATTAAACTATTTGAT
This sequence comes from Pasteurellaceae bacterium LFhippo2, assembly GCA_029852775.1. GTDB lineage: Bacteria > Pseudomonadota > Gammaproteobacteria > Enterobacterales > Pasteurellaceae. The sequence goes on from LEKJ01000116.1 coordinate 103,653, forward strand.
TGAGAAACAGGAATTGCAATACCATCAACAGTAATAGACGAAATAGTTGAGTTTGTTAACACTTTTTTATCAACTGCATAACCATCATCAGGAATAATGTAAACAGCGCCAGTTGCAGCTGAATCTACTTTAGTCGTTGAAGAACTATTCGTTGCTGTTGCAGTATTATTTGTCGCTGTGTTATTTATTGGGGTATTTGTCGCTGAAGGCTGAGTAGCTGGAGAACCACCATTTGAACCACCACTACCACAAGCTACCAATAATGCAGAAGCAAGAACAGTTAAGCTTAATTTAGCTAAATTTTTCATAAACATTTCCTTTTTTTAGGTTAAAAACTTCTTTAGTCTAGAGTAGTTCCCTGTAAAAAAGTACTCGCTTTATATTATTTTATGTAAATTACGATATAATCAAACATATTCAATTTCACTTAAAAAACTTGATATGAAACCAATATTTATTGAAATTCGCCATTTAAGAACATTATTAGCTTTAAAAGAAAGTGGTAGCGTTTCCCTTGCGGCTAAACGTGTTCATTTGACCCAATCAGCGCTTTCTCATCAAATTAAATTACTCGAAGATCAGTATGATTTAACGCTATTCGAGCGTAAAACACAGCCCATTCATTTTACGCCAGCAGGAGAGCGTTTGATTAAGCTTGCTCAAGAGATTCTACCAAAAGTGATTAATGCAGAACTAGATTTAGCTCGAGTAAAACAAGGTGAAGTTGGTGAATTAAGAATTGCGGTTGAATGTCACACTTGTTTTGACTGGCTAATGCCTGCAATGGATCATTTCCGTCAAAATTGGGGATTGGTAGAATTGGATATTGTATCTGGTTTCCATACTGATCCTGTTGGTCTGCTACTCACTCATCGTGCAGATTGGGCGGTAGTCTCAGAAGCAGAAGAAACGTCTGGAATTATTTATAAACCACTCTTTTCTTATGAGATGGTGGGGATCTGTTCTAAAGATCATCCTTTAGCAACTAAAGAGATATGGGAAGCTGAAGATTTTGCTAGTGAAACATTAATTACTTATCCAGTTCCTGATGATATGCTAGATCTTATTAGAAAAGTTTTACGACCTGTTGGAATTAATCCGCAACGCCGTACTAGCGAATTAACTATTGCGATCATTCAACTTGTGGCAAGTAAACGCGGCATTGCCGCTCTACCTTATTGGGCGGTAAAACCTTATCTTGAGCGTGGCTATGTGGTTGCTCGAAAAATTACTTCACAAGGTTTATATAGTAATTTATACGGCGCGATTAGAGAATCAGACTCCCAAATGGCTTATATTGAAGATTTTCACAATACAGTAAAAGATGAAAGTTTCGCCACATTACCTGATTTATTGCCTATAAATTAATCAACATTACATTACATTACATTACATTACATTACATTACATTACATTACATAAAATTGTGATCTTGGTTAATTTTTTGTCTATTACTACTATTGCAAATTTACAAAACTAGTCGTATATTTACACGGTTACTTTGTTAGTTTAATTCTTACGTTGGTCTATAGGAAATTAATATGCAAAAGAGAATCAGCAATTTTATTGCCAAAAAATATCTTTGTACAATCTGTTGCTCTCAAGATAATAAGCCCTGGGCAAATGCATTTTATTATGTATTTGATGAAAAAAAACTTCGCTTAATCTATGTTAGCAGTGATAAAACCCACCACGGTCGAGTAACTTTAGAAAATCAACAAGTTGCCGGCACCATATTTACCCCAACCCGCTTTAATCCTTCTTTGCAAGGAGTCCAGTTTACTGGAAAATCTAAATTACTTAATGGCAATGACGCCAATTACGCCAGGGATCTTTATAAAAAGGAATACCATCACGAGATGATCGATCAACTACCTGTCTGGGGAGTATCCTTAGAATATGTTCGAATGATAGATCATTCATTAGGTATGTTTGGAACTGTTGAATGGAAGCTAGGAGAGCCAGAGAAAAGTGAATTTGATGGAATGATGTAAAAATTAGGGGCTTTAAAGCCCCCAATTTTTTATAATGAACTAAAGAAAATCACTAAAATGATCACAGGAATCACAAAGCGTACATAGTTGAACCAAATATTAGTTAACCCTTTGCTAGCACCTAACTCTTCTTTCGCTTCATCTTTTAATACAAAGCCGACAAAAAGCGCACTACCCAATGCAGTTAAAATAAATAGAATATTTCCGCTGATATAATCAAATGCGTCAAAAATGCTTTTACCCATAATAGTGACATCTTTCCACACATTATCGCCTAGAACTGAAGGCACATTACCGATCACAAAAATAGTGGTAAGTGTTACAAAAATCGCTTTTGTACGACTCATTTTGGTTTTTTCTTGTAATGCCGTAATAATGACTTCATAAATCGTTAATGATGTCGTTAATGCTGCTACCACTAATAGACCAAAGAAAATAATCGCAAACGCAGTACCACCCCACATATTAGAGAATACGATAGGTAAGCTTTGGAACACTAAGGTTGGGCCTGCATTTGGTGCCACACCAAAACTAAATAACGATGGGAAAATCATAAAGCCAGCCATTACTGCGATTAAAGTATTCATAACCCCAGTAATAGTCGCTGTACGCACTAAATTTTCTTTCTTATCTAAATAGCTAGAAAGGGTAATTAACACACCAAAACCTAGACTTAATGCAAAGAATACTTGGCCAAGCACAAATACAAATAGTTTAGGGGTGATTTTCGAGAAATCAGGTGTTAAGTAGAATTTAATCCCTTCTGCAGCACCTGGTAAGGTGACATTACGGATAACCATCACAATTAAGAACACAAAAAGTAATGGCATTAAATATTTCACTGAACGTTCAATACCATCAACAATACCGCGTACTAAAATAAAATAGTTAATCAATACGAATAATGCCGTGTAACCAATAATTGTTATCGGGCTGTTGAAGATACTCTCTTTAAAATATTGAGAAGTTGTTTCTACAGTTACTGGATTAGAGAGATCTAAAGTTCCTGTTACAAGGCTACCAATGTAGTTAAACACCCATCCACCAAGTACCATATAGTAAGCCAAAATACCGAACGAACCGAGCAACCCCATATAGCCTAAAATTTTCCAGCCTGAATGGATTTTTTTGCCGTTTGCTGTGCCGCTAAATGCGTCTACCGCATTGACTTTCATACGTCGGCCAATCACATTCTCAACTAAGATCATCGGAATACCGATCACAATCATTGCAATACAGAATAAAAATACATAAGCACCACCGCCATTTTCCCCAACAAGATATGGGAAGCGCCACGTAGCACCAAAACCAACTGTTGCGCCCGCAACAGTCATAATATAAGCCAATCGGCTAGACCAAGACTGACGTTCTTCATTATTATTTTGAGTTGTCATTATTACTCCCAAAAGGACAAATTAAGAAAATAGAGCAAAAAGCTCACTCACTTTTGTGCGCGAATTGGCATTTTGACCAATACTGCGCTGCACTTTAAATTTTTTAATTTTTGCACCACGATATATCTCTCTTGTAAAAGGTGTATCGTGATTTGAGATAAGTACTGGAATCCCCTTTTGCTTAAATAAAGTTGCATATTCAGCAAGCTCTGCTTGCTGAGCAAGACTAAAACCACCACCAGCGTAATTAGTGAAATTACTCTCTTGCGCTAACGGGGCATAAGGAGGATCACAATAAACCACATAATCATCCGGATTTTGTTCGACATATTGAAATGTCTGATGAAAATCAGCACAGATAAAAGTTGCTCTTTGTGCTTTTTCCGCAAAGAATCTCAGCTCTTCCTCAGGAAAATAGGGCTTTTTATAATCACCAAAAGGCACATTAAATTCACGTTTTAGGTTATAACGACATAAACCGTTATAGCCAAAACGATTTAAATAGAGAAAAAGCACCGAACGTTCAAAAGGATCTGTTGAACGATTAAATTTTTCACGTTGCTGATAATAGAAAGGCTCGCTATTTGCTTTAGGATGTAAAAATAGCTTTTTTGTATGCTGAATATAGCCTTCAACATCTTGCTTAACGGTATTAAACAGATTAATTAGATCAGGGTTAACATCAGCGAGCAAATAACGTTCAAAGGAAGAATTTAGAAATACCGAACCCGCACCAACAAAAGGCTCAACTAAGCAAGCCTTTTTTGGCAAATGGCGATTAATGTCATCGGTTAAGCGGAACTTGCCGCCCGCCCATTTTAAAAAGGCTCGCTGTTTGGTTTTCATTAAATTAGTGTTGAGTAAAACGGTTAATCGCTTCAAGCACTTGTTGTTCTGTTGCTTGAGCTGTGACGTAAGAAACGCCAAGAGATTTTAAAAGAATTAAGCGTAATTGACCGCCTAGAACTTTTTTATCACGCCACATATATGGCAAATATTCTTCTGGTTGCATACCATCTGGTGAAATGGTTGGTAAATTCGCTCGCGCAATAAGCTTCTCTAAACGTGCAACATCTTGCTCAGTTAAATCGCCAAGAATATGCGATAGTGCTGCCGCTTCCAACATTCCAACTGCTACTGCTTCTCCGTGTAACCAGTTACCATAACCTAAATGAGCTTCGATAGCGTGACCAAAGGTATGACCTAGATTGAGTAACGCACGGTCGCCTTTTTCAGTTTCATCACGAGCGACAACATCCGCTTTAAGCTGACAACAACGTTGAATACAGTATTCTAAAGCCGATTGCTCAAGGCTTACGAGTTTATCAACATTGCTCTCTAACCACTCAAAAAAGGCTAAATCAAAGATAGCACCGTATTTGATCACTTCTGCTAAACCTGCACTCACTTCACGTTTGGCAAGGGTATGCAAAGTATTGGTATCCACAATCACTGAAATCGGCTGATAAAATGCGCCGATCATATTTTTGCCCAGTTTATGATTTACCGCTGTTTTACCACCAACAGATGAATCAACTTGCGCAAGTAATGTCGTTGGAATTTGGATAAAACGGATACCACGTTGATAAGAAGCTGCAGCATAACCAGCAACATCGCCAATTACTCCACCGCCAAGCGCGATTAAAGTACTATCTCTGTTATGATTCTTTTCAAGTAATGCTGTAAAAATTAAATCCAAAGATTCTAGGGTTTTGTACTTTTCACCATCTGGAATTAATACGCTATCCACACTACAACCAAGTGTTTTAAGCGTATTCGTTACGGTTTCAAGATAGTGCGCTGCCACTGTTGGATTTGACACAATCATTACTTTATCACCCGCTTTTAAAGGCTGATAACTGGTTGGTTCTGACAATAAACCAGCACCAATTGTAATAGGGTAACGACGCTCTTTTAATTCAACATTGACTTGCAACATCTTGAAACTCCTTATTTTATTGTAGATTATCCATCATTTCGATGATTTGAGTCGCAACCACTTTCGCACTCTGCTCATCGGTTTGTAGAGTAATATCTGCAATTTCTTCATAAAGTGGATTACGAACTTTTGATAACTCTACAAGGGTTTGATATGGGTCTTCAGTTTGTAACAATGGACGTTTTTTATCACGTTGTGTACGCTCAAACTGTTTATCCACGCTAGTTTCTAAGTAAACTACGATTCCACGAGCAGATAATACATTACGGTTTTCTTTAGACACTACTGAACCGCCACCTGTTGAAAGCACTAAACCTTGTGCTTGGGTTAGTTCATTAATAATTTTCTCTTCACGCTTGCGAAAACCGCTCTCGCCTTCAAGATCAAAAATCCAATCGATATCTGCGCCTGCGCGATCTTCAATTACTGAATCTGAATCTAAAAAATCCATATTCAACATTTGCGCTAACTGGCGACCAATTGTGCTTTTACCAGCGCCCATTGGACCTATTAAAAAGATATTACGTTTTTCTGCCATTATTCTGTTCTATATATTTAAAATTTAACAAATTGATTTATGGTAAAACTTTTGAAAAAACAGACCGCTTGCAACTCGATAAAGAAACAAGCGGTCTGTTGTTATTATTATTTTACTAAAAGTGATTAGAAATAACACACTTAACTATAATGACACCACAAATCGCCTAAAATAAAGATGAGCGGTATTATCTCAATAAACCGCCCTACTTTTCAACTGAATATCCTAGATTTTAGAATAATTCTGCGCCATCTACTTTGAGAACCCCTTTCGGCGGTAATCCCATTCGGTTATCAAGTGCTGGATTTACACCTTTAGCTGGAGTTTGAGAACTGTTAGCCCTTGGAACTTCACGCGCTTTCTCTACAACATAACGTTTAGTTGGCTCAGTACCTTTGATGAAATATTCCGTTAAGCTATTGCCCAAGAAACCACTTGTAGGATCAATTTTTGCTTCCACAATATTAGCAGGAAGTTTCTCTACTCGTTCTTTCTTATCGGCAAGAGCAACTTTCATATACTTAATCCAAGCTGGTAACGCGGTTTGTGCACCCGCTTCGCCTTTACCTAAATCAAGTTTATTATCGTCAAAGCCAACATAAACTGTTGTTACAATATTCGCACCAAAACCAGCATACCAAGTTACCTTAGCATTATTTGTTGTACCAGTCTTACCACCAATATCTTTACGCTTAATTTCATTCGCGACTCGAGCACTTGTACCTTTCCAACTTTGTCCTTTTTCACCAGTAATCGCTGTATTCAACGCACTACGCATTAAGAATGCAACTTCAGGCATAATTACTCGTGGAGCATAATGAGTTTCTTTCACTTGTTCTGTTGAATCAGCCATTAAACTTGGTGCATCTGAACGATTACGAGTACCTAAATCTAATTCTGGAATTAAATCACTCTCTTCATCTGTAGGTGCAGGTGCTTCGCTAACAACTTCCACAGATCCCAATTCAGAAGTATCCTCTTGAAGTTTTACAAAATCGAAATACTCTGGCTCAGGGTGAATCACTGGACGATCACAATCCATACAAGCAATCGCAGGGTTTGCTTTAAATAGCTCATTACCTTGGCTATCTAAAATACGATCAATGATATAAGGCTCAATTAAATACCCACCATTATCAAACACCGCATAAGCACGAGCCATTTCTAATGGTGTAAATGACGCAGCGCCTAAAGCCAAAGCTTCTGTTGCTTGATATTGTTCACGTTTAAAGCCAAAACGTTGTAGATAGTCCGCCACATAATCAATACCCGCTAATTGTGCAGTTCTGATCATCACCATATTTTTCGATAAACCTAAGCCTACACGTAAACGCAATGGATTTGGTGAATAAGTATTTGGTGAGTTTTTAGGACTCCAAGGCTTCTGGCCACGTTTAGTAATTGTAATCGGTTGGTCACTAATCGTTGTTGATAAGCTTAAACCTTTATTTAGCGCTGCTGCATAAATAAATGGTTTAATTGATGAACCAACTTGAACCATTGATTGCGTCGCACGGTTAAATTTACTTTGTTCAAAGCTAAAACCACCAACGACAGCTTCAATTGCCCCATTATCGCTATCTAATGAAACCAATGCTGAGTTCACTTGTGGGATCTGGCCAAGTTCCAAATTACCACTTTTTGTTGTTCTAACCCAGATTTGTTGACCAACATCAATCACATCTTTGACAGCATTTGGTACAGCACCAATTGCCACGTTGTTTCTTGATTTACGTGCCCATTTCATATTTGCTAAACGTAGAGTCGCTTGTTCACCATTTGATAACAAAATGGTAGCGCTCTCTTTCGCAATTTTAAGTACCGCAGCAGGCGTAAATGGCTCTGAATTTGGTAACTTACTTAAATGGTCGATAATTTTCTCTTCGTCCCAAGCTTTATCTTTTGCTTTCCATAAAACATCAGCACCACGCCAACCGTGACGACGGTCATAACTGATTAAATTCTCACGTAATGCTTCTTGTGCAGCTTGTTGGTCGGCTGAAAGAACGGTTGCATACACTTGGAAACCCTTGGTATAAGCCGCATCTTCGCCATAACGTTTCACCATCTCTTGACGGATCATTTCATTGACGTAATCTGCACGGAATTCCAGAGAAGTCCCATAGAATTTTGCCACTACAGCTTCCGAGCGAGCTTGTTCATACTGCTCTTTAGTGATTTTACCCACTTCAAGCATACGACCTAAAACAACATTACGACGCGCTTCTGCACGTTTTACAGAATAGAGCGGATTCATTGTTGAAGGAGCCTTTGGCAGGCCTGCAATAATCGCAATTTCAGATAAAGTTAATTCATCTAAACGCTTACCAAAATAGGTCTTTGCAGCAGCTGCTACACCATAAGAACGGTAACCTAAATAAATTTTATTTAGGTAAAGTTCTAAAATTTCGTTCTTACTTAAGTGCTGTTCAATCTCAACGGCTAAAATCGCCTCTTTTAGCTTACGCTCCATTTTACGTTCTGGAGATAAGAAAAAGTTACGCGCTAACTGTTGCGTGATAGTACTTGCACCTTGAGTATCCCCTTGGGCTGAGCGCAATACCGCTCGCATAATTCCCTTCGGGTCAATCCCTTTATGTTCATAAAAACGTGTATCTTCAGTTGCAATGATCGCATCTACTAATGTTTGCGGAATATCCGCTAGTTTTACAGGGATACGACGTTGCTCTCCAACCTCACCGATTAACTTACCATCCGCAGTAAAAATCTGCATAGGCTGTTGTAATTCAACCTCTTTTAAGGTTGCTACATCAGGTAGATCTTGTTTGAGATGATTATATAAAAGGACGCCTCCAATGGCTGCCACAATTATTAGTGTAAGTAAAGCACTAAATATAATTTTTACGATCTTCATCGAAAAATTCTCTTTTGCTAAATGACGGAATCAAAATTTAGAGGCAAGATAGCCCTAAACACGAAAATAGAATCTGATGATTATAAGCTAAAAACAGATAAAAAACTGTTTTTATCTCATCTCAAACTTATTTAAAAGGAAAACTTATGAAAAGTTTTGTAGAGAACTTTATAGAAAAGCCAAAAAACACTCAAACTGGACAAATTGGTATCAGTGAGAATAAACAGCTCCGCTACATAGCATTTCCAATTCATAACGATTATTTACCTAAAATGAAATGGCAAAATGTAAGTGAGCCATTAGTAAAAGATCAATATTCTCAAATAGTTATTAGCACTAATTACCAGTATATTTGGCGCAAAATCGTATTTGTACCGCTTAATTACAATCAGCAAATGTGTTATCGACAAGTGATTATGACCATCGAACAAAATATACCACTCTCCCTAAATGAGCTCTTTTTTGATTTCCATATTACTGCTGTTGAAACCCTACAACGCATTTCAATCTTTGCATTACGTAAACAGTATGTAGAGCCATACTTGAGCTATTATCCGAATTCTATTATTGATTGTGAACTTCACTGCTTTGCTCGCGGAATAAATTATCTTAACCAACAGAATAGTATTGAATGCCCTTCGGCTTTTTACAAATTCAAAGATATCTATTTTCAATTTAAATATGATGAATTACTCATTCAACAACAAAAACCACCATCGGATATTTTATCCGTTCAGAGATTTAATTTAGATTCTCAAATTCCCGATCCTGAACTTTATATTTGTGCATTAGGAGCAAGCTTATGGAATGGCAAGGTGTAGATATATCTGGTAATAGAATTGCCCGTTGGATTAATGGTTCAATTAGAGCATTACTCTGGCTTTCTCTAAGTCTCTTTGCAAGCGGTCTATTTTGCTATTTTATTTACAAAAGTGTGTCGCAACTCATTATAAAAAATCAACAAGACAGACAAATAATTAATCAGCAACACCAAGAACTAAATAGGCTAGAGCAACAAATCAATAAGCTCAAAAATCAGTTACAAGGAAATACCCAAATTACCTATTTTTCCAAAAAACGAATACTAGGAATTATTCATTACCTACAACAACTTCCTATTCAAGGTGGCTTGAATGTGGCTCAACTCTATTTTGATGAAGAAACAAATCAAGAGAAATTGAAATTAATTGGAATATTAAATACATCATCTGAATTTGAACAATTAGAACAACAATTAAAACAATATAACTACCGTTATCAATTAATTCACTTTCAAACAAATGAACAACATCAAATCAATTTTAGTTTGGTAATTGATTTACGCTCAATTTCATTAGGAGTACAAGATAATGAATAAAAATAATTTTATATATAGATGGATTGAACAAGCCTATTTACGTCCAAATGGGAAAGTCTATCAATGCTTGGTATTACTTGATCAATACCGTAAGACAATTCACTTAAGCTTATTTTTGATAATTGCTTGCTACCCAATAATTTTACTTTCTCAACAACTAATTCAACAGCAGCAAAATCAGCAACAGCTCGAAAGTTTTAACCAACAAATTGAGCAAAATAAGCGAAGTTTAGCAAGTTTACAGCAATATCACACTCAGCTATTTTCTTCTCAAAATACAGATAGCTCAATGGTAAAAACGAATCAACAGATCAAGCAAATTGCCGAACGTTATAACGGCAAAATTGAGCAGATTCATTGGAATACCGATAGCGAAAACTCATTGAATTTAATTGTAAATCAGCAAAGCTCTGCAATTTTCAACATTATTCGTCAATTAAATCGGTTAGAGCATATAGCTTTTCGAGAACTCACTTTGCTAAAACTCGATCGTTCCAAATTGATTCAGCTGAATGCCCAACTGGTTACCACAAAATAGGAGCTCATATTATGAAACGATTTATTCGTCTATTCTCAGTAATTTTATTCAGTAACACTGTTTTGGCAGATCCATTTTATCCTAAAGAAGAAAGTGAAGCATTCCCCGATTCAGCACAATCATCTTCAAATTTCGTTGAAAAACGCCCTATTTGTGCCGAACTCACCTATTCACAAGCGGTTACTTTACCCGTTGATTTTGCAAAAATACGACTTATTGGCTTAGTCAAAATAGATGACCAATTTAATGCTCTGTTTGTTGATGAACAGAAACAGCTGATTAGCTTAAAAGAGAATGACTTTTTGCCCAAAAGCAATGTGCTTATCACTCAAATTAATCTAAAAAGCGTGCACTATTGGCAATATCCACAAGGTGATATTAATGAATGTGAAACGCCACAAGCGTTAAGTATTAAATTATAAAAAAGGAACAAATTATGTTGCGCTTTAGCCTTATTTTTCTAACAATTTTAAGTCTTTCCCTTAATGCTCAAACAATTTCTATTGCTCTAAAAAATGCACCAACGGAAGAAGTGATAACCTATCTTGCCGAAGAAACCGGTAAAAATATTGTGCTGTTTGATAACATCAAAGAAACCAAATCACTTCGGATTGAAAATAGCAATTTTGATGACATTATCAATAGCATCAGTAAATTGAATCAGCTTTCTGTGAAAAAAGAAGGCAATATTTATCATCTCAGTGAAAAATCATCTAAAGAGCAATCTACTGATACGGTAAAAACGGCTAGATCTGTAATATCTGAAAGTGTTACACCGGCACAACCAAAACCGCCAAAACTTATTACTAAAAATTTTAAGCTACACTATGCCAAAGCATCAGAAGTAGTTGAAGCGCTAACTAAAGGGCAAGGCAATATGTTGTCGGAAAATGGTTATATCCATTTTGATGAGCGTAGTAATAGCCTAATCATCAAAGATAGTGCTAACTCACTTAAATCTTTTGCTAATTTAATCAAAGAGTTAGACAAACCAACGGAACAAATTGCGATAGAAGCTAGGATAGTAACCATTAGCAGCGAAAATCTGCAAGAACTGGGGGTACGTTGGGGAATGTTTACCCCACGTGAGAGCTATCATAAAGTAGGCGGAAATTTAGAAGGCAAAGGCTTATCCACTAATAATTTAAATGTGAATTTTCCAGTGGCTGCATCTGCATCGGTAGCCTTACAAGTTGCTACAATTAACAGCCGTGTACTTGATTTAGAACTGACCGCCCTAGAGCGAGAAAATAGCGTAGAGATTATTGCAAGCCCTCGCTTACTTACCACAAACAAGAAAAGTGCCAGTATCAAACAGGGTACGGAAATCCCTTATGCCCTCTATAGCCGTAACGATTCCCTTTCTAGTATTGAATTTCGTGAAGCGGTACTGGGTTTAGATGTTACCCCGCATATTTCAGCCAATAATCAAATTTTACTGGATTTGGTGATTAGTCAAAATTCGCCGAATAATCATAGTACTGGCAATGGATTAACCACAATTGATAAGCAAGAAATTAATACCCAAGTTTTTGCTCAAGATGGGCAGACAATTGTTTTAGGCGGGATATTCCAACATTTAATCACCAAAGCAGAAGATAAAGTACCAGTTCTAGGCAGTATCCCTGTAATCAAACGCTTGTTTAGTTACAGCAGAGATAAAATCGCCAAACGAGAATTAGTGATTTTTGTTACACCGAGAATTGTGAAAACATCGAAAAAATAGTCCCATAGATATGACTAATATGCTACAATCACCGACTATTTTTTTATTCCCAAACACCCTAATTATTGAGGTTTTATGAAAGTTTCTCCCCGTCGCCGTGCTAGAGAATGTGCGGTTCAAGCACTCTACTCTTGGTATATTTCACAAAATAGCGTAGAACAAGTTGAGCTATCTTTTGTAACAGATCAGGATATGAATGGCGTTGATATGCCTTATTTCCGTAAATTATTCCGTGGCACCGTTGAAAATATCGAAGCTGTAGATAATGCTGTACGCCCATTCTTAGATCGTGCTGAAGACGAGATCGATCCTATCGAACGCACAATTTTACGCTTATCAGCTTACGAATTACTGTTTGAACTTGATGTACCTTACAAAGTTGTGATCAACGAAGGTATCGAAGTGGCTAAAGTATTCGGTTCAGATGACAGCCACAAATATATCAACGGTATCTTAGATAAATTAGCACCAGCATTAAACCGCAAATAATCAATTGAGATAAAAAAATGGGTGAGTTTGATTTAATTAAGCAATATTTTACCCGCTCTAACTTAAATAGAGCCGATATTGTACTTGCTGTCGGGGACGATTGCGCCATTACTGCTATTGAGCCTCATCAACAACTCGCAATTACCACAGATACCCTTGTCTGTGGTACCCATTTTTTAGCCGATATTGATCCCTACGATCTTGGTCACAAATCTGTCGCCGTAAACCTAAGTGACATTGCCTCAATGGGCGCAAAACCGACTTGGGTTTCTCTTGCCTTAACGCTTCCCTCTGTCAATGAAACTTGGCTAGCTGAATTTAGCCGTGGCTTATTCGATATTTTAGATCGCCATAATGTCGCTCTTATTGGCGGTGATACAACTAAAGGACATCTATCAATCACGCTAACGGCTCAAGGTGTGATAAATAAAGGCTCTGGTTTATTCCGTCATAATGCTAAAGTAGGCGATTTTATTTTTGTATCTGGTACCTTAGGCGATAGTGCCGCAGGTTTAGAGCTGCTCTTAAATAAATCGCAACAGGATTATTCATCTTCTCAACGTCAGCTATTACAGCGTCATCTGCGCCCAACACCACGCGTTGAACTAGGACAAATTCTGACTAGTTATTCTCAATGTGCAATAGATATTTCAGATGGGCTATTAGCGGATTTAGGGCATATCTTAAAGCGTAGTCAAGTAGGTGCAACAATTGAGCTAGAAAAGCTTCCACTTTCGCAAAATTTAGTAGAAAACTACTCGCTTGATCAAGCTGAAAAATTTGCATTAACAGGCGGTGAAGATTACGAACTTTGCTTTACGGTTTCACCAAATCAGCGAGGAGCAATGGAACAAGCATTAACAGAACAGGGTATTTCTGTTACTTGCGTTGGGCAAATTACCGAACAAGAACAGGGCTTAGTGCTTACTCGTAATGGAGAAAAGATTGACTTGCCGACAAGGGTTGGCTTTAATCATTTTGGTTAGCCCTCTCTCTGATTTGAGCAAAAATATTTTTTGCTCAAATCTGTCTCTCTCCCAAAATTGGGAAAGAGTTATAAAAATTATTTATCAAAAAACATAAATAGATATGAAAATTAACTTAAAAGATCCTATTCATTTTCTTGCCGTTGGCTTTGGTTCTGGCTTAATCAAACCAGCTCCAGGTACTTGGGGAACACTCGCTGGTGTTATCCTTTCAATTGTTCTGTGGGAATTAACTCACTCTCCACTCTTTTTTGTGGTACTAACACTCATTTCATTTTGGGCTGGTTGCTATATCTGCCAAAAAGCCAGTGATGATTTAGGTGTTCACGATGATGGACGTATTGTTTGGGATGAGATCGTCGCTATCTTTATGCTCTTTGCCGTTCTACCTGAATATAATTGGCTCTACTATCTACTCGCTTTTGTAGTCTTCCGTTTTTTTGATATTTTAAAACCTTATCCAATCCGCCATTTTGATGAAAAATTAGAAAGCGGTTTAGGGATTATGGTTGATGATATTCTTGCGGCAGTTTACTCGGTTATAGTTCTTTATCTTATTTATTGGTTATTTTAATGCTTACCATCTTTTTCGTTCAATTAGTGGGCTTAGTTAGCCCTGGCCCTGATTTTTTCTATGTTGCGCGTAAAGCAATGGCTGATAGTCGCCGTAATGCCATTTTAGGTACAATTGGTATCACTATTGGCGTTGCTTTCTGGAGTTTGATGGTTTTATTTGGACTCGCTTTTTTAAACCGCACAGTTCCTTCTTTTCAATACGTGTTAATGTTATTAGGCGGAGGTTATCTCGCTTATAGCGGTCTGAAAATGGTACAAATCACCAAAAATGCACAGCTTGAAGGCAAGGTTGAAATTGATAAGAAATCATCGGCTTGGAAAGAGATTTTAAGTGGTTTGATGATTAATCTCTCTAACCCAAAGATCATCATCTTTTTCAGTAGTGTATTAGCAGGTTATGTTTCAAATCTATCAGCATTAAGCGATATTCTATTTGTGCTATTTATTCTAACGGGTAGTGCATTAGTCTATTTTATTATTATCGCTTGCTTATTCTCACATCGCCATATTCGCAATTTTTATGCCAAATATAACCGCTATTTAGATAATTTTGCGGGAGCTGTATTTATCTTATTTGGTATAAAATTGGTTTATGAAGGGATTACAACCCTATTTATGATGTAACAAAATAAAGCCCTTTAAATTACAAGCGGTAAGATTTTCCAAAAATTTTGCATATAAACTCCTAGAATAAAAAAATGGCGCGAACGTAGGGATGTCGCGCCACTATATTTAGCTTAATGGATAGATTTTTGCAGGAATCGCATCTTCTGGCATTCGAATTTCTAGCTCAGCCTCTTTTGGATCTGGCTCTTCAATTTTAACTCTAGGAGCTACTTTTGGAGCTTGTTTTGGTTCGGTTTGCTCTAAAGGCTTAGCATTTTTATAGCTAGTCGTCTTAATCTCTTGGGTTGCTGTAATTAACTTACCTTGCAAGGTTTCTTTTAAATCATCACTAACTTGCTCATCTTCTGGCTCTGCAGGCCCTAACTCAATTGCTTGCTCCGTATTCTCTTTCACAAGCTCAGGACTGATATTTGCTAATAGATTACGCCCAACGTCCACTTTAGGATCAAGCCATACTGCAAGTACTGCATTATTAAAATCTTTATCAAAAATTTCAGGAATTACCGTATTATTCAAAATAAAGTAACCTTTATCTTCTAAAGCAATATAGACTAATCGATCCGCTTTCTTAATATTTGGTAAAATTTTTCTTAAACGATCGATCACGTCATCTTGATTTGGCAGTGAAATCCCTAGACTTCCCCAAGTTCTAGCCAAAGAAATAGCAAAATCTCGGCCATCGACTGGCTTTTCATAATCAAAAGTCAACATTAATGGGCGGGTATTAGCTTCATAATTCCCAGATTCAGATGAAAGAATCACGTGGTAAATTCTAAATGGCCCCCACTCATAATCGGCGCTACTCACAGTCTTCCAAGTCGCCTGAGCAATACCGCTGAAAAATAACATAACAGCTGAAAAAATAATACTTATACGCATATATCTCTACTTATTCAAGAATGGTAAATAAAAGCCAAAAGGGTTTACATTATACAGTGAAATAATCCAATTAGGCACAAGATTTTTTTTGATTGAAATTTTGTGATCTACCTCAAACTTTCGGAAATTAATCAGAGCAAAAAAGTCACAAAATGCTACTATTCTAGCCAATTCATCAACCTAAATGCTATGAAGGAGTTAATTTATGTTCCCTGAATTTCGCGATTTAATTAGTAAATTAAAAGCTGAAGATGCTCACTTTGCTCGTCTTTTTGAAAAGCATAATGAGTTAGATCATAAGATCAAAAATATGGAAGCCAATATTGAGCTTGCAACCAATACTGAAATTGAAATATTGAAAAAGGAAAAATTACATATCAAAGATGAACTCTATGCAATTCTAAAAAAATCTTAGCCTAACATTGATGCCCGCCTAAAGCGGGCATTTCTGTCTCTAGATTTAAAAAATAAAAAACCCAGCCTAAGCTGGGTTTTTCCATAATCAGTTAAGATTATTCTGCAACGATGTTTAATGTTACAGTTGCATTCACTTCAGCGTGTAAGTGAATTTTGATTTCGTGTTCGCCAGTTGTACGTAATGCACCTTCTGATAAACGAACTTCAGCTTTAGTTACTGCAACACCTGCTGCTGTTACTGCATCAGCGATGTCACGTGCACCAACAGAACCGAATAAACGGCCATCGTCACCAGCTTTAGAAGTGATAACTACAGCTGCTAAGTTAGCTAATTCTGCTGCACGAGTTTGTGCTGCTGCTAATGCTGCTGCTGCTTTAGCTTCTAATTCTGCACGACGAGATTCGAAGTGCGCGATGTTTGCTGCTGTTGCCATAACTGCTTTACCTTGTGGGATTAAGTAGTTACGAGCATAACCTGCTTTAACTGTTACTTGGTCGCCAACTGTACCTAGTTGGTCAACTTTGTCTAATAAAATAACTTGCATTGACTAGTCCTCTTAGATTACTGATGGTTGTCAGTGTATGGAAGTAACGCAAGGTAGCGAGCGCGTTTGATTGCGCGTGCTAATTGACGTTGATACTTCGCACGAGTACCAGTGATACGGCTTGGAACAATCTTGCCGCTTTCAGAAATGTAGTTCTTTAATGTAGCGATATCTTTGTAATCGATTTCAACAACATTTTCCGCTGTGAAGCGGCAGAACTTACGACGACGGAAATAACGTGCCATTTGGCTTCTCCTAATCTATAAATTCAATTTGTTCGGTATGCAAGACTAACTGATTTAAACCGTTAAAGTCTTTGTGGGTGTGGATAAAACCTTTCACTCTCACTTTTTTACCGACTGTTATTTGTTGGGCTATTAAACTAAATTGATTGCCACTCAAAATCACTTGGATTTTGCACCACGCTTGACGTTCTAATTTCACTTCAGTTTGAGTTGAACGATGTTCAAGATAAAAACTATAGTGTGAAATGCCAATCGGGCTTTGGCTCTGTTTAATCGTTGTAGCAACTGTGCCACTTAAGATTAAACAATTATCAATGGACGAATTACTCGCCTGCATCCTCTGCTTCAACTTCAGCTACTGCTTCAGAAGATTTAGCTTCTTTAGCTTTAACCATTGGTGACGCTTCAGTTACTGCACTTTTAGTGTGAACGATTAAGTTACGAAGAACTGCATCGTTGTAACGGAAGTTAGTTTCTAGCTCGTCGATTACACTTTGTGGTGCTTCTACATTCATTAACACGTAGTGTGCTTTGTGAAGTTTGTTGATTGGGTACGCTAATTGACGACGACCCCAATCTTCTAAGCGATGTACTTGACCGCCTGCTTCTGTTACAGAAGCGGTATAACGTTCAATCATACCAGGTACTTGTTCGCTTTGGTCCGGGTGAACCATAAAAACGATTTCGTAGTGACGCATTGTCGATCCTTACGGGTTAGCAGCCTCCAACGTAATTGCCAGTCACCAGCTTGTGGAAGCAAGGATTAAAAAGAGATGTGACTGAAGGCGCGTATTATACTGATAAATAAAAATTGTACAAGGGGAAATAATAGGACAAGCGGTAAGATTTCGAAATTTTTTTGCAAAAATAGGCAGACTTTCGTCTGCCTAAATATTATTTAGCTTAAAAAGCCAAATTGATGAGCAATAAATAAAAGAGTGAAGCTAGTTAAGTAGATTAAGCCAATGATAGATAACCAGAATAATCCACCTTTTACTTTATGTTCCCCTTTCAATACTAATGAAAGATTTAAGTATGCGAAGATCGGGGTTGATACAAATGAACAAATCATCGCAAAACTTAACATTTTTGCCACGTCACTCATAAAGAAACTAATAATCACAATGCCCGCAACAGAAGCAAATGTCATCCATACATTTAATTGCATTTGCGAACTTTCAGTTTTATTTAATAAAATACGTAACGCTTCTGCATTTGCTCGCGAGTAACCATCAATCACAGTAATTGTCGTTCCAAACATACACATAAATGCAATAAATGCGATTAAGTAAGTTGACCATTCACCAATAGCATACGCATACATTTTAATAAGTTGTGCAATGTATTTAACGCCAGCTTGTTCAACCACTTCTCCTGAACCATATTGAACAATAGCCCCTAACGCAAGAAATACTAAAGCCAAAATTGCAGTACCAATAAAACCCACATTGAAATCAAATAAGCCATCTTTATAGCTAATTGTTTGGAAACGTTTTTTCGCCACAACCCACATAGAGTTAATCGCAGAAATTTCAATTGGAGCCGGCATCCACCCCATTAATGCTACGATAAATGCTAAAGAAGCAAGATTCCAAGGCGATGGTTCAATAAAATCAGGTGTCATCACAGAACCTTTTAAACTCGCAATAATTACCGCGCTTACCGTTGATACTGTTAGAGAAATCATAATCCATTTAGATAATTTATCTAAAAAACGGTATTTTCCTAGTAATAACATTCCCCAAGTTACCGAAATCACAATTGTACTTAATTGCGGGATGGTTAATCCCCAAGATTTTGGTAGAATAAAACTTAATATAGCTGCCGTTACAATACCAACACCGGCAGTATTAATCATCGTTGCAAAAATATTTAAAATAAAAAATACCCAAAGATATATTCCGCCTTTTTCTTTATATCCTTCAAGTAATGTTTTTCCTGTACCCAAAGT
Source organism: Pasteurellaceae bacterium LFhippo2 (assembly GCA_029852775.1). Lineage (GTDB taxonomy): Bacteria > Pseudomonadota > Gammaproteobacteria > Enterobacterales > Pasteurellaceae. Next base: position 122,729 of record LEKJ01000116.1, read on the forward strand.
GTATTGAACACCAAATCGGAAGAATGGATATTTGAAAAGGTTGGCTAAAATAATAATGATCGCAAGTTGCCAACCGTAAATTGCGCCTGCTTGTGTTGAAGCCACGATATGTGAACCACCTACTGCAGCTGAAGCCATCAGAACACCAGGCCCCATAGCTGCAAATTTTGATCCCCAGGTTGAAACTGGTTCTTGTTGTGTTGTCATAATAATATTCTCGTTTAATAAATTTTTAGATAAGACTGTTATATGCCAAAAAGCACTAGGAATTTTAATCAAAATATATTTAAATACAATAGCAAAATTATTATTCACTAAAAAAAGCTCAAAAACTCTAAAAAACTTAATTCATATGAAAATAAAACACTATTTTTTAATTACCCTATGGAATTTAATTCTATTTTTTCCTAATTTTTCGGAAGCTGCCATTCAAAATATTCAATGCAAAGTCGTTGGAATTAGTGATGGCGATACTCTAACTTGCTTAGAAAATAAAACTCAGCACAAAATTCGCTTGCTTTATATTGACGCGCCTGAATCTGGTCAACCATTTGGGAGTAACGCTAAAAAAGCCTTATCTGATATAGTGTTTAATAAAAATGTAACAATCGCTTCAACAGTCAAAGATCGCTATGGGCGAACATTAGGCGTTGTCTATTACGGAAATATAAACGCTAATTTAAGGCTTGTTGAACAAGGAATGGCTTGGGCATATCGTCCCCAAACAAGAGCTGAATATAGATTTGCTCAGGAAGATGCCCGAATTAAAAAAATTGGTTTGTGGCAAGATAAAAATGCTATTGAGCCTTCGGAGTGGAGAAAAAATGGAAAAAAGTCCACATCAAACGTAAATCAACCAACTCCCGTACCTACAGTTTCAAGCGCACAATGTAAAATCGAGTTGAGCTTAGATAAAATATCTATTTCAAAATTGATTGATTATATTGATTGCGATTGGAAACAGTTAGTAAAAGATAATATTGATGATTTAAATGGCAGTGTTTTATTTGCCTTACTTGGCTTGTTATTTGTCCCAAAATCAATTTCAAGTATTCGAAATATGATTAGACGCAAAGCAACCAATATGGCGAAACGCCAAGTGAAGAAAACAATTAAATCAGTAACAGGAACATCGAGAAAAAGAAGATGATAAATTCAACACTTAACCAACAATTTCGTCAGCAGTTTCCATTTTTTAGCAATGAACAAAGTTGGACTTACCTTGATTCTGCTGCAACAACTTTAAAGCCAGAAATATTACTCAAGGCGACTGATGAGTTTTATCGCTCCGCCGGTTCCGTCCATCGCAGTCAATATGACTTAGCACAAACGGAAGCTTACGAACAAGCTCGAGATCTAGTCAAACAAAGATTTAATATAGAAGATCGTAAAGCTGTTATCTGGACAAGTGGAACAACTCACTCGATAAATATTGTCGCGCACGGAATAGAGAATCAGATTCAAGCAGATGATGAGATTGTTGTATCTATCGCAGAGCACCACGCTAATTTTATTCCTTGGCAACAACTAGCAGAACGCACGGGAGCGAAATTAATTGTACTACCTGTAAATTGCAAATTTTTACTCGAATCTGACCGCTTGCAACAAGCTCTTTCACCAAGAACAAAACTTGTTGCCTTTAATCTTGTTTCAAATGTTACTGGCGTACATCAAAACGCTCAGCAACTGATTTCTACGATTCGTCAGCACTCATCAGCAAAAATAATGTTAGATGTGGCACAAGCAGTTTGCTGTGAAAAAGTCGATATCCAAGCGCTTGATGCTGATTTTTATGCGTTTTCAGCCCATAAGATGTATGGCCCAACAGGAATAGGCGTTTTAACAGGTAAATTAACAAGCCTTGAACAGCTTTCTCCACTCTTTTTTGGTGGTAAAATGCTACAAAATGTAACAGAAAGCCAGCTGACTTTAGCTGAACTCCCCTATCGTTTGGAAGCTGGGACCCCCAATATTGCTGGAATTATTGGATTTAGTAAAGTTCTTGAATGGTTAAATCAGTGGGATTTTGTTGAATTAAATAAACATCTATATCAACTGGCAGAGTGTGTTAAAACCCGTTTAAGGACTTATCCAGAAATCGAGCTTATTAGCAATGATGAAATTAGCCCAACAATCAGTTTTCTATTTAAAAATCAGCACCACGCCGACATTGCTGCAATACTGGCAGAAAAAAATATTGCTTTGCGAGTTGGTGAACATTGCGCTAAGCCTTATTTACGCCATCTGGAAAAAACAGGGACATTAAGAATTTCGTTAGCGCACTATAATAATCAACAAGATATTGAACAATTTTTCGAAGGGCTTAATTTTGCATTAGAGATTCTGGCTGATTAGTTCACTTAGATCAAAAAATTATAAATTACCCAATTTTCCGCTAGAACAGAAAGGCGGAATAAGGTAATCTTCACAACAGTTTTTATTTATTTCAAAAATTTTATTAAGGTGTCAAAATGGTTAAAAAAATTGCTGTTTTAACAAGTGGTGGCGATGCACCAGGTATGAATGCTGCGATTCGTGGCGTGGTTCGTGCGGCATTAAGCGAAGACTTAGAAGTTTATGGTATCCAAGATGGTTACTACGGACTCTATCACGACAGAGTAACTCAATTAGATCGTCGTTCAGTGTCTGAAGTTATCAACCGCGGTGGTACTTTCTTAGGTTCTGCACGATTCCCCGAATTTAAAAACCCTGAAGTTCGTGCAAAATGTGTTGAAACCTTAAAAAAATATGGCATTGACGCTTTAGTTGTTATCGGCGGTGATGGTTCATATATGGGGGCAAAATTATTAACAGAAGAACACGGTATTGCTTGTATCGGCTTACCTGGCACTATTGATAATGATGTTGCAGGAACTGATTACACTATCGGATTCCAAACTGCGTTAGAAACTGCTTTAGAAGCAATTGACCGTTTACGTGACACTTCAACATCACATCAACGTATCTCTATCGTAGAAATTATGGGCCGCCACTGTGGTGATTTAACTATCAACGCTGCATTAGCGGGCGGTTGTGAATATATTATCGTGCCAGAAAAAGGTTTAGATAAAGAATCGTTAATGCGTAACATTGACCAAGGTTTCCAACGCGGTAAACGTCACGCAATTATTGCAATTACAGAAATGATGACAAATGTTCACGAACTTGCAAAAGAGATCGAACAACGTTTTGGCCACGAAACACGTGCAACGGTATTAGGTCACACTCAACGTGGTGGCGCACCTTGTGCTTTTGACCGTATTCTAGCATCTCGTATGGGTGTTTATGCTGTTGAATTATTAATACAAGGTCACAGAGGCCGTTGTGTAGGTATTCAAAATGAGAAACTTGTGCACCACGATATTATCGATGCAATTAATAATATGCGCCGCCCATTCAGAGAAGAATTATTCGAAACATCAAGAAAATTATTCTAATTTGATATAAACAAAAACGCGAGAACTTAATAATTCTCGCGTTTTTTATTTAGCTCATTTAGCTTGATTTTTTCAATTGCTCTTCGCGTTGTAGCTCTTTTTTCGCTACCGCTAAAGTTTGCTTAATCTCACGCTTACTTTGCCAGATTAATAAGCCCATAGCTAAGAAAGTAATGCCATACGCTAACCACACATAAAAACCATAGCCACCTTGAGCGAAGAAGTCGCCGATTGTTTCAAATTGGAATTTCATTATTTACTCCCTATTAACTATTCTTTGCTAACTCTTTTACCCAAGGGCGCTTGCTTTCATCTTTTAACAACGCACTACGGTAACGTAAGATACTAAACCAAATCATAAAGATCATTGAGCCGAAAATAGCCAACAGTAATGGAATTAACATTTCAACCGCCATTGATGGCTTATCAAGTTTAGTAATAGTTGCACCTTGATGTAAAGTATTCCACCACTCTACTGAGAAGTGAATAATCGGTAAGTTAATCACACCAACAATCGACAAAATACCTGCCGCCTTCGCACCTGTATTACGGTCTTGGAATGCTGAATAAAGTGCCATTACCCCAAGGTATAAGAAGAAAAGGACTAAAGCTGATGTTAAACGCGCATCCCACACCCACCAAGTACCCCACATTGGTTTACCCCAAATCGCACCTGTTACAAGTGAGATAAATGCAAAGGTTGCCCCAATTGGCGCCATTGAAACCATAGCAAGACTTGCTTGGCGAATTTGCCATACCAATGCCACTAAAGCTGCTACGGCCATTGAGCCATATACGCCCATCGACCAAATCGCAGCAGGTACGTGAATAAAGATAATTCTATAGCTATCGCCCTGTTGGTAATCTTTTGGCGCAAATGCCAACCCCCACACAAATGCCACTGTCAGCATTAATAAGCTGATAAAACCTAATACAGGCTGAATTTTCCCTAATAAGCGGTATTGTGTTTCCGACTTAGCGTAAGGGTGTAACCATTTCCACATAAATGCTCCATTTTGTATTAATTATAATAAAATTGTAGGGGCGTACTGCGTACGCCCGAGGACGTACGCAGTACGCCCCTACAAATAAGATGATTTATAAAATTATTGAAGACTCACTCTTAATGCCCCCGCTATTGCAAAAGGAGCAAAAGTAATCGCAAGGGCAAGCATAGCCCCCATAATTGCAAGCTGACCACTATAACCTAAATTTAAGGTTGAGGCTTCAAGCACTGCCGCAGCAAAAATTAAAACAGGTAAAAATAACGGCAAAATTAAGAGACTTAATAAAGTCCCGCCTTTGCGTAATCCTACCGTTAATGCTACCCCAATAGCGCCTAGACAACTCAAAATAGGAGTTCCTAACAATAAAGTAAGAACTAAAGCAAACCACACATTCGTTTCTAACGATAATAAAATTGCTGCAATAGGCGAAAGTAAAATAAGCGGTAGCCCCGTTAACAACCAATGGGCAATCACTTTAGCTAAAGCAACTTGCGGTAACCCTGTTGGCAATAACATTAATTGCTCAAGAGAGCCATCTAGATAGTCATCACGAAATAGTCTTTCAAAAGAAAGTAATGCAGACAATACGGCCGCTACCCAAGCTGTACCAGAAGCTATTTTACTTAATAATTCGGGATTCGGCCCCATAAGTAGTGGAAACATCGTGATAATGATCAAAAAAAACCACAGTGGGTTTAAAATCTCTGCGGGTTTACGAAATGCTATTGTTAATTCACGTTGGATAATCGTCAGTAATATCATTGTTATTATGCCTTAACCTTAAAAGGATCTAACGATAAAATTTGGACTTTTGCGCTTTCTGCGGTTTGATGACTAGTAAAAATCACCATTCCGCCCTGCTCACAATGTTGCTCGATATGGCTAATTAATTCAGACACCCCTTTTTTATCAATAGCAGTAAAGGGCTCATCTAAAATCCATAATTTTGCTTTGGTCAACCAAAGTTTTGCTAAAGCAACTCGGCGCTGTTGCCCTGCTGAAAGATGAGAACAAGGCAGATCTTCACGACCAATAAGAGATACTTTACCTAATGCATTCCACAAATCATCATCAGATAACTCAAGACCTTGAGTTTTTTGATAAAAACGTAGATTTTCCCAAGCTGTTAACTCGGGTTTAATTCCCGCGTGATGGCCTAAATAGAATAAATCAGAATAGTATCCATCACGTTGCTTCTGAATAGCCTGTCCATTCCATAAAATCTCGCCTTCGGCGGCCACTGCAAGCCCAGATAAAATGCGTAACAAGCTTGTTTTTCCTATGCCGTTATGCCCTTCAATTTGCCACCAATCTCCGCTAGAGATTTTGAGATTACAGCCTTCAAAAAGACGTGTTTCCCCTCGTTCACAAGCAATATTAACCAATTCAAGTGTATTCATTTTATTCTTATAACTCTAAAATTTCTTTAACAAAAGGCACTGTCAGTTTACGCTGCGCTTGCAATGACGCTCGATCGAGCAGATCTAACTTATTAATAAGAATATGCAAATCTCTACCCAAACGTTTCAATAGAAAACTAGCCACTTCATCAGAAAGTTCTAAACCTTTATTGTAGGCATTTCTCTGTAAAATGGTTTGCTTTTGCTCATCACTTAAATCATCCAAGCGGTACACTTCCCCCCAAGTTAAACGTGATCTTAAATCAGGTAATTTAATCGATAGTTCACTTGGTGGTTGATTAGCACTAATTAGCAATAAAGTTTTATGCCCATTCGAAAATAACCCTTGCTGCTCTCTAATTTGATTAAAGAGATTAAAAACCGCAAGTTCCCATTCTTCATTTCCTGCAATAATTTGAAAGTCATCCAAACAAACCACATCTAGTTGTTCAGCATTATCTAATACCACAGGGGAAAAATAGTGTGATTTTTCAAGGGGAATATAGCTAGATGTATGGCCATTTAGTAAAAAATGGTTGCTAACCGCTTTTAGAATATGACTTTTACCACTACTTTTACCGCCCCAAATGTAGAAAAAAGGCTGTCGCACATCATCAAAATTTTGACGTAACGAATCCAACAGCAATAAGCTGTTTTCTGCATAGAAGTTATCAAAAGTTTCATCATCAATTTGATGAATCGGTAATGGTAATTGCAAGAAGATCTGTCCTTTAAAAATAGTCCGCAAAGGATAACGGAAAAAAGGGAGTTTGAGAAGAGATTGATATTGATTTATAAACTACTTTTTTGTGTTTGCCCCCTTTCAGGGGCAAACAACGGATTACGCTTTTTGTAGCTTCGTCCAGTTATAGTAACCGTATAATGAATTTAATAAATAAGCACCATACATCACATACATAGACGTATTTTCTGCCCATAAGAAAATAGAAATAATATTTAACGCAATCCACAATAACCACTGTTCACGGAAACGTAATACCATTAACGCTTGTGCGGCAATAACGATGATTGTGGTTAAACCATCTAAGCCTGTTGAACTACCACCAAAGTGATTTAATACTTGAACAAAAAGCAAAGTTCCCACCACAAGGAAAATAGCTAGGCCAATCCAGCCTTTTACGCTTAATGCTTTTGCAACAACAGCTTCTGCCCCTTGGTCTTTCTGCATATTTTCTTTCCACAGGAAATAACCAATAAACTGCGCAGGAATGTAGACATAAAGCGTGGTATTCATTTCGCCTAAGTAATTTGCACCCAATGAAACGTAGAAATAACTATAGGCAAAAATTAAGCCGAAGAAATAGTTACTGATTTTACCTTTACTGATAAAAACGTTGCAGATAATTCCTGAAATACCTGCAATCATTCCTAAGATTGAATCTGGTTGATAAATATAAACGCCGATTTGTACCGCGATAAAAAGTAATAACCACGCAGCTTCAAAAGGCTTCCAACCATCAAAGAGTTCTTGTTTAATTTGGGTTGCTAATTGATTGTAGTTCATAAAGACTCCTTTAATATACGAACCATAAACAAAAGGTGCGTTCGCACGCACCTTAAAAACTATAGATTATTCAAACGAATATCTATTAAAACTTGATCTTGCTCTGGAGCATTAGTTTTAGCTTGTTCATAAGCTGATTTTGCTGCTGCAACATCGCCTTTTGCCACTAAAATATCCCCTGTTAGCAACTGCTTACGGAAATCCCAAGCTTTATCTTGAATCTTCGCTAAAGTTGCTAATGCTGAATCAAACTCTTTTAGTTGGTAATCAACAGAAGCTAAACGGAAGCGAATCACATTTTGTAGCGTTGCATCTTCTGTGCTTGCCAATGACTGAGTTAATACAGTTTTAACTGTTGCAAAATCGCCTTTATCAGCAAACTGTTTTGCTTGCTCTAATTGCGCTAAAACCGCGTAGCTTGAGCCTTTGTTATCTGCGATAAATTTATCTACAAGCGGTGCATTTTTCTCTGAATTTTGCACATAACTTTCCATCACTTGTTGATAGCTTGCCGAAGTTTGTTGAGCTACATCAGCTTGATGTTTATTCCAATAATTCCACCCAAATGTTGCTAAAGCAGCAATACAAATAACCGCTAAAATTGGTGTACCATTTTGTTTAAACCAGCCTTTTGCTTCTTCAAATTGCTGCTCTTCTGTTTTATTTAAATAATCGTTCATTTTCGCTCCTTCTTACGCAAAACGAGAACGTAATTCATTGATTAGATCTGCTTGTGCAATAGTGATTTGCTCTGCTTCACCAAATAAATCTTTCACTACAACAGTACTATTTTCTACTTCGCTTTCGCCTAAGGTTAATGCGATCTTCGCACCCACTTTATCCGCACGTTTGAACTGTTTCTTAAAGCCACCGCCACTGCAATGTAGCATTGTACGTAATTGTGGAAGTTCTGTACGTAGTGTTTCAGCTAAACGGAATGCGGCTGTCGTTGTGCCTTCGCCAGTGTGAACAAGGTAAATATCAACGGTGCGTGGTAATGCCACTTCTGGATTAACTTCTTGAACTAGTAGCACTAAACGCTCTAAGCCCATTGCAAAGCCAACACCTTCTGTTGCGTGTCCACCTAGCTGAGCCACTAAGCCATCATAACGACCGCCACCACATACGGTACCTTGCGCACCTAATGCGGTTGTTACCCATTCAAATACGGTTTTATTGTAGTAGTCTAAGCCACGTACAAGTTTTTGATTTACTTCGTATTTAATGCCCATTTCATCTAAGATTGCACAAAGTTGTTCAAAGTGTGCTTTTGACTCTTCATCTAAGAAATCATGTAATTTCGGTGCATTATCTAATACTTTTTGCAATGCCGCATTTTTCGTATCCAAAATACGTAATGGGTTAGTTTCTAAACGGCGTTCACTATCTGGATCTTGCTTTAATACCTCTAAATGATTTTGTAAGAATGCCACCAACGCTTCACGATATTTAGTACGAACTTCTAAGCCCCCAATCGAGTTTAATTGAAGGGTTACGTGTTCACGAATGCCTAATTTTTCCCATAAACGTGCGGTTAATAGGATTAATTCTGCATCAGCTTCTGGATTTGCAATACCAAAAATCTCCACGCCTGCTTGGTGGAATTGACGATAACGGCCTTTTTGTGGACGTTCATAGCGGAACATTGGGCCGATATACCATAAACGTTGTTCGTTATTGTAGATCCAACCGTGTTCAATCGCTGCACGTACGCAACCTGCTGTGCCTTCTGGACGTAGAGTGAAACTTTCGTTTGCTTCTTCACTACGAGTGAATGTAAACATCTCTTTTTCTACGATGTCAGTCGCTTCGCCTACACCACGTTTAAATAGATTGGTAGATTCCATAATTGGGCTACGCATTTCGCTATAACCATAGCTTGCAAATGTATCGCGGATTTGGCCTTCCACCCATTGCCATAATGGCGTTTCGGTTGGAGATAGGTCATTCATACCGCGTAGGGCTTGAATTGTTTTTGACACTCTGTTTTTCCTAATTTGTAAATTTTTTGCAAAAATTAACCGGTTGTAATTTGAAATGTAAACGGACACGAGCATCGTGTCCCTACATTCTTTCTTTGAATAACGCTCATTTGCAAGGACACGTTGCGCGTGTCCGCACAATCAAAAATTAAATCTGCTCGACATCAATACGCTGAGTTTGTTGAGCAACTCTCGCACGGATTTTTGCTTCAAGTTGATCGATTAAATTATCGTTATCAAAACGCTCTTTTTGGCGAACACCATCAAGGTAATAGCCACTCATTTTGTTACTACCCGTTACGCCTAAATCAGACACTAACGCTTCCCCTGGGCCATTTACCACACAGCCAATAATTGAAACGTCCATCGGCGTGATAATATCTTCTAAACGTTGTTCTAAAGCATTTACCGTACCAATTACGTCAAATTCTTGGCGAGAACAAGTTGGGCAAGCGATAAAATTAATGCCACGAGAACGGATACGTAGTGATTTTAAAATATCAAAACCTACTTTGATCTCTTCAACTGGATCTGCCGCAAGAGAAATACGCAACGTATCGCCGATACCTTCTGAAAGTAGCAAGCCTAAACCAATTGCTGATTTCACCGCCCCCGCACGAGCACCACCGGCTTCAGTGATTCCTAAATGCAAAGGTTGCTTAATCTGTTTTGCTAATAAACGGTAAGATTCAACGGCTAAGAATACGTCAGACGCTTTTACGCTCACTTTGAATTGGTCAAAGTTAAGACGATCTAAAATATCCACGTGGCGCATTGCTGACTCTAATAATGCCTCTGGTGTTGGTTCACCAAACTTCTCTTGAATATCTTTCTCAAGTGAGCCAGCATTTACCCCGATACGGATCGGGATATTTTTATCACGAGCGCAATCAACTACCGCACGAATACGCTCTTCTTTACCGATATTACCTGGGTTGATACGTAAACAATCTACCCCGTATTCCGCTACTTTCAGCGCAATACGATAGTCAAAGTGAATATCCGCCACTAACGGCACACTCACTTGTTGCTTAATCAATTTAAATGCTTCAGCAGCGTCCATTGTTGGTACAGAAACACGTACAATATCCGCCCCAACACGCTCAAGGGCTTTGATTTGTGCCACTGTTGCTTCCACATCAGTGGTACGAGTATTTGTCATTGACTGCACTGCAATTGGTGCGCCACCGCCCACAGGCACATTGCCTACATAAATTCGAGTCGATTCACGACGTGTAATAGGTGGTTCTTTTAACATCTTATTAGTTCGCTAAAGGTAATTTAAAACGAGCAACACGGCCATCTACTTTTAATGGAACTTGTTGACCTTTGTAGTAAATTTTCACATTTGCAGGTGCACCAACGGTTAAACGATATTGCTCGTTATCGTTGAAAGTTAATACTTCACCTTGAGTATATAATTTTTCAGCTAAACGTTTATTCTTAGCACCACGAACAGTAATCCAACTCTCACTGCCAGAAATTTCAATACGTAATTCACTACCATCTACCGCTTGAGCTTGTTCTTCTGTTGCTTGCTCTGGTTGAGTTTCGGCTGTTTGCTGTAGTACGTTCACAGGTTGTTCTACTGCTGTTGTTGCTGTTTGAACTTCTGTTGTAGAGTCTGTAGCAGGAACTGTTGAAGACTCAACTGTAGGTACTGCCGTTTGAGCTTGTTCTGAAGCCGTTGCAGATTCAGCTACAGGAGCAACAGGAGTACCTGCTGTAGTTGTAGCTGTAACAGGAGCAACATTTACTGCAACACTGTTTGTTTGATTAGCAGACTGCTCTGCAGAATTAGTTGGAGCAACAGAACTTAAAGAAATCGTATTTGTAGCTTCAGTTTGAGCTACTTGTGCAGTTTCAGAACTATTAACTAGAGTATCTAAACTAGCTTGCTCTTTCTTATGTTCTTGCCACCACCAAGCTAATGTCATACCAATAGCTGCAAGTAAAATAACCCAAGTTAGCCCTTTAACCCAACGGTTCTGAGATTTTGTATTTGAAACTTTGATCGGAGCAGAAGGTGTTACTTTCTTCACATCTTTTGGAATAGTTACTTCGCCATAATTTACAGTACCAACTAATTCTTCTGGTAAACGTAAAAAACGCACATAGTTACGCACATAACCACGTACAAACGCAGGCGGAACACTTTGTAAAATGAAAATATCATTTTCAAGAGATTCAAGGTGTGCTTTTTTAAGGTTTGTCTTTTGAGCTACATCAGCGATAGAAAGATTTAATGCTTCACGAGCTTGTTTTAATTGCTGTCCTAAAGAAAGGATTTCTGTTGTTTCAGTCATAGTATTACAAAGTTAGTAAAAAATAGTGTGAAAGTTTAAAGATGAATGAAGGATTTTGCAATCCTTTGAATGTAATTAATTTGATGTTTCGTAGGGTGGGCATATTGCCCACCCTTAATTATGATATAAGCTTTACTTAACGGTTCCACAATTTAAACAATATAAATAACTCTGCTTAGGATCATTAAACTGACTTAATAACCCTACTGGTTGAGCTAGCTTATTGCTAAATGGTAAATCAAGGAAAGTTGAAAGATTAACCTTTAACTGCATTTTAAAATCACGCATTAACTGACTTAATAAGTCATCGTTTTGATCCACAAACCACTGCGTTGCAAAATTCTCAATTTTACTTTGATTGTCTGCTTGGCGCTTTTGGTTAATCAATTCAACTAAACTATCATAAGCCGTATTAAAATCCCCAAGTTGATCCACTAAACCTTTTTGATAAGCGCTTTCACCTGTCCAAACTTGTCCTTGAGCCACTTTATCTACTTCGGCTTTAGTCATTTTACGCCCTTTACTCACAAGTTCTAAGAAACGATCATAGCCATTTTCAATGCTAATTTGAATTAATTCACTTTGTTCTTTAGAAAGCGTTTTAAAGCCTGAACTCATTGCCAACGGTGAAGTTGATACACCATCTTCACTAACACCGAGATTTTTGGCGGTTTTTTCAAAGGTTACGGCTAAACCAAAAATACCGATAGATCCCGTTAAAGTCGCAGGACTTGCCACAATTTTATCGCTAGTTGCCGCGATCCAATAACCGCCAGAAGCAGCCATTCCCCCCATTGACGTCACGACCGGTTTACCTGATTTTTGAATAGTATCTAATTCTTGGCGAATAAGCTCTGAAGCCATTGCGCTACCTCCAGGGCTATTTACACGTAGAATGACCCCTTTAACCGAACTATCTCGATTCGCTTTACGCAAAGCTTTAACAATTGGCTCGCTACCCGCGCTATTTTCATCGCCCTCACCCATTACAATCGCACCTTCAACGTTAATTACCGCAATTTTATTACGATCCGAAACATTAAAGCGATCCGAAAGAGTGTCCATATAATCTTGGAAATCGATTTGGTTAAAACGATCTTTATTGCCACCAAATTTCATCGCTAATGCTTGATCCATCTGTTGCTTAGTCACAACGTGGGTCACTAATTTTTTCTGGAAGGCATACTGAGCGTCATCACCTTTTAATGCTTTATATTGCTCAATATAGCGACTAAATTCTGGCACTAAATCCTTCGCGTCAATTTTACGGTTATCAGCGATATCTTGGCTGAAATTCTGCCACATTTGGCCTAACCATAACTGCGCATTATCTTTTGCTTCTGGCGACATATCATTACGGATAAATGGCTCAACCGCTGATTTATAAGTTCCTACTCGGAAAATATGCGGTACGGCTTCAATCTTATCAAACATTGATTTGAAATAGAGATTTGAATAACTCAATCCTTTCAACTCTACAAAGCCTGAACTATTTAGATAAATCTGATCGGCAAAGCTCGCTAGGTAATATTGTGATTGCGAATAGTAGCTACCAATCGCCACAACTTCTTTGCCCGAGTTTTTAAAGTCTTTAATCGCCTGCCCAACAAATTTAAGAGAAGGCAGATCAGCTCCACGGAAGTTACCAAGATCAAGAACTAATCCCTTAATACGATCATCGTTTTGTGCCTTTTTAATACCACGCACAACATCAAAAGTTGAAATTTTCATTGGCTCATCACTACCACTCAATTCTGACTGGAGTAAACGACGAAAATCACCAAATTCATCACTGTTATCTGCAAGATAGCCATCTAATTCAATAACTAAAGCACCACTATCAAAAACTTCTGGTTCTTTCTTCGATTTATTGTCCGAACTAGATAAAGAGACGATTGCAAAGCAGATCATCACAAATAAAATAAAAAATAGGCTTACCACAAATTCACGCACACAACGGAATATGCGATAAATGCCTTTCAATATATTCATCATAAAGATTTCTCTAATAGGTAAAAATTGGCGCCTAAACTACCACAAAACAGGGCAGAAATTAACAAAATATGCTATTCTTTCACAGTTTTTATCTATTTTATTTCAAAGGATTTTTATGAACGCTTTAGATCTATTACAACATCGCCGTTCAACTAAAAAATTTGGTGCAAATGTGCCGAATCAGCAACAATTAGACGCTATTTTAAAAGCTGGTTTACGCGCTCCCGATCACGGCCGTTTAAAACCTTATCATTTTGTAGTCATCGAACAGTCTGGTATGGAAAAATACCGTGGTTATTTAGAGCAAGCCGCTAAAGAACAAGATTTAGGTGACGAAGGCATTGCAAAAGCACACAAACTTAGTCAACGTGCGCCAATGGTAATCGGCGTAGTCGCAAAAATTGCAAAAGATATTGCAAAAGTACCCGCTTGGGAGCAAATGCTAACAGCGGGCTGTGCCACTTATGCAATGCAACTTGCGGCTAATGCACAGGGTTTTGAAACCTGTTGGATCAGTAATAAATGGGTTAACGGCTCTGCATTACGTGAAGCTTTTGGCTGTCGTGAATTTGATAAAATTGTAGCTTTAGTACTGATTGGCTCACCACAAGATGGAACAGAGATCACAACCGCAAGCCAAACTGAAGAAATTGGTGATTTTGTTTCTTACATTCGATAAGGAAAATAAATGAATCAAGAACAACATAAAATCGAAGATATTATCCGTATTTTTGATGAATGCTTTGCCGAAGAATATAATACTCGTTTAGAAAAAGGCGAAGATTATCCAATCTACCTGCCTGAATTTTTAGATGAAGATGGTGTGCCTAGCGAGCGTCCATATAATGTGATTTTATTTGCCCACGGCTTTTATAGTAGCGCCTTACACGAAATTTCACACTGGTTAGTGGCAGGTGCAGAACGCCGTAAATTAGAAGATTTTGGCTACTGGTATGAACCTGATGGCAGATCAGAAGAACGCCAACGTGAATTTGAAAGTGTGGAAGTGAAACCACAAGCAATTGAGTGGGTTCTCGCAACAGCAGCAAACTTCCGCTATTTTGCAAGTGCAGATAATTTAACTGGCAATGCAGGCGATAACTCTGCATTCAAGCAAGCCGTTTATGATCAAGTAAAAATTTATGCGGATCGTGGTTATCTGCCAAAGCGTGCTGAGCAACTTCGTAAAGCATTATGCTCATTCTATGGCACACCTGATAAAATCGATTTAGCTCAATTTAACATCTCAAAAATTTAAGGATAACTTATGAAATTTACCGTTATTATCCCTGCTCGCTATGCATCAACACGTTTACCGCGTAAGCCCTTGTTAGATATTGTCGGCAAACCAATGATTCAGCACGTTTGGGAAAAAGCACAACAAGCGGGTGCTTCTCGTGTAATTGTTGCAACGGATCATCCTGAAATCGAAGCTGTAGTTAAAGGTTTTGGTGGTGAAGTGTGTCTAACTTCGGATAAACACAATTCAGGTACAGAGCGTTTAGCAGAAGTTATCGAAAAAATGGCTATCGCTGATGATGAAATTATTGTGAATATTCAAGGTGATGAGCCATTAATTCCACCTGTAATTGTGGCACAAGTGGCTGAAAATTTAGATCGCCATCAAGTAAATATGGCCACTCTAGCAGTGAAATTGGCAACTAAAGAAGAGCTGTTTAATCCTAATGTAGTAAAAACCTTAACGGATAAAAATGGTATTGCTCTCTACTTCTCTCGTGCGCCAATTCCTTATGGACGTGACTATTTTGCAACTTGTGATGATACGTTTGTGGCAAGCCAAAACTATCTACGTCATATCGGTATCTATGCTTACCGTGCAGGCTTTGTGAAACAGTATGTCGCTTGGGAACCTACTAAATTAGAGCAGTTAGAATCTTTAGAACAACTACGTGCTTTATGGTATGGTGAAAAAATCCATTTGGAACTAGCAAAACAAGCGCCTGAAGTGGGCGTGGATACAGCTGAAGATTTGGAAAGAGTAAGACAAATTTTAAGTAAGTAACACAAAGGGGGCGGATAATATCCGCCCCCTTTACTGTATAGAATTAATCGATCCCTTTCAGATCTTCTTCAGATAGAGTCTCTTGTACTGCACCTACTTTACCATCCTTCACTTTATAGTCTAAGTTCTGGAAATAAGCTTCACGGAACATAATATAAGGATCATCCGCTTGTTTAAGTAATTCATCTTTACCAATTAACGCTGCTCGCTTATCAATACCTTGAACGGCACCTTTGGCTAAAGACCAAGGCGTCGCTAAGTAAGAAAGTACTGGATAAGCTGTATCTACTAAGCCACCAATATCTTGGCGAGGTGTTGCAGCACCGTAAGCTGGCAACATCACATAAGGGCCTGTTGGCACATCATATTTACCAAGAGTGTGGCCAAATTCACGACGACCATTATCTAATTTAAGATCATTGGTCATACTAGCGAAATCGATTAAGCCACCTAAACCAAATACCGTGTTAAACCAGAAACGCGTAAAGTGAACCATTGCTTTTTGACCTTCACCTTCTAATAAGCGATTCACAAAACTTGCAGGCTCATCAAGGTTATTGGTGAAGTTAATTAAACCTGTTTTCACTGGGCTTGGTACATACTCCTTCCAACCTTTTGCTACTGGTTCTAGCACATAAGGATCAAGATATTCATAGTTCACCTTCCACATTGCTCGGTTAAAGCCTTCTAAAGGATCTTTACGAACTCCAGTTTCAGGGTCAATTGCTGAAGAGCAAGCAGTTAACAGCGTAACCACCGCTACAGCAAATAAATGTTTAAGCTTAGTCATAATAAATTTTTACTTCAAAAAAGGATTTTTCTGCTTTTCACGTCCCACTGTTGTATGTGGGCCGTGTCCTGAAATAATGATAAAATCATCATCAAGATCAAAAAGTTTGGCTCGAATTGTGCCAATTAATTGGTCAAAATTCCCCATATACAAATCTGTTCGCCCAATGCTATCTTTGAAAAGAACATCACCAGTAAAGGCAATCTTATTCTCAAAATTAAAGAAGCCTATATGACCAGGTGCGTGCCCTGGTAAGTGGCGAATGTCAAAGGTTAAACTTCCTACTTGAACGCTATCACCTTCATTTAACCATTGATCAGGCAAAAATCCCGATACTTCAGGCAAACCATAATTACGGCAAATTTCGGCAAGGTTTTCAAATAGTGGCTGATCTGCTTGATGAGAACCAATCACTTCTACGCCAAAGTGATTTTTGATCTCTTCTACAGCCATTATATGATCTAAATGACCGTGAGTGATCAACAGCTTTTCAACTTTCAGATCATTCTTCTCAACAAATTCAATAATCTTTTGAGCATCGCCACCAGCATCAATAATTGCTGCATTTTTATCGTTATCCCAAATAATACTACAATTTTGCTGAAAAGCACTTACTGGGATAATTTGCAAATTAAACATAAAAAACGACCGCTTGTCTAACCACGCCAAGTACGAGCAGGACCAGTGTCCACGTGAACGAAATGACTACGTGGATAATAACCGACACCACCATTATTCAGGCTTTCTGCCGCCGATTTAATTCTAGCTAATGGAACACCTTGAATATAGAAGTCCATAGCCATCCCTTGAATATGGTAACTATTACTTGCTACACCACGGCTACGGCTACGTAGACGAGCATTTGTTTGAGCGGAGCGATAACCACTTAACAATTGGATCTCAGAATTACGCATACCTAAACGAGATTGGATCTGCGTCATTTTTAAAAATAGACGAGGATCAATACGGCGCACTTGGTTTGTATGACGGTCACGCATAATTTGGTTTAATCTACCTAATGTAGATGAACCAAAACCACCAGCACTATAAGGAGCTTCTAAATACTCTCCCGTATTTACACTACGAATACGTAATGTCATTGGTCTTGGAGTAGAAACAATTGCAGAAGCGATATTTGGCAAAAAACTTGCCCCCAACATAATACCGCCTAATGAAAGCCACTTACGGCGAGATAAATTAGTATTATTCATAATTTTGGTTTTTCCTCATTATTTTATAATGATCTATCGTCAATATTGTCCATTTTACTGAAGATAAATCATTCATTGGTTTCCCTTAGAGGGATCCATAAAAGAAAAGTTCCGAGAAATTGTAAAATAATTTCTCGGAATTGTATAGTATTGTGAATTAGATTACATTTTTTACTTTAGCCCAATCTAATGACACTTTTGGTAAATTCTTATCGAAGCCATAAATGTCAGGTAAATTGTGCACTTTGCCACCTTCAACCCAAGACGTTACATAGTAAAGATAAACTGGGTTATCCGAACGAATTGGCGCAGATGTCGTTTTCTTACTTGCCAATACACTTTGTTTTTTACTTTCAGCCCAACCAGCTTCTTTTAGTAAAATGGTTGCTAACTCATCAGATTTTTCAACACGGATACAGCCTGAGCTTAAAGCACGATCAGATTTACCAAATAAACCACGATTTGGAGTATCGTGTAAGAAAATAGCATCTGAACTTGGCATATTAAATTTATAACGACCTAATGCACTATCATCACCGGCTTTTTGGCGAATATGATAAGGGAAGTTATTTTTTCCAACGTACGCAGACCAATTAATACTACGCGGGTTAACTTTATTACCTTTGCCATCAAAAATTTCATAACCAGCACGATCTACATAGCCTGGGTCTCTAGCCATTTTCGGTACTAAATCTTTATTTTTAATACTTGCAGGTACGTGCCAAGGTGGATTCACAACCACATTGCTCAGCTTGCTGTACATTACTGGTGTACGACGATCATCACGACCAACGATCACTTTAGATTGTAAAGTTAATTTACCATCGCGGAAATAATATAACTGGTAGCTTGGAATATTTACAAAGAGACCATTATTAAAGCTAGGAATTAAACGTAAGCGTTGTGCATTTAATGCTAATTTAGTGAAACTTGTAGAACCACCAGATGAAGCTTGAGATTTATCTGTACCTTTCGCATTTTTACCTTTAGCCGCTTTTGCTGTTCCACCTGTTGATGAATTTGGCGACATAGAGAATAAACGCTCTAAAGTTTCTTGGTAAATGTGGTTACGTGGCACTAAATTAGATACATATTGACCTGCAGACCCAGCTTTTACAGCTCGAGTCCAAGCCGTAATATGGCTGCTATCAGGTGCTTTTGTATTATAAGAACCTAAATTGTATAACCACTCATTTGCATTACGACCTACATTTTTGTTGTAGTACAAATAGTCTAAGAATGCATCTGTTAATAAAATATCACGAGCTAAACCATCGCTGTTTAACACTTGGCGTAAAGCAGTCGCTGATTTTGTAGAAATACCACTTGCAACAAAAGCCGCATACTCTTTTAAGAAAATCTTTTCTGCTGACTTATCATTCCACATTGGTGCAAAATCTCTATCAGAGTAAACTTTAGCCACTGTAGATGTTAATAATAACTTATTTGCACCAATTTCTTGTGCAATACGATTTTGAGCTTTTGCTAATTTTTCTGCCGCAATTCGTTTTTCTTGCTCTTGTTGAGCAAGATTTTCAGCTTGTTTAGCCAACTCTGCCGCACGAGCTTGCTGAGCTTCGAAGCTCAATTGTGGTAAAACAGTTTCTTGTTGAGCAGCGACTTGCGTTGCCGCTTCAGATACCACAGGAGTAGCCACTACGGGCGCAGACACAGGAGCTGGAGCAACCACAGCTGGTTGAGCTTCAACAACGGGAGTTTCAACAGTCGTATTTGCGGTTTCTGCTACCGCAACGCTCGAAAGCATAATCAAAGGTAAAAACTTATAGTTTTTCATTAAGTTAGGATCCAATTATTAATTTTTATTAAAAATAGATCGCCTCTCAATAGAGAGGCGATCGGGCTATTATAAACGATCTTTCTATTTTTTATCAAATTCTAGCCAATCCACCATCATTTTTTCAGTTTCTCTCAAGAAGAAATCTGGTGCTTCATAGTCTTTTGGTAATTGTTCGATATTTTTTAATTGCTTTTTGCCTTCACGTTTAAAACGAGCATTTAGGTCATTTAAACGTTTAGCTTCATCTGCTTTATTCTCTTTTTGACGTTCAGCTAAATTCAAAGAAGTCACTTTACGAGCATCACGTTCCTTACGGATCGCAATATCTTCATTCAGAGTAATAAATTCAGGCTCTTTCGCAATACGCTCTGCGTGTTTTGCTGTTAAGATATCAACTGCAGAACGGGCATTATCAATCTCTTTATAGCTTGCTGCCGGAATTTTATCCCAAGGTAATGCGTTATCTTCAAAGCTTTCGCCAGTTTTCTCTGCATTAATAATTTCAGGGAATTTAATATCCGCATCAACACCTTTAAGCTGAGTACTTCCACCATCGATACGGTAGAATTTTTGAAT
Source organism: Pasteurellaceae bacterium LFhippo2 (assembly GCA_029852775.1). Lineage (GTDB taxonomy): Bacteria > Pseudomonadota > Gammaproteobacteria > Enterobacterales > Pasteurellaceae. Next base: position 142,779 of record LEKJ01000116.1, read on the forward strand.
CGTGTATTGAATAAAACCAAGTGGCTCTTGATCCAAGTCATACACAAAATTCAACGAGCGGCTTTGCTGTACAGTTCCTTTACCAAAAGTTTGCTGGCCAACGATAATCGCGCGGTTGTAATCTTGTAGCGCTGCTGCAAAAATTTCAGATGCTGAAGCACTATGTCGGTTGATCATAACCATCACTTTGCCATCGTATTGAATCCCCTTCTCTGGATCTTCGTGAACTTTAATACGATTAAATGCATCTCTAACCTGTACCACTGGGCCAGAATCAATAAATAATCCTGTTAATTCAACTACTTCTGTTAAAGAACCGCCACCATTTTCACGTAAATCAATAATTAAACCATCTGCTTTTTTGGTTTTTAATTGATCTAATAATTTGCGAACATCTTTAGTTAAACCGATGTAGAAGCCCGGAATTTTGATAGTCGCGATATTTTTACCATCAACTTTTTCAACGGTTAATTTCGCAGCACTATCTTCTAAACGAATTTTATCGCGAGTTAAGGTAACGATTTTCGATTTACCACCTTTCGCAGGCTCAATTTCAAGGTAAACTTTAGAACCTTTTTTACCTTTGATTTTGTCTACGACATCGTCTAGGCGCCAGCCAACCACATCTTCAATTTTATCCGCAGATTGACCAACACCAACGATCTTATCATTCACTTCGATTTTCTTGCTTCTAGCAGCCGGAGCCCCAGGAACAAGTGATTTGATCGTAGTTACATCGTCTTCCATTTGAAGTGTCGCACCGATCCCTTCTAAAGAAAGATTCATACTCTCTTGGAAAGCTTTAGCTGCTCGCGGTGAAAGATAGCTTGTATGTGGATCGATTTCACGTGAAAATGAGTTTAGATACGTTTGTAAAATGTCATCTGCTTTCATTTGCGTTAAACGACGAATCGCCAAGTTATAACGTTTCGTTAACGTTTTTTGAATCTCAGGCCATTTCTTATCTTTTAAACGTAAATTGATCACATCATTTTTTACGCGCTGTTCCCAAAGAACGTTAGCTTCTTCTGTAGATTTTGGAAATGCAGCCTTAGCGCGATCATTTTCGATAGAATCAGAACCAGTTAAATCAGGCTCTTTATCTAATAAAGATAGCGCATATTTATAACGCTCATAACGACGTTTCGTCATAAGATCATACATTTCAAAAGCGCTTTCTAATTTACCTTCATACAATTCTTCATCTAGTTTGGTTGCGTATTTAGCACGCATTTCATCAAGATCTGATTGTAAAAATGTATTATGAGCCCCATCCATCCAATCGATATAACGATCAAAGATTTTCTCAGCAAAAGCATCATTTAACTGAAACTTATGATAATGCGATTGTGTTAAACGTGCAGTAACACGTTTGGTTGAAAGGCTATGTTGTTCCGTTGTTTTTGGAATGATTAGATCACTCTCTTTAATGGTTGGCTCTACCGCCATCGCATTAAAAGAAGTTAGCCCAATACAAAGTCCTAACAAATAACTTAATTTATTTAATTTCATAAAGTTCCTAGCGTATATATCTAAGATATGTAGAGCGGAATCAATCCCGCCATAAAAAATAATGGTATGAAGTGGCGAAATAAATCTCGCCTAACATCAATAATTATTTTTTGCCTTTACCAAACTTGCTTTCTAAGGCAGCTAAACTTTCTAATGACGCTTTCGGTGCATCAGCGGCTTTTTGCTTTTTCACTTCAGTACGTTTTTTAGCATTTTCTTCACGAGCTTTTTGTTTGAAAAACTCTTTACGCTGCGCTTTGCGTTCTTCTTTAATCTGCTCTGCACGGCGTTCTGAGTAAGCAGCCTTCGCTTGTGCTAATGTTTGTGCTGCGTGCTCTGCTTGTTGAGCATCAACCACACCAGCTTCTTCACCTTGTAAACCAACACGAACTGCACCATCCTTACAAGAATGTAAGTAACGCCAGCTCATTGTATAAGCACGTAATGCTTGACGAATAATTGTTTTACTCATTTTCTCATCATTTGCTAATGCTTCTGATAAATCTTGAAATAAGCCAACTTTTAATGGCTTCGCTTCACCTTCTGATGAAAAGCAAAGTGGGAATTTCTCAACTAAGTAAGCAATAGCTTCTTTAATAGATAATGCAGTTTTTGTACTTGGTTGTACTTGTTGTTCAGACATAGTGTTTTCCATTTGAATAATAAGTTAAAGGAAGAATCAAAAATAGGGACTACTATATTTTATTTAGCATATCTCGTCCATAGTTTATCTCTTCATTGTTGGGATTAGACCACGATAAAATTTCAACATTTGTAAATTTACTTAAATTAAGATTGTTCTATGAGTTAAAAATATGTTCTAATTCATTTGGCGATAGATTTCGTCAATTTTCAACATTTTTAAGGATAATTTATGTCGAAATTAACTGGTACCGTCAAATGGTTCAATCCCGTTAAAGGTTTTGGTTTTATTCAACCATCACAAGGTAGTGAAGATGTGTTCGTTCACTTCTCATCAATTATTAGCGAGAAATCATATCGCAACTTAAAAGATGGCGATTCAGTAGAATTTGAACTACTTCAATCTGACCGCGGTGCATCAGCACTCAATGTGAAAGTTATCTAATTGCTGTTTTTTTATTAGAGACCTTACAATGCTCTAATTGTTGTTTTGTTAGAGAGTACCAAACTCTAATTTGTTGTTTTTTATTAGAGAAAAAAATCTAATACGTTGTTTTTGTTAGAGATATTTAAAGCCATTAATAGCAATATTAATGGCTTTTTTATTATGCTTGGCTCTCTAAAAAACGCTCAGCATCAAGAGCTGCCATACAACCTGTTCCAGCTGATGTAATTGCTTGACGATAGTTATGATCCATCACATCACCTGCCGCAAAAACACCTGCCACACTAGTTGCAGTCGCATTGCCTTCTAAACCTGATTTAACCACAATATAGCCGTTATTTAATTCAAGTTGATCTTTGAAAATATCAGTATTTGGTGAATGGCCAATCGCCACAAAAACACCATCTAATTTTAACTCTTTTTGAGCATCGCTATCTGTCGCTTTTAAACGAATACCGGTTACCCCCATATTGTCGCCTAATACTTCATCTAAAACGTGATTGGTGTGAAGGATGATTTTGCCTTCTTCCACTTTTTTCATTAAGCGACTAATTAAAATCTTCTCACTACGGAAAGTATCACGGCGATGTACTAAATGCACTTCAGAAGCTACATTAGCTAAATATAATGCTTCTTCAACGGCTGTATTACCGCCACCAATGACTGCAACTGGTTTATTACGATAGAAGAAACCATCGCAAGTTGCACACGCAGAAACGCCACGACCTTTAAAGTTCTCTTCTGATTCTAAACTTAAATATTTCGCTGATGCCCCTGTTGCAATAATTAATGCATCGCAAGTGAAAGTATTAAAATCACCAGTTAGAGTAAATGGACGTTTAGATAAATCAACAGAGTGAATATGATCAAAGATAATCTCTGTATCAAATTTTTCTGCGTGTTTCTGCATTTTTTCCATTAATGCAGGGCCTGTCATATCTTCAAATTCACCGGGCCAGTTCTCAATTTCAGTTGTGGTAGTTAATTGACCACCTTGTTGCATACCTGTGACTAAAACAGGATTTAAATTTGCACGAGCTGCATAAACCGCAGCTGTATAGCCTGCAGGACCTGAGCCTAAAATTAAAAGTTTTGCGTGTTTAGTTGCCATTATTGTTTCTCCAAAAATCTTGCAAATTATTCGCGAATTTTAACCGCTTGTAAATTAATTAATATAATAGGGAATATAGCTGGCGACGATATTGCGCCACTAACGGATCCGTATTTCCCATTGCTGAAAGAATCGCTAAAAATTGCGTTTTTACTTCGCCATTCCCCGCGGTCATATCCTTACGTAACCACTCTAATAATAGTGAAAGAGCTTCTTCATTACGCTTTACTTGATGTAATTGGTTCGCTAATTTCACTGCAATATCTGGCGTTGGGTTACGCCCGTAATCAGCCTGTAAATGCTGAATTTCTGGAGAATCCGCTGCTTCTTCCAGTAATTTAATTTGATCTTGCAAACCTTGCCAGCGGCTATCTCTATCTTCAATAGGAATTTGAGCCAAGATATCTTTCGCAGGTTCAATATCTTTCATCACTATGTGGGTTTCGGCATAAAGCAAACCAATATCGCTATTTTTCTTATTCGTTATATCCCAAGCTGATTTTAATAAAGGGAGTGCCATATCATATTGTTCTGCTTCCAAAAATTCGATAGCTTGCGCATATTGTAGCTCTTCTTCTTTTGGCAAAATATGGCTTAAACGGATACGCATTTCTTGCTCGCTAACTAACCCTGCAATTGCGTCAACAGGCTGTCCATCCGCAAAAAAATAAGTGGTTGGAACTTCTTGGATTCGGAATTGTTGGGCTACCCCCATTTGCTCTTCACAATTAACCAATGCCAACAAAAATTGCTTTGGAAATTCATCATAAAGACGACGCAATAGCGCTTCTGATTCGATAGAACGCGGATCTTTTGGTGAACTAAAATGAAAAACAACTGGAACTTCTGCAGTTGCCTTTACCACTTCACTTAAATTCTGCTCTGTAACATTAATAATATAATCCATATTGCCCCTAAAAATAAAAAAGGTGAGATTTTCATCTCACCTATTATAGCATTATTATCTATTCTGAATGGTAGCGATTAATCACGCTCGATACACCGCCATTACCAGAGCAAGCCGTGCTATCCGTTGCAGTTGAATAACTGCCATCTCGACATATTGCTGTTACGTTAGCCGGTAAATTATCAGGTAATTGCTGTGATACCGCTGGAGCTTTAGGTTGTACAATTGTTGAAGTATCTTGTGCTTTAACAACTTCAACTGGCTCGCGCTGTTGGCAAGCTACAATACCAATGGACGCGACAATTAGAGCCACGAATAAATGAGATTTTCGCATAACTAAATCCTAATATTTGAAAATTTTAATTCGAAAAATAAAAAAGAAAAAAATAATAAAAAAGCTGGAAACGTACATTGCATTCCCAGCTTGTTATAATGACATTATTTAGGCTTTATTCAAGTATTTTTTAAACTGGTTAGACAAGTTTAACCGTTTATAAATTTTTCACCTAATTCAATGTCTGCTTTTAAAGTTGGAATCATTGCTTGTACAGCAGCTTGTTCGTAAGCACTTAATGTACCAATTGGTAGTAATTCTTCCACACCGTTACGACCTAAACGAACTGGTTGTGCAAAGAAACGTGCATACTCACCGTTACCTTCAACATAAGCGTATTCAACTACTTCATCACCGGTTAAGCCTTTAAGTACTGAACGTGCAAAACGCGCAGCCGCTTGTGCCATTGAAAGTGTTGCAGATCCGCCACCTGCTTTAGCTTCAACAACTTCTGTACCTGCATTTTGGATACGTTTAGTTAATGATTCAACTTCTTCAGCAGTAAATTCTAATTTGTCTTCGTCAGACGCTTGAGATAACAATGGAAGAATTGTAACACCAGAGTGACCACCGATTACAGGTACTTTAACGTTATTTACATCAGCGCCTTTTAATTCAGCAACAAAGGTCTCTGAACGTAAAACATCTAAAGAAGTTACACCAAATAATTTACGTTTGTCGTAAACACCTGCTTTTTTCAGTACTTCAGCCGCGATAGCAACTGTCGTATTTACTGGGTTTGTAATGATACCTACACAAGCTGTTGGACAAGTTACTGCTACTTTTTCAATCAAGTTACGTACAATACCCGCATTGATATTGAATAAATCTGAACGATCCATACCTGGTTTACGAGCAACACCTGCTGAAATTAATACCAAGTTTGCACCTTCTAATGCAGGAGTTGGATCTTCGCCTGCATAACCTACAGCTTTTACAGCTGTTGGAATATGACTCACATCTACCGCAACACCTGGTGTTACTGGTGCAATATCATACAATGCTAAATTTGTACCTTCTGGCAATTGTAATTTTAACAATAGTGCCAATGCTTGACCGATACCACCTGCTGCGCCTAAAACTGCAACTTTCATAAAGTTCTCCTTATAGAGTGATTTAAAATTAAAAGATAAGTGAACGGATTCTAGTTAAAATGCCCCCCTCTTTCAAACAGCAAAGTTTAATTTTGAGATCTAGCGCAAATTTTTGAAAAAAATAATCTTTTTAGATTGATTTTTATGCATAAAAATGCAAAAATTTTGCATAGATTTTTATATTTTTGAATAAAGGAAAGTTTGTGGAATTAACCGACGCGTTTAAATCATTATTAAAAGAAGAAAAATTTAGCTCACAAAGTGAAATTGTGACAGCATTACAAGAAATGGGCTTTGAACATATCAATCAATCCAAAGTTTCACGTATGCTTTCTAAATTTGGCGCGGTTCGCACTCGTAATACAAAAATGGAAATGGTATATCAATTGCCTGCCGAATTAAGTGTTCCCGCCACATCAAGTCCTTTAAAAACTTTAGTGGTCGATATTGACCATAATGATATGCTAATCGTTGTCCGTACAAGCCCTGGCGCAGCACAATTAATTGCACGCTTATTGGATTCAATGGGTAAAGGAGAAGGGATTTTAGGCACCATCGCCGGCGATGATACGATTTTTATCACCCCTACTAAGCAGACTAAAATCAGCGAGTTGATTGAAAATATCAATGAGCTATTTGAGACATCTCTATAATGAATATCCTGATTACAGGCGGCACGGGCTTTATCGGTAAAGCCCTTTGCAACGCTCTTCTTGCTCAAAATCATCAACTTACAATTCTCACTCGCCAATCTTTAACAAACACACAAGCGGTTAGTTATTGCCAAAATCTTACAGATTTTCACAATCTTAATTCATTTGATGTTGTAATCAATCTAGCAGGCGAGCCGATTTTCGATAAAGCTTGGACAGCTCAACAAAAACAGCGTTTAACTGATAGTCGGATTACTATCACTCAACAATTGGTTGATTTAATTAACAATAGCGATAATCCGCCCCATACTTTTATTTCAGGTTCAGCGACAGGCTATTACGGTAATTTAGCGGATTTTGCAAAAAATTGTGATGAACAGACCGGTTGTAGCTCTGATTTTGCCGCGATGCTTTGTAAAAAATGGGAAGATACGGCACTGCAAGCGCAGTCGGAAGCAACACGAGTGTGTGTGATTAGAACGGGGATTGTGTTAGATAAATCAGGCGGAGCATTAAAGCGAATGTTACCACTTTATCGTTTAGGCTTGGCAGGAAAGCTTGGTTCAGGTAAACAACATTGGGCGTGGATTTCTCTGCAAGATCAAATTAATGCGATTCTCTTTTTATTGCAAAATTCGCAAGCTCAAAGGGCTTTTAATCTTTGTGCGCCAAATCCAATTCGTAATGTTGAATTTAATCGGCAATTAGCTCAAAGCCTAAAACGCCCTGCAATTTTTGCTGTTCCTACTTTTATGCTAAAGCTTATTTTAGGGGAACGTTCGCAATTATTATTAGATAATCAACCGCTTGTGCCAAAAAGATTATTGGAACTTGGGTTTAAATTTGAACATAATAGCTTTAATGATTTTCTTTTATAAACGTAAAAAACCCGCTCTAACAAGCGGGCTTTTTTATCAAAAAATTTGCAAATTATAATGCACGTAATGCTGCAATACGTTTTTCTAATGGCGGATGGCTCATAAATAGCTGTTTAGCACGAGAACCGTTGATCATCATTGCATTTAACGAACCTTCTAACTGCTGTGGTTCGTGAACGCGTTGTAAACGTTCTAATGCCGCAATCATCTTCTCTTTACCTACTAATTTCGCCGAACCTTCATCAGCACGGAATTCGCGGTAACGTGAGAACCACATTGCAATAATGGTTGCTAAGAAACCGAATAGAACTTCAAGTACCATAGATACTAAGAAGTAAGTGCCTGTGCTTTGGCTCTCTTCGCCATCATCATTACGGTTAGTTGAAACTGCTGTTGCAATCATACGAGAAACAAAGATTACGAATGTATTTAATACACCTTGTAATAAGGTCATTGTTACCATATCGCCGTTTGCAATGTGAGCAATTTCGTGTGCAACAACCGCTTCAGCTTCATCTTGAGTCATTGAATTAAGTAAGCCTGTGCTTACTGCCACTAATGAATTACTTTTGGTTGCACCTGTTGCAAATGCGTTTACATCTGCTGAATGGTAAATCGCAATATCCGGCATTGGAATGCCAGCTTGTTGTGATTGACGTTGAACTGTATCAAATAACCACTGTTCTGCATTGTTGCTTGGGGTTTTGATTACCGTTGCACCCACTGATTTTAACGCCATTGTTTTTGAAAGGAACAATGAAATTAAAGAGCCTGCGAAACCGAAAAGTAACGCCATAATTAAGATACCGCCAGTGCTGTTGCCTGCAATACCTGTTACGCTTAAGATAATTCCCAGCACGATCATTACTGCGAAGTTCGTTGCTAAGAAAAGAGCAATTCTCATCATAATAGACGTTTCTCCAATAGAGTAAAAATTGTTATTGTGTTAATTCGGCAAAATGCCGAGCGAGTAAAATAGTGCTTTTTTCGCAAAATTCAAGATTATGACAACAATTATTCCCATAAATTTAACTGTTTTGTAACTTTTTCTTCAGGAAAATGGACACTAACGCCAATTAGACGCACTTTTCGCCCGTTAGTTCGCTCCCAAATTTGTTGTAATAATTCAATAAAACGCTCCAACGCAATGCCATCGGTCGTTCTTTCTAAAGTTGTTTGGGTAAAATCATCAAACTTGAGCTTAACTCCAAGCTTGCGGAAATCATTCAATGGTTTATCGCCCCAATTTCTTTGAATACGAAACAGCAATTTATGAAACTGTTCTTCTACAATCTGTTCGGCATCGGCTAACTCACTAATATCACTTAATAAGGTATGTTCAACCGCCAGAGATTTACGCGGTCTATCGACTTCAATTTTTCGCGTATCAATGCCGTGGCAAAACTCCCAAAGTCGTTGTCCGAATTTGCCAAATTGTTGATAGATATAGTGTTGTTGGCTGTTTTGAATATCTTCACAAGTATGAAAACCTAATTGCGCCAATTTTTCATTGGTCACTTTGCCCACACCGTGAATTTTTTTAAGGGGCAATTTTTTCACAAACTCCGCCACTTCATCGGGGCGAATCACAAATTGTCCATTAGGTTTATTTTGCTCAGACGCGATTTTAGCTAAGAATTTTAAAGGAGCGACACCTGCCGATGAAGTCAAACGGAGCTCATCAAAAATCGCTTGGCGAATCTCTTGGGCAATCCAAGTCGCTGATCCTTGACACTTATCACAATCCGTTACATCTAAATAGGCTTCATCTAAGGACAGCGGTTCAATAATATCCGTATAGCGCCGAAAAATTTGATGAATCTGCGCCGAGACACTTTTGTATAACGGCATATTAACCGGCAATAACACCAAATTTGGACAAAGCTTTAAGGCTTGTGCCGTTGCCATTGCGCTATGCAAACCAAATTTACGTGCTTCATAATTGCAAGTCGCAAGCACCCCACGCTGATCAGGGCTTCCGCCCACAGCAACGGGGTTGCCCACTAGCGATGGATTTTCACGCATTTCAACCGCTGCGTAGAAACAGTCCATATCAATATGAATAATTTTTCGTAAAGTTTGCATTGCAAAATATTTCCTAAAACTGGCCGGTTGTAGTGTAGCAAATAACTGTATATAAAACCAATAAAAATAATAGTTTTATTTTGCTTTAGAGTCGTTAAAATTGGCGGTTTAATAAAAAGGAGAATAAAAATAATGATCTACGGTTTAATGATCGCCTTTGTACCGCTTTTTCTCGGTTATTTATTTGTGGTAACTAATCAAACCATAATGGGTTGGACAAACCGCATTACAACGGTCTGTTTATATTTGATCTTATTAATTATGGGGATTTCACTCGGGCAATTAGACGATTTAACCCAAAAATTACCGCAAATCGGTGCTATCGCATTTGGATTAAGTGTGATCCTACATAGCACAAATATCGTTAGCCTTGTGATTTTCGATAAACTTTATCCTATGCAAAGAGAAAAAGTGTCAGAAGCAGAGTTACCTTCCCGTTGGAAGCAGATTATGGACTCTCTGATTCTTTGTGCGACGGTGTTTGCTGGAGCGATATTCGGTTATATAAGCAAAGGTATTTTGGATTTCCCACTTCATTCAAGTACTTATGTATTGGTTGTAATGATTTTCTGCATTGGGATTCAGCTAAGAAATAGCGGGATTCCAATTCGTGAAGTGTTTTTAAATCGTCGTGGGATTTTGACATCATTGGTATTTATTGCAAGCGGTCTGATTGGCGGTGTGATTAGCGCTTATCTATTAGATTTGCCTTTAATGCACGCTTTAACTTTATCATCGGGCTTTGGTTGGTATTCTCTTTCTAGCGTATTAGTTAATGACGCTTGGGGACCTGTTTACGGCAGTATCGCATTCTTTAACGATTTATCTCGTGAAATTTTCTGCTTATTCAGTATTCCATTTTTTATGCGTTTATTCCCTTCAACCGCCGTTGGTTTAGGGGGCGCAACAGCATTAGATTGCACCTTGCCGATTATTCAAAAATCAGGGGGGATTCAAGTGGTGCCACTTGCAATTAGCTTTGGTTTTATTATCAATTTAGCTGTGCCGTTTTTATTGGCGTTTTTTATTGGGTTGGCATAAAAATGTAGGTCGGGCATTTATGCCCGACCTATGTTATCTAATTGCGCCTACTTATTTTGCTCTCTCACAACCGCTCGCCAGCCGATATCTCGGCGGTAGAATCTGCCAGTCCAGTTAATCTGCTCGGCTAGATTTAGCGCCTGTTGTTGCGCTTCAAATACACTATTACCTAAAGCCGTTGCACACAGCACGCGTCCGCCATTTGTAAGCAATTTCCCATCTTTCAAATCAACGCCGGCAAGGAACACTTTTTGATTCTTATCTGATTTTGTTGGGATTCCGCTAATTTCATCGCCTTTGCGATAATCAGCAGGATAGCCTTCCGCCGCTAAAACAATACCTAATGCTACTTGCTCACACCATTTTGATTGAATCTCGTTAAGTTTGCCATCACAAGCTTTCAAACAAAGCTCAACTAAATCCGATTCTAAACGCATCATAATCGGTTGCGTTTCAGGATCACCAAAACGGCAGTTAAATTCAATAACTTTAGGCTGGCCATTTGGCATAATCATTAAGCCTGCGTATAAGAAACCAGTATAAACATTGTTTTCTGCCGCCATGCCGCGCACCGTAGGATAAATAATTTCATCCATTACACGCTGATGAATTTCAGCAGTTACCACAGGTGCGGGAGAATAAGCGCCCATACCGCCGGTATTTAAGCCTTTATCGCCTTCGCCAACGCGTTTATGATCTTGGCTAGTTGCCATCGGCTCAACATTTTCGCCATCAACCATCACGATAAAACTCGCTTCTTCGCCATCTAAAAACTCTTCGATAACTACTCGGCTTCCTGCTTCGCCAAAAGCATTACCTGAAAGCATATCTTTTACCGCTTCTTCGGCTTCTTCTAAGGTCATTGCGACAATTACGCCTTTACCAGCCGCCAAACCATCGGCTTTAATCACAATCGGTGCGCCTTTTTCACGTAAATAAGCCAAAGCAGGCTCAATTTCAGTAAAGTTTTGATATTCCGCCGTTGGAATTTTATGACGAGCTAAGAAATCTTTAGTAAAGGCTTTTGAGCCTTCCAGCTGTGCGGCAGCTTGAGTTGGGCCAAAAATTTTTAAACCTGCTGCACGGAAAGCATCAACAACCCCAATCACTAATGGCGCTTCTGGGCCAACAATGGTTAAACCAATTTGATTTAATTTCGCAAAATCCACTAAACCCGCAACATCGGTTGCTGAAATCGCTACATTCTCAATGCCTTGTTCCGTTGCTGTCCCTGCATTACCTGGTGCCACAAACACACGCTCAACTAATGGCGATTGACGCACTTTCCAAGCTAACGCGTGCTCACGGCCGCCATTTCCAATAATTAATACATTCATCACAAATTCCTCAAAAAATTACGCAAACGTTTGCGTATTCTAACGGCTATTCTAAAAATAGCCAAAAGAAAAAAGCGAAAATCTGCAATTTATTTTATAATTCGCCTTAAATTGACTTTTGGAAACCATTATGAAAACAGAAAATGCTTACTGGATTTTAGTGAGAGATTTTGAAATTTGCTTAGTAAACAATGAAATTCCTTTTGGAACGGCAGAGCAATTTAATTTAAATCAGCACTCAATATTAAAAATAGGCGAATATCAGCAATCTCCCGTCTATTTGGCGCAAGCTAATTCTCAAGAATCGCTGGGCGATTTTGTAAACCTACGCTCACAACTTTTCCGCGAAGAAAAGCTTCGTTTATTAATGCATAAAGCGGTCACTTTAAACCATTTTTTTGCAACGCATAAATTTTGTGGCAAGTGTGCGAATCCTTTTGAACTGGCGACCAACGAGCTTGCACTACATTGTTCAAATTGCGGAAATCGTATTTATCCAACAATTAGCCCATCAATTATTGTGGCGGTGCGTCGTGGCAGAAAAATTCTATTAGCCAACCATTTACGTCATAAAGGCACTATCTATACAACTTTAGCAGGCTTTGTGGAAGTGGGCGAACCGATAGAGAAAACCGTTGAAAGAGAAGTTTTTGAAGAAAGCGGTATTAAAATCAAAAACATCCGCTATTTTGGCAGTCAGCCGTGGGCATTTCCAAATTCACTGATGTTAGGCTTTTTAGCTGATTATGAAAGTGGTGAAATTAGTTTGCAGGAAGAAGAAATTTTTGACGCAAAATGGTTCGATTGCGATGAACCACTCCCAGAGCTACCGCCAGAAGGAACTATTGCATTAAGATTAATTAAAGAGACACTTAGAATTTGTCGGGAATCTTAAAATTTTGCAAAAAATCACTATAATCTACCCGCTTGAAATCAGAGAATAAAACAGAAAGGAGAATAATGAAACTTAACGCTCAACAGCAATCTGCAGTGGAATATGTCAATGGCGCTTGCTTGGTTTTAGCAGGGGCGGGGTCGGGCAAGACTCGTGTGATTATTAACAAAATCGCACATCTTATTGCCAACTGTGGATATTCGCCGAAACATATTGCAGCGGTTACCTTTACCAACAAAGCAGCACGCGAAATGCGTGAGCGTGTGGCGCATTCAATTGGTAAAGAAAATAGCAAAGGACTGACGATTTCTACTTTCCATACTCTCGGTTTTGAAATTCTTAAACGTGAATATAAATTGCTTGGCTATAAGGCAGAGATGACGCTATTTGACGAACACGATCAAATCGCGCTGTTAAAGCATTTGTTGCCCGAAAATGTGACCGAAGATAAGGATCTACTCAAGCAACTGATTTCAACTATCTCAAACTGGAAAAATGATCTACTTTTGCCAGAACAAGTGATTAGTCGCGCTCGTAGCGATAAAGAGCGCGTCTTTTCCTATTTCTACCAGCAGTACCAAAATCAGTTAAAAGCCTATAATGCTTTAGATTTTGACGATCTAATTATGCTCCCAACTCTGTTATTCCAACAGTTCCCAGAAGCGCGTGAACGTTGGCAGAATAAGGTGCGTTATCTGCTCGTTGATGAATATCAAGATACCAACACGAGCCAATATGAGCTGATTAAATTACTAGTGGGCGGTCACGGCAATTTTACCGTGGTAGGCGATGATGACCAGTCGATCTACTCTTGGCGTGGCGCAAAACCTGAAAATATGGGACGTTTGCGTGAAGATTTCCCACAATTAAAAGTGATTAAATTGGAACAAAATTATCGCTCTAGCCAGCGTATTCTGCATTGCGCCAATATTCTAATTGATAATAACGATCACTTATTTGATAAACGCCTGTTCTCCGAGCTTGGCGAAGGCGAAAAACTCAATGTAATTGAAGCGAAAAACGAAGAGCACGAAGCTGAACGCATTGTGGGTGAGCTAATTGCACACCGTTTTTCACATAAAACCAAATATAAAGATTATGCGGTGTTATATCGTGGTAACCATCAATCCCGTTTGTTAGAAAGACTGCTAGTACAAAACCGTATTCCCTATAAGATTTCGGGGGGGACGTCTTTTTTTTCCAAAACGGAAATTAAAGATATGCTCTGCTATCTGCGTTTGGTAGTGAATCAAGATGATGACGCGGCATTTTTACGTGTGGTAAATACGCCCAAACGTGAGATTGGAGCCGCAACTTTAGAGAAATTAGGTTTGTTGGCGAATGAAAAGCACGTTAGTCTATTTGAAGCCATTTTTGATTTTGAGCTTATACAACGTTTAACCCCACGTCCATACCAAGCATTACAAGATTTTGCTCGTTGGATTGTGGAAATTGCCGATCAAGCGGAGCGCTCTGATCCCCTTGAAGCTGTACGCGATTTATTGGCTAAAATTCAGTATGAAGCTTATCTTTATGAAACAGCCGCAACACCAAAAGCGGCTGAAATGCAGAGCCGTAATGTGCAGACTTTATTTGATTGGGTAGAAAAAATGTTGAGTGGCGATGAAGTTAATCCGCCAATGACCTTAAGCCAAGTAGTCGCTAATTTGACCCTTCGCGATATGCTAGAACGTGGCGAAGATGACGATGAAGCGGATCAAGTGCAATTAATGACTCTGCACGCATCGAAAGGCTTGGAATTTCCGCACGTTTTCTTAATCGGAATGGAAGAAGGCATTTTGCCACATCAAACTAGCATTGATGAAGATAATGTGGAAGAAGAACGCCGTTTAGCCTATGTAGGGATTACCCGTGCGCAACAAACTTTGACTTTTTCACTCTGTAAAGAACGCCGTCAATATGGCGAAATTATCAATCCCGAAGTAAGCCGCTTTTTGTTGGAGCTTCCACAAGATGATCTGCAATGGGAAAAAGATAAGCCGAAGCTCACAGAAGCTCAACGCCACGAAAAAGTGGCAAGTGGTATTGCCAATTTAAGGGCGATGTTGGCGGCGAATAAGAAGTAACAAAAAACAGAGCAAGTAGCATTTTGAGTTAATCAAAATGCTACTTGGGGATTGATGCTATTTTTTACCTTTAATCGGTTTTTTTGCTTTAATTTCGGCTTCTTCCGCTTGTGTAATTAAATCGACGCAGCTTGCACATTCTTCAACAGCCTCTTCAATATTCTTAACTTCAATTTCTTCTTTTGGGGCTATAGCTGCTTGTGGAGTTGCCACCGATTCAGGCTTTTTTTCAGCTTTTTTAGGAAATACAATTTGGTCGATATTTTCGCCCATACGAGCAATCACTTTATGGGAATACACTTTACCATTTTTACGTTCTACAGCATTAATTGCAGATTCAACTGCAGCTTTAACGGCTCCAACTTCTCCCATCACTTTAACTAAAACTAATCCGCCACCTTTGGTTACTTCATAACCGCCTAATTCAACATTGGCTGATTTTACTGCTGCATCAGCCGCTTCAATCGCATTGGTTAATCCAACAACTTCAATTAATCCTAGACTTTGTGCTTTCATTTTATGTC
Organism: Pasteurellaceae bacterium LFhippo2; assembly: GCA_029852775.1. GTDB lineage: Bacteria > Pseudomonadota > Gammaproteobacteria > Enterobacterales > Pasteurellaceae. The sequence goes on from LEKJ01000116.1 coordinate 158,324, forward strand.
TCCCAAATGACTTTGATGATGGGAGCATAATACGTGGCTTAAAAACTATTTTTTTGATATTCGGCAGGACTTTTTTGATGTAGAAAAATGAAATGTGCAAAATTTTCCGAAAATCAGACCGGTTGTCAGCGTTTCTCAACAATATTGGCGGGATTGCCCCGCCTTATGTTTATGATACAGATTCAAACTTTGCTCGATAATCAGATGGGGTAATTTCGGTCACTTTTTTGAATAAGCGACAGAAATAATTCACATCATTATATGAAAGTTCTAAGGCAATTTGGTTTATTTGTAAATCAGAATGACGTAATAATATTTTAGCTAATTCAATTTTTCGCTCCGCAACATATTGTGAAAAGCTAATACCAAAATGTTTTTTATATAATCGACTGAGATAACAGGTACTGATAAAGGTTTTATCCGCAACGTCATCTAAATTAACATCTTGGAAAATATGTCTATCAATATAATATTGGGCACGTTTGATTGGCTCAATTTTATTGTCATTTTGTTTATAGGCGAGATCAAAAATATCATTGGTAATTTGCATTAACAAGCGGATAATTTTATAGAAATTTTTGCAATTATATGCCGTTGAATTAAGTTGTTGCTTATTTTTTGAAAAATAAGGAATCGATAGTTCTTTATGTTGAATAATTTGGTAAAAAAGATCGACTAAGTGACCGCTTGATCGTTCTTTTAGTAGATCATCAATTAAATATTCTGCCCATAAACTATATTCAAAATTTTCTAAATAATTTAATAATAACGCTTTATCTTGTTTTAAAGTAAGTTCTTTTTCTTCATCAAAAGAGAGTGTTCGTTTTACACATTCGACTAAATCTTGGGTTTTTACCGGTTTTAATAAATAGTCATCGACTTTTAAACTAAACATATTACGCGCCATATCAATATCATCATTGGCTGTAATCACTAAAATTTTAGTTTCTTTTGATTTTTCCCTTAAATAACGAATGACTTCTAAACCATTTGGCAAGGGAATATTAATATCGACTAACATCAAATCGATTTTAGTTAATTTATCTATCCATTCAACCGCTTCTCGCCCTGTATTTGCTGTAAAAATTTCAGCGCCTTCAATTGAGTTACTGATTACTTTTTTTAAGACAGCAAGCTCGATAGCTTCATCTTCAACGATTAAGATATGATACATATTATTCCTGCTCCCTTAATGTTTATTCATTGGTATTTTTATCGTAATTAAACTGCCACAACCTTGTTTATTTTGGCTTTGAATGGTTAAACCATATTCGTTACCAAAAGAAAGTTGTAAACGGCGGTGAATATTTCTTAACCCCAAACTTGTTTTTTGATTATTTTCATCGAGTGATTCGGCATAAACTTTAGCTATTTCTGTCGGCGAAATACCATTGCCATTATCGATAATATCAATAAATAGATCTTTTTGATTATCATAGGCTTTGATCTTAATAAAACTGCCTTTTTCACGTGGTTCAACTACATATTTAAAAAAGTTTTCAATCAATGGTTGCAAAATTAAAAATGGACATTCAATATCTAAATATTTTGAATCAATTTTAATTTGATAAGCAAATCGATCTTGCATTCGTAATGATTGAATTGAGAAATAACTTTCTATGGAATTTAATTCACTACCCACCGTAATCAGTTTTCGATCACTTTTCTTTAAAATATAACGCATCATATCGGAAAAATTATGCACAATATCTTCGGTCTGTTTGGCATCTTCTAAAAAGGCTAATCGGCTGATGGTATTTAATACATTAAATAAAAAGTGAGGATTAATCTGGTAGGAAAGGGCTTTATATTCAGCATCACTGAGAGCTTTTTCTAATTCGGCACGAGTGCGCAGTTCAGTTTCTAATTTAATACTTTGGGCGTGAAGTTCTTTTTGAATCGTATTGAGATAATTTTGTTCGGCTAGAGATTTGGTTACATTAAAGAGTAAGTGAGCAGCGGCTTCAAATTTTTCATACGTGATACGATTGACCGCTTGATAGGCTTTAAGAAGATTTGGGTTATTTTTCCAATTTTCGGAATAATCAAGAATAAATGGAATCACTTGCTCTTTATCTTGCTCAACACGCACTTGCCCTGAAATAAAGGCACCGAGATATTGACCGTGTACAATTAGCGGTACAGCAAATTCCACAAAACCACAGCTACAGCGATATACAACAGGCTTATTTGCTGACATTGCCGCTCGTCCACCTGCGTTATCACATTGAAAACATTTATCGGCAAATTTAGGATTTTCTCTAGCAAGACGACAGAAATCACAAAAACCACTCGGCTCAATAACAGGGATTCCTTCGTTATCCACAACAACCAAGGCAACGCCCATTGCTTTACTGAAATTGTGCTGAATGGTTTCTAGCTGTTTAACATCAAGTAATTCACTAATGTGAAATTTGTGCTCCATTTTCACTCCTCTATCAGCATTACCCTCCTATCTGACATTTGATGCCTAAACGTTCAACTTCTGCTTTTAACATTTCCATTGTGTCCGTTGGCATTGAGTTAGGTAAGCCTTTCATTGGGTAAATTAGCCCTAGCAACGCATATTTATTTTCACCGTAATTATGATAAGGCAATAGATGAATTTCTGTGACGTTGTGCATTAATTTTGTGAAGTTTGCAATTGCTTGAATGGATTGCACATCGTCATTAACGCCCATTATAACAGGGATACGAACAATGGTTTTGGTTATATATGAGATCCGTATCACATTTTCTAAAATTTGTCGGTTATCAACGCCTGTTGCATCTTTATGAGTATGCGGATTTATCGCTTTAATATCGACCAACGCTAAATCAATAAATGGAAATATGTCATCAATAACTTGTTTTGGCGCTAACCCTGTAGTTTCGATTGCCGTATGCCAACCTTTGGATTTACAGGCTTTGAGTAGTTCTCGGGCAAATTCAGGTTGTGATAATGCTTCGCCACCCGATAACGTAATACCGCCACCAGAACGGCGATAAACACTTTCATCTTTTTGTAATTCTTGAATCACTTGCCATACAGTTACACGTTTACCTTTTTGTACAAGGGCTGCCGTTGGGCAAACTTCAGCACAGGCACCACAACCTACACAGCGATCTTTATCGACGATATAAGGGCGATCAAATGAAATAGCTCCAAAATGACATACTTCAGCACATTTACCACAATGTACACAGTTGCTGTCTTGGAACATAATTTCAGGTTGAAGACGTTGAGATTCTGGATTGCTACACCATTTACAGCGTAAAGGGCAGCCTTTAAAGAAAGGAATGGTTCGGATACCCGGTCCATCGTGCAGAGAATAGCGTTGAATATTGAAAATCACGCCTTCGGTATCGTATTTTATGTCTTCCATTTACATCTCCCACAAAATATGAAGAAATGTGGGGACGCAAATTTGCGTCCCTACAACGGGGCAATGTGCCCCGTAATTCAATAAGCTATTGCCATTGTTGTTCTGTACGGCTAATAATGTCGTCTTGAACTTCTTTCGCAAGTACCACAAATTGTGCGCTATAGCCTGCTACACGAACAACAAGATCTTGATATTGTTCAGGATTTTGTTGCGCTTTGAGTAAGGTTTCACGGTCGATTACGTTGAATTGAACGTGCATACCTTTGCGGTCGAAGTATGAACGCACCATACCGCCGAAGTTTCTTAAACCATTTTCACCTGCAAGTGATGATGGTAAGAATTTTTGGTTGTAGAGCGTACCATTTGATGCGATAAAGTGGTCTAATTTCGCTACTGAATTTGCAGCTGCTGTTGGACCTAATTTATCCATACCTTGACGAGGTGATACACCATCTGCAAGAGGCTCTTTCGCTAAACGACCATCAGGCAATGCGCCTACATCTTTACCGAATAACACGTTCGCTGATACTGGGTAGATACCTGCTTGGAATTGGCCACCACGAGGGTTGGTATATTTCTCAACTTCTTTACAGTAAACCAACGCACAGCGACGAGCAACTAAGTCCACATCGTCAATATCGTTACCGAAACAAGGGGTGCTTTCAAGAATACGTTTAATTTCTTGGAAACGTGCATTACCGCCTGTTGCCACTGGTGCACTATTTGCCGATAAAGCTCGGTAAACTTCATTTTTGATTGCAGCTGCATCTAGGCCACTATTTTGTGCCATAACACGTTGTACCACCTCATAAACTTCTTGTTCTGTTAATGATGTTTTCGCAACAGAGTGTGCGCAACCACCTACTGGATAACCGAAGTTTGCTTGTAATGCGGCTTTTAATTCAGAAAGGCTCACTTTGCCATCTTCAAAGACTTGTTTTTGAATTGCATAAACTGAGTCACCTGTATCCGCTACACCAAATGCTTGCGGACCTGTGAAGTTATAAATTGCCCCACCTTCTTGTAATGATTTACCACGACCGATACAGTCATCAACCATTGCTGAAAGGAACGGTAATGGGCAACGTTCACCGTGAGCAATATCCACACAGTTACAAGCTTCAACAAGGTTACGAACGAAGAATGCAATTTGTGTTTCGAACGCGCGGAAGAAATCTTCGATATTGCGGAATGAGGTTAAATCGCCAGTAACAGGGCCGAGCTGTTTGCCGTTTACCTGACCATTATTGAGTGTAATATCTAACACTTTCGCCACGTTGAAGAATGCTGCATCGTGCCATCCTTCAGTGCGGTGTGGCGCTTGTGGTTCAACACAGCCGATAATACAGTAATCACGAGCATCTTTAAGTGAAACACCGCGGTTTTGTAAAGCAGGAATAATCACTTCATCGTTATACATTGCTGGTACACCTAAACCTAAACGCACCACTTCGCAAGCACGATATAGGAACTCTTCTGGTGTGCCTTGCCATACACGAATTGAGAATGATGGCTGTGGTAAGCGAACGTGAGCTGTTGCTTCCATACACATATAACTTAATTCATTAGTTGCATCTAAACCATCTTCGGTTTGACCGCCCACACATAAGTTTTGGAATACCGCATAACCTGCGAAGGCTTGTGCAGAAACTTCATCACGTGTTTTGTTGATATCGTTTAGTTTGATCCAACAACAATCTACTAATTCTTGCGCGAACTCTTTTGAGATACCTGTATCCATTTTGAAATATGGGTACATATATTGGTCGAAGCGTCCTGGTGAAATTGAGTGGCCACTTGATTCGATTTGTAATAAGCAGTGAATAAACCAGAATGCTTGGCAAGCTTCCCAGAAGTTTGTTGCACCTTGCTCTGGTACACGACGGCAGTTTTTCGCAATTTGTAATAATTCTGCACGGCGAGTTGGGTTGCTTTCGCGAGCGGCTAATTCTTCCGCGTGAGCAGCATAACGATGTGCAAAGTTGATTGCGGCACGGTAGCTGATGATAACCGCTTTATAGAATTGTTCTTTTTTGATGAAACTTGGATCTTGGCGATCTAATTTTGCTAATGCTGCAGTAACTTCATCAATAATACCTTGGAAACCGATACGTAAGATTTTGCCGTAATCAACAGAAACGTGTCCTACACCACCATAGAAGTAGTTACCCACGGTAAATACGCTATTAGCAATACAGTCTTTTGCTTCTTGGGACATATAAGAGTCAGCTAAAGCGCTAGTAGTGCGACCAGGCCAATATTTAAAGGCTTCGTGTAGCTCGTGAGCGGTCTCTTTTGTGATAATAAATGGATCCGCTAAGCGATGCTCCATTGTATCGAATTCTTTTTCCACCCAGTCATAAGAGAACTCTGGACAAATTTCAGTTGAGCGTGGATTTTTGGTAATTGCCCCAACCACTAACTCGTCATCACGGATTGTGACAGGCAGATTGTTAAAGATTTTTTCAGCCACTTTCGCACGGCGTAAAATAGCAGGTAAGCCTTCGGTTTCTTTGTAGGCTTCAGTTGCTAAAACCGCACGTTCAGATTCTACATAAGGTTTGGCGTTAATGATCTGATTTTTTAATTTCACCACACGTGGAGTTGGATTAGAGAAACCTTTTTCGATCATAGTATGTTACTCCTATAGTTTGATTCGTTATTGGCACTCGTCACAACCCAAAGTGCCTGATTTTAAAATTGACTGCTCTGTTTAGAACAAACCTTGAACCTCTTTCTCGGCTCGTTCTGCTTCTTCAATGGCTTCAATGGCAATGCGTACGGCGGACACCTCGCCTAGAATAGCAAGCGTGGTAATGTGTTGCGGACAACCACCAAACACTTCCGCCACAATGACATTTGAACTTTTACTGGCTAAATCGGCATAAAAATAAAGTTCAGGAATCGAAACCATTATTAAGCCCACTGAAGCCACAGCGGAGTCTCCCAATCTGGCACGTCCATCACTCGACATATGACGTTTCATCATCGTCATCACTTCGGGGGTTGGTCCGTTAATAATGCGTTTCTTCATAGTTATGCCCCTGTCTTTAACGTGTATTTAAAGACTCAACCATCGTACAGCGACGCTGTCTTGCAAAAGATTTGGCAGATGTTAACCCTTCACCAGTCGGGCCTGCGATTGTAAAGGTAGTAAAACCTTCACCGCCTACACCAATACCTGCATACGACGGTCCATTTTTCACAAAAATTGTGGTTTGAATTAATTTCGCCATTTTGGTTAATTTCGCCACATTCGTTGAGTGCATAATCGCGGTGTGGCGATTACCGTGTTCAACTTCAACAGCAAGATCAATCGCTTCATCAACGTTTTTCACGCGAATAAGCGGTAGAATCGGCATCATTAATTCGTGGACAACAAACGGGTGATTGCGGTCGGTTTCAATTAAGATCACTTTGATCTCAGCGGAAACTTCAATCCCAATTTGTGCAAGTAGATAAACTGCGCTTTTACCCACACAAGCGGTATTTGGGCCAGTCTGTTTTGCATTTAAGACCAACTCTTGTAAACGCTGGATTTGAGTTAGATCACTGAGTAGATAAGCACCATTTTGTTTCATACAATGAACCAAATAATCGGCAACTTCATCGACCACAATTAACTCTTTTTCAGCGATACACGGCAAGTTATTATCAAAGCTACAGCCGTTCACAATGTCTTTCGCTGCTTTTTCAATATTTGCCGTTTCATCAACCACCACAGGCGGATTACCTGCTCCTGCACCAATGGCTTTTTTGCCTGTTGACATCACAGAATGTACAATAGCAGGGCCCCCCGTTGCCACAAGCATTTTGACTTTCGGGTGTTTGATTAAGATATTGGTATTTTCAATTGACGGTTGATCAACAGTAACAACGAGGTTGGCTGGCGCACCGAGTTCAGCTAATTTTTCGTTGATATATCTCACAGCTAACAACGACACATTTTTAGAACGTGGGTGCGGACTGAATACTACAGAGTTTCCTGCGGCTAGCATTCCAATCGAATTACAGATTATGGTTTCGGTTGGGTTGGTCGTTGGCGTGATAGAGCCAATGACCCCGTAAGCAGAAAGCTCCACAATAGTTAAACCACTATCGCCACTGCAAGCTTGTGTGGTGAGATCTTCAATACCTGGAGTTTTGGTTGCTGCGACACGATTTTTCATAATCTTATGTTCATAGCACCCCATTCCTGTTTCTTCCACAGCCATTCTAGAAATCTCTTCCAAAATATGCTGTTGCAAGAAAACCTCACGAATACCATCGATAAAGGTTTGACGATCTTTCATTGAACACAATGCAAATTGACGTTGGGCAATATAAGCTGCCTCAACAGCCTCGTTCATATCCGCAAAAATACCTGTTGTGCCACTAAATGAGCTTACTGGAGCATTACAACCGGTCGGATTCTCCGATTTTTTTGCAAAACATTGTGCAACAATTTGACTAACAAGATCAGACGGCTTTTCCTCCGCCACTGGTAACTTCGGCTGGCTCACCGCTTCAACTGCTGGTTTGCTCGCAGGTGCAGAACTATACTGACTCAGCACCGCTTGAACCGCTTGACTAATTTCTGAATCGTTCATTACTGATCCCCATTGTTACTGTTTCGGTTAGATATAAGGGGTTGTTGCTGATTTAAGTTCAGCAGGATCAAGCGTCGCAAGTAGTTTCAATCCTACTTCACGTGCAGCAATCACAGATTGACGTACCGCGCCTGAATCACCTGAGAAAGTGAAAATCACTTCATTACTGAATGACGTGCCACTTGCTGGGCTTGCATAACCTACCGCATCAACTACCGCTGCTTTTGCTGCCACATCAGCAATAACCACACCAATAGAAGCTGGGCAACCTACGGTAATCCCAAATGATTTACCAATTGGCGCACCAAATGCTTTATTTAATGCATAGCTTGCACGCGAGGTATATTGAAATTCAAGATGTCCTGCTGGAGAACCATACACATCACCAAAAGTACGATCTAACTCGCCTAACGCCACTTCAACCGCACGACGTGCGTCTGATACATCTTCAGCACCGAATAAAATCAAGCTACCGTGGCCACCGCCACCCGCTGTATCGCGTGGTAATTCAATTTTAAGAATTTCGCTGTTTGTTGCTTTAACTGCTTCATCAGCAGCAAAAATGTGAGGACCTGCCCCAGTTCTTGCACCTAAGATACCGATAGAACGATATTTTTTATCAATACCCATTAATTCGTGAATTTGATTATCAAGATTAGCGATCACTAAACCAACTGTCTGGCCGATTGCTGTTCCCACAAATTCAGTTAAGCCACAGCCACTTGCATAAGAAGAGGCACATCTCTCTTGCTTCATCGGTGACTGTTGCTTGATAACTTCCGATACAATTTGATCTACAAGGCTATTTGACATAGTTGCCTCCCCTTATTGAATTAGGCTTTTACGCTTGTTGGAAGAATTTTTTCAACTTCAGTATGCGGACGTGGAATCACGTGGATAGAAATCACTTCGCCCACTTTACTTGCAGCTGCAGAGCCTGCATCAGTCGCTGCTTTTACAGCACCAACATCGCCACGAACCATAACAGTAACTAAGCCAGAACCAATTTTTTCATAGCCGACTAAGTTCACGTTTGCTGATTTAACCATCGTATCAGCCGCTTCAATTGCTGCGACTAAACCTTTTGTTTCAACCATACCTAATGCTTCTTGTTGCATAATAAACTCCTTAAATTTGGAAAATTATTTTGAGGGTTAACAAAACGCATAATGCTGCCTTTTGTGAGCCTAGATACTAAAGAGAGCAAGTCAAAAAATCTTGACGCGGAAGGGGACGTTCTTGCTAATTGAGAAAAGATAAGTGCAAAAAAATGCTATTGGGAGATAATAAAAAAGAGAGACACTGGAAAATAAGGAAATACGCTCTAGTTTATTGACAAAGTATCCTGTAAAGGCTAACGCTTATAATCACAGTAACAGTGATGGTTCAAGCGTCCACGCTTGGACCTTGAATTACAAAGGATTAAGAATCGAGGCAAAAAATTGGCACAAACGTGGACGTTTGCGCCATCACAATTATCAATCTAAGGTTTATCAGCAGTCTGGGACATAAGATATACACCCGATAATCAACAAAAATGAAATTAATATCCCTTCACCACATCTAACCGAAACTTCGCTAGACAAAAATCTTCAATGGCCTCCCACACAATCTGCATATCTTGTGCAACTGAGCCACCGCTTACACCGATACCTGCGACTAATTCTTGTCCCACCCAACACGGAAAACCGCCACCAATCCCTGTGATATTTGAATTTTGTGTCAAACTAAAGAGAGGTTGATTAGGCTGAATCAATGGGTTTAATTTATCTGTCGGCATCTGCATTGCTACTGCAGTATAAGCTTTTTGATAAGCGAGAGTTTGGCTGACTAATAACGCATTTGGCATCGCAAAATAGAAACGCTGTACGCCATTTTTATCCACAATTGAACACACGACATCAATTTTCAATAATTTGGCTTTTTCTTGAATCTTTTGCCCTAAAAACTGCATATCAGCAAAACTTAGTGTGCTAATTTTAGGCGTGGATTGGCAACGCACTATCGCCGCACTGATTAAAGTTTCTAAACGAAAATCTTGCTGTGGTTGAGCCATTTTATTCTCCTTAATCGTTCATTAATTCTGTGCTATCAACAATCCCCACAATCGCTGCGTCAATAACCGAATAATCTTTATGATTGGCAAAGCGAGCCGAGCTACCGTTCGATACAATCACAATTTCGCCATTCCCCGCGCCAACGGTATCTACCGCAACTTCCGTACTACCTTCGTGGGTAAGTTCTGGAGTTAGACGTGAAATAATCAGCAATTTCATACCACTTAATGACTGATCTTTAGTTGTGGAAACCACCGTTCCCATCACTTTTGCGAGATACATATTGCCTCCTACAAATGAATAAGTTGCAGATTTTTCTGCTTGATCCAATCTTGCGCGGCTGGGGTTATCAAACTATTTTTAGCAATATATAGAGTTTGATGATTCGCAAGTGGACGAATATCTTCTTGTTGAATAACGGCTTTGGTTAAACGTGCAGATTGATTGTCTGATAAAAACAGCGAACTCAGTTGGCTAAGTGGGACAACATTAATGCCTAATGCTAATAACCCCTTAAGATAACTATTGCCGAGCTGTTGATAAGCGATTGGCAGTTGTGCAAAATAATCCAATGTCGCTACCACTTTTTTGCCTTGTAATAGCGCATTTTGGCACTGTTCCGATGCTACGTTATCCGCAATACCTAAGCTGATTTTTGCCAAAGAATTAAACGACAACTCAGGGAAAATCAGTTGTGAGCAGTGGCTCAATTCAGCATTAAAAGTCGCATTCGGCAAAGTTTGCTGATAGATAGAGTGATAGCGCTGAAACTCAGCTTGTGCCGTTGCGGATTGAATAAAATTGAGTGGATAATCTGCTCGGAGTTTTTGAAATTGCACGAGTGCTTCTAAATAATTCACACTGGTACCAGTAAAACAAATCCCTAAAGATGATACTGGCGAAGTTTGGCTCAACCGCTGTATCACCTGCTCTATCAATGCTGAAAGTTGCAAATTTTCCATAAAATCGCTCCGCTTGTTAGCTTACAATTCTCACCAGTTGATCGTTCGCAAGACCATAAGCATTCGCTTCTTCAATATCAACGTGCATTTCCAACACGGACGCTTGTGCCACACGGACAATCACATTTTGCATCAGTCCACCACGAATCCCATTGACTTGTACCGCAACACTTTGCCCATCAACAAGATTATGCTGTTTAGCTAACTCAGGTGGAATATGGATATGGCGCCACGCAACAATCGCACAATGTTCTTTATAAACCTTGCCACAAGGACCAATAATTTCGAGCGGTTCCGCATTATCGAGTTCACCCGACATACAAATCGGTGCTTTAATGCCTAGCACGTAATTATCCGCCACTGAAACTTCGACCTGTGTTTCTTTGCGCAGTGGGCCTAGTACACGCACATTTTTAATTTCCCCTTTTTTGCCTTTTAGAGTAACCAACTCTTTTGCAGCAAATTGTCCAGGTTGTTTCACCGCTTTCAGACGAGTTAATTCCGAACCTTGTCCGAAAAGAATATCCATATCTTCACGGCTTAAATGGATATGGCGATTTGACACGCCAATAGGTACGTTAAGAGCCGTTGAAGCTGCCACATTCATCTGATTTAAAATCTGTTCAGCGAACAGTTTTGCTTGTTCTAAATTCATTTTCACTCCTTAGCCTGCTATTAATTTCAATAAGTTACGCACATCATCAGCGCTGACTGCACGTGGATTGGTTTGAGTACAGCCATCTTGCAAAATAGAATCCACCACTTTAGTGAGATCCTGCTGTAACAAATTAATATCACAGCCTAATGCACGTAAACTTTCTGGAATGCCAAAGCGTTGATTTAACTGACGAATTTCTGCTACCAATTGCATTACCGCAGAATGATTTGATATTGCGTTCAACCCCATTGCTTTTGCACATTGGCTATAGCGATGGCGAATGTAATCACAATTTGCACTATTAAACTCAATCACAATCGGCAACAGCATTGCATTCATTTTACCGTGTGGAATATGGAATAATGCCCCAAGAGTGTGTGCCATACCGTGAACTAGCCCTAGCCCTGATGATGTAAAGGCCATTCCAGCCATACAAGAAGCGTTATGCACCTTGGCTCGTGCTTTTTTATTGCTCGGATTCTCAAAAACTTGCGGTAAATAGCGATGAACAAGATAGATCGTCTTCTCAGCTAACGCATCGCTAAAATCATTTGCATTTTTAGACACATAGGCTTCAATCGCGTGAGTTAGCACGTCCATACCAGTATCCATTGACACACTTTTCGGCACAGACATTACTAAATTTGCATCTAAAATCGCCATTTCTGCGACTAAATCATCGGAAACGAGAGGATATTTCACATTCTTAATCGGATCGGAAATTACCGCATAGGAAGTAACTTCAGAGCCAGAACCGCTCGTTGTTGGAATAGCGATAAGAGGAATAGATTGCTTACCTTTCAGTGAAAAATAGGTCGCACGAATGCCTTTCGCCGCATCTAATGCGGAACCGCCCCCTAACGCAATAAAAAGTTCTGGCTCAAAATCGACAAAAGTAGCAGTGCCTTGTTGTAACACGCTAATATCGGGATCTGGCTTAACTTGATCGAATACTCGAAATTGCGTGCCTAAATATTGGGTAACTTGTTGAATCAGCCCTGATTTCACCATAAATGCATCGGTCACTATCGCCACTCGTTTATCGGCATATTGCCCTAAAATAGATAGCGCCTCAGTACCACTAAAAATTTTAGTTGGCACACTGAATTGACTTACCATTGTTTCAGCTCCTGTATCCATTTCACAGAAAATTTGATGCGTACTATTATTCAGCCTATGAGAAAATTATCTTGCAAAGGAATAGGATTTTTTTGCACTAAGAAAGCAATAAAGGAGAGAATAATGCAAATTGGCGCTATTCTTTACGGAAAATTGCCTAAATATCATCATTTTCAATAAGAAGAGGAAAGATTTTGAAAAAACAATATAACTGGGTTATTATCCACTATCAAATTCTTATCAATCCAACAGAACTATAATAAAAAATCTATGAATATTGATACTACTTGGCTCTATTTTGCTATTGTTGCTTTAATCGGGTTAGCTGTTTTCTTGTTTTTCAATCTGTCACGCTATCAGCGAGATGCGTTGGAATTGCAACAAGATTTGCAAAATAGCCAATTTCAATTAGAACAGCTTACTCAAAAATATGAAACCATTGCCAATCATAAGCAGCAGATTGAGCAATGGGCGATTCAGCAACAGACGATTGCGGAAACCAGCATTGAGCGTATTAATGAGAGAGATAGGCTGATTCAGCAACTTCAGCAAAAAGTCTCTCTTGCTGAAGAGCAAGAAAATCAGCTTGAAAGTTATATTAATGAATTAAAAGAACGAGTGGGAGCGGCGCAAGCGCGTGCAGATAGTCTTGATGAAGTGCTACAAACAAATCAGCAGCAACTTAATCGTCGTGAATTTGAAAGCCGCGCACTCAATGAAAAATTGCGTCAAACGGAGCAAGAATTAGCAGAGCTACGTACATCGCTTACTGAAAAACAGGCAAATTTTGAAGAACAACAGCGTAATTTCCTTGCAGTTCGCCAACAGTTAAATGTCGATTTCCAACATCTTGCTCAACAAATTTTGGAAGAGAAAAGCCAATCTTTTGCTCAAGCAAATCAATCTTCATTAGACTTATTGCTCAAACCCTTTAAAGAACAGATTGAAGGTTTCCAAAAGCGTGTTAATGAAGTTCATTCCGAAGCGATTAAGGGCAATGCGAATTTAGAAGCGGAAATTAAACGCGTGTTGGATATCGGGCTTTCAATGTCCCAAGAAGCACAAAATTTAACAACCGCGCTAAAAGGCAATAATAAAGTGGCGGGGAACTGGGGCGAAATTCAGCTTGAAAGTGCGCTACAATCCGCAGGTTTACTGGCTGGCGAACATTATGTTGCTCAAGAAAATCTGCGTGATGAACAAGGCAGACGCTTTGCGCCGGATTTTGTGCTCCATCTGCCTGATAATAAACATTTAATTATTGATAGCAAAGTTTCACTGGTTGCTTATGATCAAGCGGTAAGATCTGACGAAAATTTTGCAATTCATCAAGCGCTTGATGAACATTGCCGTTCGCTACGAGCGCATATTGATGGCTTATCTAAGAAAAATTACAGCCATTTAGTTGGGATTTCCAGCCCTGATTTTGTGCTGATGTTTGTGCCAATTGAGCCAGCTTATATTGAGGCGATGAAGCACGATCCGCAGTTATTTAATTATGGCTATGAACGCAATGTGATTTTGGTTTCTCATACTACTTTAATGCCAATTCTACGTACCGTTGCGAATTTGTGGCGGATTGAGCGTGGCAACGCTGAAGCACGAGAAATCAGCGAACGGGCAGGAGATATTTATAATCAAGTCTGCACCATTGCCGAGCGTTTATCGAAATTAGGCAATACACTTACAACTGCAAGTAATCAATATAATCAAACAGTTACATCGCTTGTCGGTAAGCAAGGGCTTCTTGGCAAAGTAGAACGTTTCCAACAGCTTTCAACCAAAGCCAGCCAAGACGTACCACAAGTAGAGTTATTAAATAATGATATTGATACAATGCGTTTGGAAATATTGAAATCAGATTCGTAGGAAAATATGTTACTTATTATTGATAATCACGACTCATTTACCTTTAACCTTGTTGATCTACTGCGTAAAATCGGCGTGGAAATGCAGATAATTTCAGTGGAAGATCTCGACTTAGATCAAGTTGAACAATTTAGCCATATTATGATTTCACCAGGCCCAGATGTGCCGCGAGCTTATCCACAGCTATTTGATATGTTAGAACGTTATCATCAAACCAAATCAATTTTAGGAGTCTGTTTAGGACATCAAACTATCTGTGAGTTTTTTGGAGGGGAGCTATATAACCTTGAACAAGTTCGCCACGGTTGGCAACGTCCACTGATTCAGCAACAAGATAATCCATTGTTCAAAGGATTACCGGATTCTTTTGGAGTCGGTTTATACCATTCTTGGGCAATTTCGCAAAATTCTCTGCAAAATACACCGCTTGTCGCAACGGCAACTTGTAATGAGAATGTACTAATGGCGATGAAGCATAAAGAGCTACCGATTTATGGTGTGCAGTTTCATCCTGAATCTTTTATTACTGAATATGGTGAACAGATATTGAGAAATTGGTTGGAAAATTAAAAATGGTGGGCAAAATGCCCACCTTACGAATTAAACGCCCGCCTTATTAATCAAAAACTGACTCAATAATGGTACTGGGCGACCTGTAGCTCCTTTTGCTGCACCCGATTTCCACGCAGTACCTGCAATATCTAAATGCGCCCAAGTGTATTTTTTGGTGAAGTTAGATAAGAACACGCCTGCTGTGATTGCGCCGCCAAAACGTCCGCCGATATTGGCTAAATCAGCAAAGTTTGATTTAAGCTGTTCTTGATACTCTTCGCCCATTGGTAAACGCCACGCACGGTCGTCAGCCTGCTCTGATGCATTTAATAGATCATTTGCCAAAGCATTATGGGATGAAATTAAGCCGCTGGTATGTGTGCCAAGTGCTACCATACAAGCACCTGTTAAGGTTGCGACATCAATCACTAACTCTGGGTCAAAACGCTCAACGTAGGTTAGTGCATCACATAACACTAAACGCCCTTCTGCATCTGTATTTAATACTTCAACAGTTAAACCTGACATTGTCGTTAAAATATCACCGGGACGATATGCATTACCATCTGGCATATTTTCACAACCTGCAAGTACACCAATCACATTTAATGGCAATTTCATCTCGGCAATCGCTTTCATTGTGCCATAAACAGAAGCGGCACCACCCATATCGTATTTCATTTCATCCATCGCTTCCGATGGCTTAATTGAAATACCGCCAGTATCAAAGGTTAAACCTTTACCGACTAATACAATTGGTTTTGCGTCTGGATTTGGATGATTTTTATATTCAATAATCGACATAAACGCAGGATTCTCAGAACCACGCGAAACCGCTAAGTATGAATTCATACCTAATTCCGCCATTTGTGCTTCATCAACAACGGTGGTATTAATATTTTCATACTCATCGGCTAAAGCTAATGCTAAATTCGCAAGATATTTTGGATTACACACATTTGGCGGACAATTTGCCACATTTTTGGCTAATGCCACACCCGTTGAAACTGCTTTACCGTGTTCTACCGCTTGTTCCGCCACAGTTAAATCTTTACGGCTTGCCACATTAAAAATCACACGGCGTAATTCGCGGCGAACTTCTGGTTTAACGCTTTTGAAATCGTTATAAGCATAGGCATTTTCTTGAATAGCTTCAATTGCAAAGCGCACATTCCAGTAAATAGAACGTGCTTTCACGTGTAATTCGGTTAGGAAACAGATCGCTTCAGTTGAGCCTGTATCGTTAATCACTTGCACCATTTTTTGGATGATCTGCTTATATTGGCGTTCTGTTAATTCACGCTCTTTGCCACAACCAACTAGCAACACTCGGTCAGCAATCACATTCGGTACATTGTGAAGTAACAGGGTCTGCCCTGCTTTACCTTCTAAATCGCCTTTACGTAATAAATTGCTGATATAACCATCACTTAATTTATCTAATTGCTCTGCTGCAGGCGATAGGCGACGTGGCTCATACACTCCAACAACTAAACATCCTGTGCGCTGTTTTTCTACTGAACCGTTTTTAACGTGAAATTCCATAAAATACTCCCGTGATTTTTTTGGTATAAAAGGGTATGATTACACATTTTTGCAAGCGGTTAGATTCTCACGAACTTTTACCACTTGAACTAGAAATTAAAATACAGGTCATAAAGCTACCTTTTTACTTAAAAAATGCAAGTAATAATTTCCTTTATTGAGAGTTTATCGTGATTTTAAGTCGATATTTAACCAAAGAAATATTTAAGAGCCAAATTGCTATACTTTTCATACTGTTAGTAATTTTCTTTAGCCAACAATTAGTCCGCGTATTGAACTCTGCGGTTAGTGGTCGAGTGCCTACAGATTTAGTACTTAATTTACTCGGATTGGGTATGCCAACAATGGCACAGCTTATGTTGCCACTATCGTTATTTGTGGCGCTTTTACTGACTTTAGGCCGTTTTTATGCGGAAAGTGAAATTACTGTAATGCGCGCTTGTGGTGTTGGACAAAGTTTATTGGTCAAAGTGGCGCTATTTTTATCGCTATTCACGACCGTTCTAGCAACTTATAACGTCTTTTGGCTTACACCTTGGGCAATTAATAAACAGAGTGAAATTCTAGCGGAAGCCAAAGCCAATCCGCGTTTTGCTGCGCTTTCGGCTGGGCAATTTATGTCAGCAAGTGGCTATGTGCTATTTATTGATAATATCGAAGATAACAAAATCAACGATATTTATGTTTTCCAACCAGACCAACAGAAGAAAAATAAACCTTCTGTCGTGGTTGCTGAATCGGGCGAATTGCAAGGGTTGCCAAACGGTGATCAGCTATTAACATTAACTAATAGTCAACGCTATGAAGGCACGCCACAAACTGCAGATTTTCGTATTTCACACTTTGATAACTATACCGCTTATTTAGGCTATCAAGATGTTGAAACCGATGAAAAATTGGTGCAACGTGCCGATTTCCAAAAATTAATTGGCGATAATAGCCCTGAAGCAAAATCTGAATTACAGTGGCGCTTTGCATTGATTTTTGCCGTGCCATTAATGGCATTGCTTGCGGTGCCAATGAGTAGTGTGAATCCACGTCAAGGTCGCTTTGCGAAATTATTACCCGCATTATTGCTCTATTTAATCTATTTCTTGCTACAAAGCTCATTAAAATCAGCAGGGAGTTCGGGTAAAGTAGATAGCTCTTTAATTATGCCGCTTGTGTCCGTTGGATTCTTAATTTTAGGCATTGTCTTAAATAGCTGGGATAGCAAATTTATGTCGGCACTACGTTATCGCTTAAGTGGAGCTAAATAATGAATATTTTAGAACGTTATATTGGTAAAACCATTTTATCGGCGATTATGCTAGTGCTATTTATGCTAGTTGGCTTGGGCGCAATTATTAAATTTGTCGAAGAGTTTCGTTCAGTGGGAACAGGGGATTACGATGGTTTTAAAGCAGCGTATTACACATTTTTAACTATTCCACGTGATGTAGAATCATTCTTCCCTGTGGCCGCTCTACTTGGCTCATTACTTGGTTTAGGAAGCCTTGCAAGCCGTAGTGAATTAGTGGTTATGCAATCATCGGGATTCTCACGCTTTCGTATTGGTTTAGCAGTGATGAAAACATCAATTCCATTGGTGCTTTTCACTATGATTATTGGTGAATGGGGTGTGCCACAAACGGAACAATTTGCGCGTAATATGCGTTCTATCGCTCAAAGTGGCGGCTCAATGCTTGCAACAACCGGTGGTTTCTGGGCAAAAGATGGCAATAATTTTATCTATATTCGCCAACTTCAAAGTGAAAAAGAGCTAAATGACGTGCTGATTTACGAATTTGATAAGCGTGAATTAAAATCAATTATGCGCGCAAATAAAGCAACTCATAATGAAGAAAAAGGTTGGGTCTTACAGCAAGTCCAAAAATCTACTGTCGGCGAACAAAGCATTACGCAAGCGACTGAACAAGACCAAATTTGGCAGACAACAATTACTCCGAGTAAATTAGGCGTTGTGTCATTACGACCAGAGTCTCTGTCAATTTCAGGCCTAGCCGATTATGTCGGTTTCTTAAAAGAAACTGGCCAAGATGCTAAACGTTTTGAGATTACTTTTTGGCGTAAAGTATTTCAGCCAGTTTCAATGGCGGTGATGATGTTGTTGGCTATTTCCTTTATCTTCGGTCCATTACGTAGCAGTACAATGGGCGCAAAAGTTGTTATTGGTATTCTTGCTGGTTTTATTTTCTATGTTGCCAATATTGTCTTTGGAAATTTAAGCCTTGTGATTAGCTGGTTACCTGTCGCAATAGGCGCGCTGATACCAAGTGTATTGTGCGTTACTATTGTGTGGTGGTTACTCAATAAAAAACGGGATTAATTTTGCGGGCGTATGAAATACGCCCCTACGATTGTTGATTAAACCTATTTTGTAGGGGCGTACTGCGTACGCCCGTTTGACCATTTATTAAAGAAAAATTTATGTCTCAACCGCGTTTTGTTCATTTAAAAGTACACAGTGATTTCTCAATGATTGATGGTGTGGCGAAAGTCAAACCATTGGTTAAGGCTTGTGTTGCCAATAATATGGTGGCAATGGCGTTAAGTGATTTCAGCAACTTCTGTGGTTTAGTGCGTTTTTATGGCGAAGCGTTAGGTTCGGGGATTAAGCCGATTGTCGCAACGGATGTAAAAATTCGCCCAGAACCTGAAAGTGAAGACTTTTTCGATCTTACTCTAATCGCAAAAAATAATAAGGGCTATTACAACATCACTGTTTTGCTTTCAAAGGCTTATCAACAAGGTTATGTTGATTTTCCGGTTATCGAAAAAGAGTGGTTGGCAGAACATAACGAAGGGGTAATTATCCTTTCTGGTGGTCGCTTTGGCGATGTTGGTAAGGCTTTACTTAAAGATAATGAAAGTGAAGCAGAGCAGTTACTCGCTTTTTATCAACAACACTATCCAAATCATTATTATTTATCGCTATGCCGTACGGGGCGTAGTGATGAAGAACGCTATATTCAACAAGCGGTTAAATTTGCGCAAAAATTTGCAATTCCGCTCGTTGCTGTCAATGATGTGGTTTTCTTAAATGAAGATGACTTTGAAGCGCACGAAATCCGTGTGGCAATTCACGATAGCTATACCTTAGACGATCCTAAACGTCCGAAAAAATATTCAGCACAGCAATACTTCCGCAGTGAAGATGAAATGGTGCAACTGTTTGCCGATCTTCCACAAGCGGTTGAAAATACGGTATTAATTGCCCAACGCTGTAATGTAACGATTCGCTTAGGCGAATACTTTCTACCGAATTTCCCAACAGGCGATCTTTCAACTGAAGATTTCTTAGTTCAAAAATCGCGTGAAGGTTTAGAAGAGCGTTTAGAGTTCTTATTCCCTGATCCTGAAGTGCGTAAACAGCGCCGTCCAGAATATGATGAGCGTTTACAGGTTGAATTAGACGTTATCAACCAAATGGGCTTCCCGGGTTACTTCTTGATCGTAATGGAGTTCATTCAGTGGTCGAAAGACAATGATATTCCTGTAGGGCCAGGACGTGGTTCTGGTGCGGGATCATTAGTCGCTTATGCGTTAAAAATTACCGACTTAGATCCCCTTGAATTCGACTTACTCTTTGAGCGTTTCTTAAATCCTGAACGTGTTTCAATGCCCGATTTCGACGTCGATTTCTGTATGGATGGTCGAGATCGTGTGATCGAACACGTATCAGAAACTTATGGTCGCCAAGCAGTATCTCAGATTATTACCTTTGGTACTATGGCGGCAAAAGCGGTTATTCGCGATGTGGGGCGTGTATTAGGACATCCTTACAGCTTTGTCGATCGTATCTCTAAGCTCATTCCGCCAGACCCAGGTATGACGCTTGCAAAAGCCTTTGATGCAGAGCCAAAACTACAAGAAGTTTATGACGCTGACGAAGAAGTTAAAGCGTTAATTGATATGGCTCGCCGTTTGGAAGGGGTCACCCGTAATGCAGGTAAACACGCAGGGGGCGTGGTAATTGCGCCAACGGCGATCACGGACTTCTCGCCACTTTATTGCGATTCAGAAGGTTTACATCCAGTTACTCACTTTGATAAAAATGATGTTGAATATGCTGGTCTTGTGAAGTTTGACTTCTTAGGCTTGCGTACGCTGACTATTATCAAGTGGGCATTGGAGATGATAAACCAACGCTTAGAGCGTGAAGGCAAAGCGCCTGTGCGCATTGAAAGTATTCCGTTAGATGATAAAAAATCTTTCGATCTTTTATTAAAATCCAAAACCACAGCGGTATTCCAGTTAGAGTCGCGTGGAATGAAAGATTTGATCTCGCGTCTAAAACCCGACTGTTTTGAAGATATTATCGCGTTAGTAGCACTGTTCCGCCCTGGTCCGTTAGAGTCGGGAATGGTGCAGAACTTTATCGACCGTAAACACGGCAATGAAGAAGTGTCATACCCTGATAAGCAATATCAGCACGAATGCTTAAAACCGATTCTTGAACCAACCTATGGGGTTATTGTTTATCAAGAACAGGTAATGCAGATCGCCCAAGAATTAGCAGGTTATACTCTCGGCGGAGCGGACTTATTACGCCGAGCAATGGGTAAGAAAAAGCCTGAAGAGATGGCTGCTCAACGTGAGATCTTTGAAAAAGGCGCGGTAGAAAAAGGCATTAAAGGCGATCTTGCAATGAAGATCTTCGACCTTGTAGAAAAATTTGCAGGCTACGGCTTTAACAAATCTCACTCGGCGGCTTATGCATTAGTTTCATACCAAACTCTTTGGCTTAAAGCGCACTATCCTGCGGAGTTTATGGCAGCGGTAATGACATCAGAAATGGATAACACCGATAAAATTGTTGGCTTATATGATGAATGTATCAATATGGGCTTAACCGTTGTGCCGCCTGATGTAAACAGTGGTAAACATCGCTTTAGCGTCAATGAAAAAGGCGAAATCGTATATGGCTTAGGTGCAATCAAAGGTGTGGGCGAAGGCCCGATTGATGCGATTATTGAAGCTCGTAATAAAGACGGAATTTTCAAAGATCTATTCGATTTAACCGCACGTGTTGATCTGAAAAAAATTAACCGCCGTACTTTTGAAGGCTTAATTATGTCGGGGGCATTCGACAAATTAGGCCCGCACCGTGCTGCGATTATGAAAAATCTTGAAGATGCACTAAAAGCTTCGGATCAGCACAGCAAAATGGAAGCACTTGGGCAATCAGATATGTTTGGGGTATTAACCGAAACCCCTGAAGAAGTGCAAATTGCCTATGCGAATACGCCAAAATGGACTGAAGAAAAAATCCTTGAAGGCGAAAAAACGACTTTAGGCTTATATTTAAGTGGGCACCCTATCGGGCGTTTCTTAAAAGAGATTTCGCACTATGCGCCGAATCGCTTAAATGAATTACAGCCGACTTATCGTGGCCAAACCACAACAGTGGCTGGTATTGTAATGGCTTCTCGTGTTGCGGTAACCAAGCGTGGTAGCCGTATTGGAATTGCAACTATTGAAG
Source organism: Pasteurellaceae bacterium LFhippo2 (assembly GCA_029852775.1). GTDB lineage: Bacteria > Pseudomonadota > Gammaproteobacteria > Enterobacterales > Pasteurellaceae. The sequence continues at coordinate 180,525 of LEKJ01000116.1, forward strand.
ATCGTTCCGGTAAATTAGATATTACGCTGTTTTCTGAAGCTTTAGAGCAGTATGGCGATCTATTACAGAAAGATAGCATTATCGTTGCTACAGGCTCAATTCAGCACGATGATTTTAGTGGCGGTTTGAAAATGTCAGCCCGTGAAATTAGTACTCTGGACGATGTTCGCTCGCGTTATGCTAAAAGCCTTGCACTAGCAGTTTATCAAGAGCAATTGACACCAAGTTTTATTAAAGAATTAACTGCGATTATTGAGCCAAATAAAGAAGGTATTCTACCGCTACATTTCTATTATCAGAGCCCAGAAGGACGTGTGTTATTGCGTAGTGGCGTAGAATGGCGAGTAACACCAAAAGAAGAGATGTTGAGTAAATTAAAAGATCTACTTGGCGAAAATGCTGTTGAACTAGAGTTTGAATAATAATAAAAAGGAGACACTATGCAACAATATCTAAAACAGTATGCTCCACAAGGATATAGCGTACTTATTGGTTTGTTTTTTGTCCTTGTACTTCATTTTAAAATTAGCTATAGCCTGATTCCAATTTTATTAACGTTAACAGGTTTAGGACTGCTGTTTCCTTATATTAAAAGGCGCCAATGCCATTTAGCGAAAGAAGATAAATGGCTTATTGCGAGTTTTTTTGCTTATTTTCTATTTATTTTGCTCTCTTTGATTATCCAAAAGGGCAAAATGAATGAGCTGGATTTACCGAGTCGATTATTATTGGTGTTACCTATCTTAGCTATTTTCGCCAAAATTAATCTAAAACCAGTTTGGATTCTGTATAGCATTATTGCGGCGACTTTGATTGCTGGTATTGTTGCGATTATTCAATATTTTGTTTTAGAACTACCTAATCTATTTCCAGCGCATATGTATATTCAAGCTGGCGATATTTTAATGACTCTATCGCTTTTTTCACTCGCATCGCTGTTCTATTTTCAACAACAAAAAAATAGTGTTGGATTAGGAATGGCGAGTTTAGCCACAGTTTTAGGGGTTTTCGGTTGTTTGCTTAACCAAGCGCGTGGGCCTTGGGTTGTAGCTCCTATCGTTCTATTAGTGATTTTATGGTTAAATCGCCATCTATTTTCAAAATGGATTGTAGTGTTTTTAGTTGTGATCAGCTTAGTTGGCGGCGTGTTTGCCGGTAAAGTTATTCAAAAACGTGTTGAGCAAGCGACCACTGAAATTAGCCAATATGTCGATAACAATAATGGCAATACATCTATCGGCGCACGTTTTGATATGTGGAAAAGTGCATGGCTAGGGATTCAAGAAAAGCCGATTTTTGGTTGGGGATTACAAGGCGTAAAAGAGATGCGCAAACAGCATTTTGAGCAAGGTAAGATTTCTCAAATGGCTTCTACTTTTGATCACGCTCATAACCAATTTTTGCACGATACTTCAGCGCGTGGGGTTATTGGTTTCGGAGCGTTATTAGCTCTCTTTTTGGTGCCATTAACGTTATTTTGGCGTAACCTTAAACAAGTTAGTAAAAATTCCTTAGGCTATTTATGGGGATGTTTTGGGATTATTCATATCTTAGCGACAATGGGTTACTGTATGAGCCAAGCTTTTTTATCTCATAATTCAGGAATTATTTTTTACGGATTTACCACCATTTTGCTATTCGGTTTGCAAAAAATTAGCAAAAACGAACTGGTTGTAGGACATCATTAATGCTTAGAACACTTTATACTGCGTTAAGCTACTTTATTCAGCCTTTTATTCTGTTATTAATGTTAAAAAAAGGCTTCAAACAAGCTGGCTATCGTAAACGTTTATGGGAACGTTATGGTTGCTATGACAGCCTAACACCTCCAAAGCCAAATGGAATTGTAGTTCATGCAGCTTCTGTTGGGGAAGTTATTGCTGCAACGCCATTAATTAAGGCGATTCAAGCTAAATATCCTGATTTAGCGATAACAGTCACAACAGTGACACCAACGGGATCGGCACGTGTAAAAGCTGCTTTTGGTAAAAGTGTTTCGCATTTTTATCTGCCTTATGATCTGCCGGATGTTATCAGACGCTTTATTTGCTTTGTTCAGCCTAAAGCCTTTATTGTGATTGAAACTGAATTATGGCCAAATCTGATTCGTGAAATGACAAAAAGCAATGTGCCTTTTATTATTGCTAATGCACGTTTATCGCCTCGTTCTGCAAAACGCTATGGCTGGATAAAGCCGCAAATTAGCAATATGCTGAATGAAATCAAACTGATTATGGCACAAGATCAAGTTAGTGCAGATCGCTATCTTGGATTAGGCTTTCCTGCAGAAAGATTAATTAATACAGGCAATCTAAAATTTGATCTTGAGATTAGTGATGAACAACGTGAAAAGATCACAAATACTCGCCAACAATTAAAATTAGCTAATCGTCCTGTTTGGATTGCAGGAAGTACCCATGAAGGCGAAGAAAAAATTATTTTAGAAGCGCATCAACGCTTACTAAAAACCTACAAAGATTTAGTTCTGATTTTAGTTCCACGTCATCCAGAACGTTTTGATAGTGTAGAGAATTTGATTAAGAGCATGGATATTTCTTATGTTAAACGCTCCGCTAAACAAGCTATTCAGCGTAATACGCAAGTGATGCTTGGCGATACAATGGGCGAAATGATGATTCTTTATGGCTTGGCACAAATTGCATTTGTTGGCGGAAGTCTAGTCAAACTCGGCGGGCATAATCCTTTAGAGCCGATTGCCTTTGAATTGCCAGTTATTTCGGGCGTATATACCTATAATTTCCCTGAAGTATTTGAGAAATTACGGACTGTTCAAGGTGTGATCGAGATTGAAAACAGCTGTGATAATTTAGTCGAAGCTGTTGAGTTATTGCTCACTGACAAAGAGAAAAAACAGCAGATTAGCCAAGCTGGTTATGAAGTATTACAAGAGAATCAAGGCGCATTGGCAAGACATCTTGATATTCTTGCCCCTTATTTAGAAAAATAGAGAATATGACACAAACTGTACTTTATGCAGGGACTTTTGATCCCATTACTAATGGCCATTTAGATATTATTCAACGCGCATCTAAATTGTTTGGAAAAGTGATTATTGCCGTTGCTAAAAACCCAAGTAAACAACCACTATTTGATTTGGAGCAGCGTGTTAAGCTTGTTGAACAGAGTTGTTCTCATCTAAATAATATTGAAGTGATTGGATTTAGTGGTTTACTTGCAGATTTAGCTAAACAGCATAATGTGGTAAGTTTAATTCGTGGTTTACGTGGCAGTGATGATATTGAATATGAAATTCAGCTTGCACAGCTTAATGATAAACTTGCAGGGGAATTAGAAACAATTTTCTTCCCGCCTTCTATTGAATGGCGCTATCTCTCTTCCACAATGGTAAGAGAAATTTACCGCCATAACGGTGATATAAAACAGTTTGTGCCACAAACCGTTTATACAGCGTTATTAAGCCAAAAATCTTAAAAATGTAAATGGTATCCCCGTATTTTAATGGTTCAAGCGTCCACGCTTGGACCTTAAGTTAAGTCATTTGAGAAAACATATTGCCACAAACGTGGACGTTTGCGCCATCAGAGTATATAAAATTATAGGAATAACAATGTCTCAAGATAAACAAAATTTAATTTGGATCGATTTAGAAATGACAGGTTTAGATCCAGAAAAAGAGCGTATTATTGAAATAGCAACAATCGTTACCGATAAAGATCTCAACATTTTAGCCGAAGGCCCTGTTCTTGCTGTTCATCAATCAGATGAATTATTAGCAAAAATGAGCGCTTGGTGCGTTAAAACCCATACTGAAAATGGTTTAGTCGAGCGTGTTAAGCAGAGTAAATTAACGGAACGAGCTGCAGAATTACAAACCCTTGATTTCTTAAAAAAATGGGTGCCAAAAGGCACATCGCCGATTTGTGGCAATAGTATTGCGCAAGATAAACGTTTTTTATACAAATATATGCCTGAGCTTGCGGACTATTTCCATTATCGCCATTTAGATGTGAGTACTTTAAAAGAGCTTGCAAGCCGCTGGAAGCCCGAAATGTTAAAACAGTTCGCTAAAAGCAATACTCATCTTGCATTAGATGATATTCGTGAATCCATTAATGAACTTAAATTTTACCGTGAACACTTTATTAAATTAGATTAAAAATGACGACAACCTATAGCCAATATTTTGAAAATGAAGAGCAAATGTTGCAATTTGGGCAACAACTAGCGGTCAAATTTCAGCAATTTCTTGCAAAAAATCAGCAAAGTGCATTAGTAATCTATCTTAATGGGGAACTTGGTGCAGGGAAAACGACTCTTACTCGCAGTATTGTTAGAGCTTTTGGCCATCAAGGTAATGTTAAAAGCCCGACTTACACTCTTGTTGAGGAATATCAGCTTAATCCTTATGCGATTTATCACTTTGATCTGTATCGTTTAAGTGATCCAGAAGAACTAGAGTTTATGGGGATTCGTGATTATTTCCAACCTCAAACAATCTGCCTACTTGAATGGGCAAGCCGTGGAGAAGGAATGATTCCTGCGGCAGATATAATTGTTCAGATTGATTATGCGCAAACAGGCAGAAATATCACATTAATTCCTAAAACAGAGAGTGGAACACAATTAATTGCAAATTTTTTGGCGGATAGAACCGCTTGATCATTAGGTGAATCAATGAATAACAAATTTTTTAAAGGTCTTGGAATTGGCCTAATCAGTTTATTACTCAGCGTTTCAAGTTATGCACGCACAGTGATTGCGATTGACGCAGGACACGGCGGTAAAGACCCTGGTGCTATTGGTAAAACGTTAGGTTTAAAAGAAAAAGATATTACATTATCAATTGCACGTGAATTAAAAGCATTGCTTGATGCAGATCCCAATTTCAAAGGCGTAATGACTCGCAGTGGCGACTATTTTATTCAGTTACCACAGCGTACTGAAATTGCGCGCCGTAATAAAGCAAATCTATTAATTTCTATTCATGCCGACTCATCACCAAGTTCTGCTGCATTAAAAGGTGCATCGGTATGGGTTCTTTCTAACCGTCGTGCTAACGATGAAATGGGTATTTGGCTTGAAGAACACGAAAAGCAATCAGAGTTGCTGGGGGGAGCTGGTTCAATCTTATCAAATACAAATGAACGTTATTTAAACCAAACGGTATTGGATCTGCAATTTTCTCACTCTCAACGAGCTGGCTATGAGCTAGGACGTGCGGTATTAGGAAAATTAAGCAATGTAACTCAGCTAATCAAAAGCACACCACAGCATGCAAGTTTAAGTGTATTGCGTTCTCCTGATATTCCATCGATCTTAGTGGAAACCGGCTTTTTATCTACGCCATCAGAAGAACAGCGTTTAGCAACTTCTTCTTACCGTAAACAGATTGCTCGTGCGATTTATCAAGGGTTAGTGGCGTATCGTAGTAAATTACCTGCAAGTGCAACTAAAGCGGTTTATAAAGAAGTAAAACCAACTGAAACGAAAACAGAAGCTAAAAAAACCGAAAGTAAAAAAGTAGAAGAAAAGAAATCAGATACTAAAGCAAAAACAGCTAAAGTTGAAGAACCGAAAAAGAATCTGAAATCTGAAGAAAATGCGAAAGATACTGCTAAGAAATCAGAAAAAACTAAGGAAAATTCAAAAACTGAAAAACCTAAACAAGAAGAAAGCAAACAAGCTCAAGTTGTTGATGTTAATGCAAAATTCCATGTTGTTCAGCAAGATCAAACGCTCTACTCTATCGCGCGAATGTATAAAACAACGCCAGAAAAATTAAGCGAGCTTAACAATATCCAAAACAATAAAATTGTAGTGGGTAAGAAGTTAAGATTAAAATAGTGAACAAATAGCGACCTAACTGGTCGCTATTTTTTTGACTATGTGAAAGCGGTCACAGACTACCTTGCATAAATTTTGTAGAATAAATTCGAAACTATTATCTTTCGGAGGATGTATGTCTGATTCTAGATACGCTTCATTGAAGAAGCTAACTAAGTTCCCACTTGAACTTGCTCGTAAAAGAAAAGTTCTCTTTTTTATTGGTTCTTGCTTATTCGCTACATTAATGGCTTATTTTCTTGCTGATCCAATCTTTACTCAAACCCAAGTTTACGTTATCGCATTACTTTTTTTTGCAATTTCTTTATGGGTTACAGAAGCTATTCCCCCATTTTCAGTTGGTATTTTAATTATCGGCTGCCTTGTTTTGATTATGGGTTTAGATGCGGAACATAGTCATACAAAATATCTACAAACTTGGTCAGATAATATTATCTGGTTATTTTTGGGCGGTTTTTTTCTTGCTGAAGCGATGAAAAAAACCAAACTAGATATTCTCTTATTACAATACGTATTGCCGCGCTTTGGCCAAAATCCACGTAGTGTCCTATGGGGATTGATGTTAGTTACAGCAATTATGTCGATGTTTATGAGTAATACGGCAACAACAGCAATGATGATTGCAACTGTTAGCCCGATTTTTGTAAGTCTCGATAAAAAAGCTAATTTTTCACGAGCTTTATTGCTTGGAATTCCTGCTGCGGCTTCAATTGGTGGAATGGGAACAATCATAGGTTCGCCGCCTAATGCGATTGCAGTTGGCGCTTTAGAAAATGCAGGCTATTCGATCTCATTTTTAGAGTGGATGTTGATTGGCACTCCTATTGCATTTGTACTTCTATTTGCATTCTGGAGAACTTTGATTATCCGCTATCGCATTGGTGAACAGACAGAATTAACTTTCGATTTTCTATCTAAAGCAGTCGAAGTTGAAGAATCGCAAGAAGAGAAGACGCAGAAATCTATCGTAATAGTTATTTTAGCTATCACGCTATTTTGCTGGCTTTTTGCTAAATGGCTAGGGATTCCCGTAGCCGCGGCATCAGGTATTCCAATCGTTGGCTTAACGATGTTAGGGATTTTAGATTCTGATGATATTCGCCAATTGCCTTGGGATACATTAATGCTTGTTGCTGGCGGTCTTGCGTTAGGACTAGCAATCGAAGAGCAGGGAATTGCGACTCATTTTGTATCAAAAATTAGCCACATTCAATTAAGCTTTACGACATTATTGATTCTATTTGGATTTATTACAGTGTTACTGTCTAATTTTATGAGTAATACGGCAGCAACCACAATCTTAATTCCAGTAGCATTATCGCTATTAGCTGTGGTTGGTGCGGATGTAAATCCAATTATTCTGCCATTAGTGATCGGTTTAAGTGCATCTTGTGCACTTTTCTTACCGGTATCAACGCCTCCAAATGCGATTGCATTTAGTACAGGCTTAATTCAACAATCAGAATTCCGTTTAGGCGGTGTAGTTGCTGGATTATTAGGGCCGGTATTTAGTATTGTTTGGGTTCTATTAATCGTTGGATTGATTTATTAATCGCAAGCGCTTTTATTTAACAAAACTTTTACGAAAACGGACACCATCTGGTGTCCGTTATTTTTCGATTAAGCTCTAAACACTTTTACATTATTAAAACCATTCTCTTTTAAATACAACGCTTGTAACTTGCTCATTACACCACGTTGGCAATAAAGCAGATAGTTTTTGCTTTGATCTAATGAAGCAAATTGGCTTGAAAGACGATAGAAAGGCATCTCTTTCACTTCTACACCTTCTAACTCAAACGGTTTATCATCAATCTCTTCTGGGCTACGAATATCAAGCACAATATCATTCTCACCAAGCTCTGACGTTGTTTCAACTGAAACCACTTCTTTTTCAGTTTGTACAGCAATTTCACGAATATCTAAGAAGCTTGCATTTGCGACAGCTTGTTCTAACACATCAAAGTTAAAGTTACCTTCTTCTTCGATAATTTTGCTTTCAATCGCTTTAACCGTTGGATTTTTAGAAATCACACCACAGAATTCAGGCATTGATTTGGCAATATCATCGGTGCCAATCTGCTTCGCCATTGCGATAATTTGCTCTTTATCGTGAGTGATTAGTGGACGTAAAACTAAGGTATCAGAAGCTTTATCAATTAAGCGTAAGTTCGTTAATGTTTGGCTTGATACTTGACCTAATGCTTCGCCTGTTACAATTGCTTGAATATCAAAACGCTCGGCAATTTTGCTCGCAGCACGCACCATCATACGTTTTAACACCACACCCATTTGACCGTTATCGACTTTTTCTAAAATCTCACCAACCACATCTTCAAAGTTAATTGCCACAAAACGCACTTTATGTGATGTGCTGTAACGGCTCCAGATATGGTATGCCATCTGTTTTACACCAATTTCGTGTGCTGCACCGCCAAGGTTGAAGAAACAGTAATGCACACGTGATCCTCGACGTAACAGCATATAACTTGAAACACCAGAGTCAAAGCCGCCAGAAATTAATGAAAGCACATCTTCTTGCGTACCAATCGGATAACCGCCCAAACCTTCGTGGCGGGCTTTGATTAACAACATTTTGTCATTATCAATATCAATACGCACTGTGACATCAGGATTACTCAAACGCACAATTGCCGACTCAATACGCTGATTTAAACCACCGCCAACATAGCGCTCAACATCTAATGAACGGAAATCGTGCTTACCTTTACGGCGTACACGTACGCAGAAAGTCTTACCTTCCAGCTCATCTTTTACGGCGCTATAAGTTTGCTCAAAAATATCGTGCATTGTAGTGAAAGGTGTTTCTTCCACTTGCAAAATATGGTGAATACCCGGAGTGCGTTTTAAAAGATCGAGCACAAGATCGGCTTCTTCTTCAACTTTTGCACGCACTTCAATGAAGTCCCAGTTGCGAATCACAGAGACATTTTCGGTTTCGCGTAATAGAACATTGCGAATATTAGACGTTAGGATTTTGATAAAGCGTTTACGTACCGAATCGCTTTTAATCATAATTTCAGGGAATAATTTAATAATAAATTTCATAAAAATCTTCAATAAAACTAAGGAAAAATAAAACAGGCTATTCTAAAAGAATTTCAGCGAAAAAACATTCTCTTTTATATCCATAATTTTTTTATGGAAACTATTGCAAGCGGTCGAATTTTTGAGTATCTTTGCGAACCTTAAATTAACCATAAATTTATTATGGAATAAAATAAAAACTAAAGGGGAAAAAATGTTTAATAAGAATAGGATTGCAATTTCACTACTGTTTGGTAGTAGTTTTGCTTATGCGGAAGATGTTGCGGTATTGGATGAGATTTCTGTGGTTGGGCAGAGTGGTCCACAAGGCAATACAGTTACAGTGCTAAAAGCAAGCGATACGGTTATTGAAGGTAAAAAATTCAAAAAGCGTTCTGCAACTTTGGGAAATGCCCTTGCAGGAGAGTTAGGCGTTCATAGCAATCCATTTGGTGGCGGAGCCAGCTCGCCAATTATTCGTGGCCAAGAAGGTGTTCGTATTAAAATTTTGCAGAACAATTCTGATGTTGTGGATATGTCGAGTATTTCGCCTGATCATGCAGTTTCTGCCGATACATTGCTTTCTCAACAAGTAGAACTACTTCGTGGCTCAAGTACGTTAATGTATGCAAGCAGTTCTCCTGCTGGCGTGCTGAATATTGTCGATGGTCGTATTCCCACAGAAAAACTCAAAAAAGGTTATGAAGTTGAAGCAAGCACTCGCTTCGATAGCGCAAGCAAAGAAAAAGTCGGTGTTCTTGGTGCTTCTGCTCAACTAGGTGAGCATTTTGTGGTGCGAGCTGAAGGCTTAACTCGCCATTCAGATAACTATCGTGTACCTAAACTTCAGCTAGGAGAAACTCTCAACTATGCGCCTGATACTTACAATAAATCAAAAGTCGGTACGCTTGGCCTTTCTTATGTAAGCGATAAAGGCTATTTAGGCGTTTCTCACTCTGAACGTCGCGATACCTATGGTTTACCGGGTCATAACCATAAATTTGATAGCTGTATTGCGCATATCTATAACGAAAAGCGTGCAGAGCATCCTTATACTTACCCTTATCCACATTTAATTGAAGAACAAACTTTAACCGAAGTGCCACACTTCCATTGCGGAAGCGACCAAGCGCACGATCAAGCTCATAGCCACGATAATCCTTATGGTCATAAACACGACCATACTCACAAAGGCCCTTGGGTTGAGATGACTTCAAAACGTACCGATGTGCGTGGGGAAATTAAACAGCCAAATCGCTATTTGGATAAAGTCCGCTTAAGTTATGCAAATGTTGATTATTATCACGATGAGCGTGACGCAGGTGTTGAAGGCGATCAATTTGCTAGTGCGCAGAAAAAAGCGCTTAAAGCCAAAGATTATGGCAAGCCCGTTAATATTTACAAAAATAAAGGCGAAAACTACCGCTTGGAGCTCTATCACTCGCCTTTTGGTAATGAAAAATCAGGCGAAGTAACAGGTGTTTGGGGCGTTCAATATCAGACTCAACAAAGTAGTGCTAATACCCCTGATAACCGAGAAAGCCGTTGGCCATTAGTTGAAAATAAACTGAAACAAATCAGCTTATTTGGTATTGAGCAATACACTTGGAAGGATTTTGCTTTTGAGCTTGGCGGACGGGTTGAACGTCAAAAAATCCATATTGATTATGATTTAGAGAAACTAGCAAAACTGAAAAATCACTACTGCGCTTACCCTTGTCGTGCTTATCTTCCAAATTTAAACGACTATAAAGAGAACGCTTATTCTTATACGGGGACGGCGCATTGGTTCTTCCATCCAGATTATCAACTTTCATTTGTGGCATCACATAATGAACGTTTACCAAGTCCGATGGAGCTCTATTATCACGGCCAACATTTAGCGACTAACTCTTTTGAGTATGGCAATCGAATGTTGAAAAAAGAGCAATCAAATAATGCAGAGTTAAGCCTTGCTTATCACTCAGACAAAATAGACTATAAATTAATCGGTTATTACAACCAGTTTAAAAACTATATTTTCAATGAAAATTTATATCGCGAAGCCAATCTCTATATGCGCCGCTACAATCAAGCTAAAGCACGTTTTTATGGTTTTGAAGCTGAGTTAACTTACCGCTTTACACCTGATTATCAGCTAACGCTATTCGGTGATATGGTACGTGGAAAATTATTTGATGTGCCAAATGGTTACGAAATTACAGAGAATCCTGATTACGATCCAAAAAATGGTGAAATCAAACGCTTTATTAAAAGTGATAAAAAATTACCACAGGCAGATCGCGATGCACCACGAGTACCGCCAACACGTTTAGGTATGCGTTTTAATGCACAGATTACGCCAAATTGGTCAACGAACTTGGAATATACCAAAGTATTTACCCAAAATCGTGTTAGTAAATTGGAGAGCGTGACCAAAGGCTATAACTTGGTTAATGCGGGGATAACTTATGAAAATAAATGGAAAGAGTTGGATTATACCCTAAGCTTAACGGCTAATAATCTACTCAATGAATCCGTTTATATTCATAGCTCGTACCACTCATTTGTACCACAAGTTGGGCGTAACTTTATCTTAGGCTTAGATGTAAAATTTTAAAAGGAGACAATAATGAAACTAAATAAACTTGCTTTAATCACGCTATCTGCAATTTCTACACTGGTTTTAACCGCTTGTGGAAGTAGTGGCGGACATACCAACCACGGCGCACAACGTGAGCCTATTCAGCCAAAGCTACAGGCTCCAAAAACAGAGACAAAACCTGCTAGTAGCCTAAAAACGGAAGAAACATCTTCAAGTGATCAAAAAACCGAAGCTCCAAAAGCAGATGAGCCTAAAGATATTATTTCTGAATTAATGAAAAAACCTGCTAAGAGAGAAAATAAAAAAATTGAGCAACCTAAAGATGAAAATAATCCTATAACACCAATTGCTGAAAAAACTGAAACTCCAGTTGTTGAAAAGCCAGAAACGTCAGTTGATGAAAAACCAGAAACTCCTGTTGTTGAAATACCCGAAGTACCGAAAGAACCTGCATCTCAACAAGATATAGATTCACTAAATGCAGTAACTAAAGAATGGGGCGATACAGCAAAAAATTTTGTTTCACTTGAAATTGAAGGTAAACAGCTAGCGTTAGCTACTCTTGATAGCGCCACAATGCAAATGAAACGTAGCGAAGTCGAAACTTTACGTGATAGTCAAGGAAAAATTGTTGGCTACTATGGTTACGGCATTGTTGAACAAGAAAATGCAAGTATTTTTGCTGACAGTAATAATTTCCACTATTTGATTGTAAACGGAAAAGATACCAAAGAGCGCCCGATTGAAATGAATCATAATATGACTTATCAAGGCAAAATGTTTTATCGCTATAGCAACGAACCAAAAGATGTGCTCAGTGCTACGGTGAATGCAGCCTATAATGCTGATGAAAAGCAGGTTTCTATGAACATTAAAGGCGCTGATCAAGAATGGATATTAAAAGGAGAAGATGAATCGCCTAATGTAGATGTGGAAGACAATATGATTTTAGGTGAACTCTATACCAAAGATGGCCAAGCAAATGGTGACTTTGATGGTGAATTTTTAGGTAAACAAGGAGAAGTAATTATCGGAGTTGCAGGGTTTGTTGATCACGAAAATCCAAAACAAAGCTGGGAAGGTGTAGTAGGCGCAAAGGCTGAATAAGTTTTGAACTCAAACAGGGCAATCAAATGATTGCCCTGTTTTCACTTTAATTAACGACGATATTTACCCGCCATCGCTTGATATACTGCATTTTCGGTTCTTAAAATACTGTATTTCGTTTCAAGTAAACCTAATGCTGAATTACGCTCAGTATTCATCGCATTTAACCAATCACGGAACTCTGCAACGCCTTGATCATAACGATTTTTGTAGTAAGTTGTGATCTGCTTATCGTGTTGATGACGTTTCTGAAGATTCGCATAACTCTTACGAATTAATTGATAACTTGAATAGTAGGTATCAATTTCATTCAATGCAGAAGTAATAGTTTGATCATAATTTAATAGCGCAAGTTTATAACTCTCTTCTGAAATTTTGATATTGTTTTTAACTGTATTCCAATTTAGGAATGGCAAATCAAATGAGAGTGAACCACCAGCAACCTGATTATCCGCAACTTTACGGATCTTCGCCGCGCTGCTTGAAAGGCTCGCACCTAAAGTTAAAGTAGGGAACCAGCTATTTTCCATTGAACGTAAGCTCTTAAATGAGCTTTGTAAACGCTGTAAGCTTGCAATCACATCTGGACGATTTGCGATTGCAGAAACAGGGACATTCGTATTCACACCTTGTAATTTCACATTCAAGATACTTGGAAGCTTAACACCAAGCGGTTGATTCGGCTTCATATTTAGCAAATTACGCAATGTTTGCTCTGCGGTTGCTTGAGCATTTTGCAGATTTAACAAGGTATTTTTCGCCGATAACGTCGCTTGAAGAGATTGCTCAACAGATAAACGGTCAATCGCACCCGCATTTAGTTTATTCTGCTGAATTTTGCTAATTTGCTCGTAGTTTTTGATACTCTGCTGAGTAATAGCAATCGCGTCTTTATAGTAAGCCAAATTATAGTAGCTACTAATCACTGAGTTGATAATCGATAAACGAGTTGCCTGTAGATCTTCTTGAGTCGCTTTGGCTTCCCATTCAGACGCACTTGCCGCATCTTTTAAACGTCCCCATAAATCGATGGTATAGCTTAGGTTGAAGCCAAGCTGCTCCGCCATATTTGAAACGCCTGTCGAAACCATATTACGGCTTGCAGAGCCAACTCCTTTTGAAATTGACGCACCTGCAGAACCATTAAATCTTGGCACTAAATTCGCACCAACTAAATTCGCATTGTAATACGCCATATTCACAGAAATCGCCGCTTTCGCCAAATTCACATTATTTGCTAGCGCCGTTTCAACCAAACGATTTAGTTGGCGGTCATTATAACCTAACCACCACTGGTCATTAACGTGATACTGTTTGGTAATATCTTCGTACTGTTGATAGGTATCTTGCGCCTGTTCTAAAGTACCGTCTTCGGTCATTTTTTCGGTTGTTGCAGTACAAGCACTAAGGGCAACAGCAACTGCAAGCGCCATAACTGATTTAGTTAATTGCATTGGATTTCCTTGGATTATTTGAATAAATTTCACTCATCAAACTACTCACAGCCGGAACAAATAGATGAGATAAAATTAAGAAGAAATGAATAGCGCGTATTGTAGAGAAATACGCGCAATCAAACTAGGGGTTAAATGAACGATCATTCATTTTTTGCAAAGTTTTACAGAAAACGTACCGCTTGTTGACTTATTATTCAGCTAATAGCTGTTGGATAAGCCCTTGATGGCGCTCTGCTTGAGACTCTTGCTTTAAGCGTTCCGCTGTTAAAATACTCTTCAATTGCGATAATGCAACTTGGAAATCATCATTCACAATCACATAATCAAATTCATTATAGTGACTCATTTCTGATACTGCTTCAGCCATACGGCTTGCAATAGTTTCCGCCGAATCTTGACCACGACCGATTAAACGCTTTTCTAACTCTTCTTTTGATGGTGGCAAAATAAAAATTGTTTTTACATTTGGCACTTTTTGGCAAATTTGACGCGCACCTTGCCAGTCGATATCAAGGAATACATCAATACCTTGTTCAAGGCTACGCTCAATCATTGGTAATGAAGTGCCGTAGTAGTTACCAAATACTTCCGCCCACTCTAGAAAATGGCCCTTTTCAATGAGCTGTTTAAACTCATCGTGAGTTGTGAAGTAGTAATGAACACCATTTTCTTCACCTGAACGAGGGTTACGAGTCGTGTGAGACACTGAAAGTTGTACTTCTGAACGGGGTAAATCCGCAAGTAATGCGTTGATTAGAGATGATTTCCCAGCACCACTTGGCGCAGAAAGAATATATAAATTACCTAAACTCATATTATATTTTATAAAATGTAGGGGCGTACTGCGTACGCCCGAAAGCGTGTGCAACACGTGCCAAAAAACTGGATAAAACAAAGGACGCAAAAGCGCCCTTTACGACAAAATTATCTTTTTGAAAGAGGTGGAACGAAAGTAATACCTAAATCCCAAGGCTGCTCAATCCAAGTTTCTTGTGGAATATCAACCACATAATCATCAACAAGTGGCGCACCTTGTGGCTTCGCAAATACCGTTACGAATTTTGCTTTCGGGTACATATTACGAATTTCACGTGCTGTGTTACCAGTATCCACTAAATCATCAACAACGATAAAGCCTTCACCGCCGTTTTCTACTTTCGCAGCGTGTAAAACACTTAAATCGCCTTGACTATCGTGATCGTAACTTGCAATACAAACTGTTTCAACGTGACGAATGCTTAATTCACGCGCTAATACCGCTGCAGGGAATAAACCGCCACGACTTACTGCGATAATGCCTTTCCACTGTGAAGTAGGTAAAAGACGCTCTGCTAATTTACGCGCGTGCATATGGAACATATCCCACGTCACAACATATTTTTCGTTTGTGTATTTCTCACTCATAAGTTCACCTAAAAAAAGCGGTAGCCGTTGCTACCGAATAAAAAAATTACGCTAGAATAACCTGAAATCGTATTTCGTGCTATCATTCACAAACATATTTTACAATAAAATCGAATAGTCGTGTAATTTTTGCAAAATTTTACACTTATCCAACCGCTTAACTGTCTAAAAAGGGGTAAATATGTCCGAAATTCAAACTCTACAACCAAACTTACTTTGGAAATGGTTCGATCAAATTTGTGCTATTCCACATCCATCTTACCACGAAGAAGAAATCGCTCATTTCATTATGGATTGGGCAAAGCAGAAGCAATTTTTTGTTGATCGCGATGAAGCTGGCAATATCCTTATTCGTAAACCAGCAACCAAAGGAATGGAAGATCGTAAAATGATCGCGCTTCAAGCTCACCTCGATATGGTTCCGCAGGCAAATGAAGGCACTATCCACGACTTCAAAAAAGATCCGATTCAACCTTATATTGATGGAGATTGGGTAAAAGCAAAAGGCACAACTCTCGGCGCCGATAACGGCATTGGTTTAGCGTCTTGCCTTGCGGTATTGGACGCAGATGATGTTGCTCATCCAGAGCTTGAAGTGTTACTCACAATGACTGAAGAAGCTGGAATGGAGGGCGCTATCGGCCTGCGTCCAAACTGGTTAAAATCAGACATTATGATTAACACCGATACCGAAGAAAATGGCGAAATCTATATCGGCTGTGCTGGTGGCGAAGACGCAAGTCTCACTCTACCAATTCAATATGAAGCAAACTCTTTTGATAAAGCGCTACAAATCAACCTAAAAGGTTTACAAGGCGGACACTCTGGCTGTGATATTCACACCACAAGAGCAAATGCTATTAAACTTTTCGCTCGCGCACTTTCTGTCTTACACCAAGAAGTTCCTTTCCAAATTGCTGAAATTCGTGGTGGTTCAGTGCGTAATGCGATCCCACGTGAAGCAGCAACTACAGTGGTATTTTCTGCAAAAGATCAGCAAAAACTGACCGCTTGTTTGAGCGAATTTGAAGGTGAATTAAAAACAGAATTAACTTATGCAGAGCCGAATCTACACTTTATCGTAAGTGAAGTATCAGCGCCATCAGAAGTATTTAATCAAGCGTCAACAGCGACAGTTATCAATCTATTAAACGTATTACCAAATGGCATTATTCGTAATAGCGATGTGGTAAAAGGCGTGGTTGAAACATCATTAAGTATCGGTATTCTAACCACTCAAGATAAAACTGTGAAAGCGAAGATTTTATTACGTTCATTAATTGAAAATGGTAAAGCTGATGTGCGTAGTAAATTAGCATCATTAGCACAATTAACGGGAGCGACAGTCGCATTTTCAGGAAGCTACCCAGGTTGGGAGCCAGATCCACATTCACAAATCACGCCATTAACCAAAGAAGTTTATGATGAAGTTTTAGGCTATGAATCCACAATGCAAGTGATTCACGCCGGCCTTGAATGTGGTTTAATTAAGAAAATTTATCCAGCTATGGATTTAGTTTCGATTGGCCCAACAATCCTAAATGCGCATTCGCCAGATGAAAAAGTACATATTCCAGCAGTAGCAATCTATTGGGATTTGTTAACAGGAATTTTGGCAAAAGCGCCTAAAAAATAATTTATAACATCAAAAAGGCGATAAGATTATCTCTTATCGCCTTTTACTTATTCTGCTTGAACCGAAAGATCTTTAACTACTGTTTCAGGAGTTACTTTCTTAACTGCTTCAATACCTTTTTGGCAAGCTTGTTTAGAGCTATAACCTTCGCCACCTGTTGCGA
The DNA here is from genome assembly GCA_029852775.1 of Pasteurellaceae bacterium LFhippo2. Taxonomy (GTDB): domain Bacteria; phylum Pseudomonadota; class Gammaproteobacteria; order Enterobacterales; family Pasteurellaceae. Next base: position 197,750 of record LEKJ01000116.1, read on the forward strand.
TAACTTGGTGGTTGCCTGATTTTAATCTCCAGCGAAATTCGCCACGAGCGTCTTTATACATTTCAAAATACATAGCTTTATCCTTATCTGTGTAATGTAGTATAACAAGGCTAAATAAGACTTTATTTAGCTATGCGCAGATTACTCTACAAAAGATAAAAATCAATCACTTTCAACTAAAATAGTGATCAATTTATCATTTTAACCACTTTTCATAGCGCTCATCAGTCAATATTTTGAGAAACGCTTCAAGTGCGTCAATTTCTTGATCTGTTAACGGCTTCGCTTTTAAATCATCTTTTGCTAATGTTGGGTGATATTCGGCTTCACTCCAAACTTGCTTTGTTTCGGGATTTAACTTTCTTTCTGGATTATTGAAGTGATCCAAAAATAACAATACTGTACGAAGCTCGTTGAATACGCCATTATGCATATAAGGCGCAGTAACAGCCACATTACGCAAAGTTGGCACTTTAAACTTACCTTTTTGATTCACATCGCCATTAACACGTGGATTGTCTAACAAACCATTATCGATAAAATCTTCTGGTAATTGATTATGCGCAATTAGCTTTTTATTACTTGGCACACCTATATTGTAGTAACGATAATTACTGAAAGTCTCTTCTTTGTGGTCAACTTCCGTATGCAGTTGATGACAATTACTGCAATTTGTTTGGTTTTTATCGAAGAATAAAGTCTTGCCTTGTTGCTCTAAATCAGTAAGCTGATACTCCCCTTTTAAAGATTTATCATATTTAGAACTAAAAGGTGCAAGTAGACGCTTTTCTTTTTGGAAAGTCGCAATTGCATCTTCCATTGAAGCATAAACGGTCTCGACTTTTTCCCAAATACCTGCGCCATAAAGCTGAGTTAATAATCTAGAATGCATTGGGCTTTGCCATAAACGCTTAGCAACAGAAAGTTGATCTGGCATCCCCATTTCAAGTGGATCAAGCGGTGGTTTTCCTGCTTGTTCTTGCAAATTCAAAGCCCTGCCATCCCAAAACTGACCACCAACGTACTCTTTCAACTTTTCATCAAAATGAAATTCAGGTACATATCGACCATAAAGCATTGTTTGAGTATTACGCTTACCAAAAGATTTTAAATCATCACCAAGCGAAACCATTCTTTCGGCACTGTTATCGCGAACATCGATAAAAGCGTGATCTTGATTATGGCAAGTTGCACAATTTTGATTGCCGTGGAAAGAAAGCGTTTTATCAAAAAACAGAATCTGACCAAGCATTGCTTTATCCATTCCTTGCGGCGGTAATTCCGTACGAGATTCAGATTCAAGAGCTTGTAAAGATGTGGCAATAAAAAGTGATGAAATAGCTAAAACAGTGCGCATTGAAAATCTTCCATTATTATTTAACACATAAGAAAAAAGCCTCTGACTAAATCAGAGGCTTTTTCCTATTAACGTACTAAGGAGGTATATTATGACGTTTTTAAAATTAGTGGCGGAACGGACGGGACTCGAACCCGCGACCCCCTGCGTGACAGGCAGGTATTCTAACCAGCTGAACTACCGCTCCGCATTAGAACGGGACAAATATTACTGTTTTCACTTTTAGTCGTCAAACTATTTTTTTTAGCGCATTCATTAACTGCTTTTTTAATGAACAGTAATTTCATCATCCGCATTACGAGTCCACAAGCAATTTCCCTTAGATTTTTTATTAATTAACTCAAGATATTTTAAATGCTCTTCCAACTCTTCTTCTGTTGGAGCTAAAGTAATTAGCCCTGATGTATCAAAAACGATATTACTATGCGCTAAATCAGCACTAATTTCTGAACTTTGCTCGTGCTCATCATCACCTAATAATGCGATCTGACCGCCGGTCATCATCAGGTAAACATCAGCTAAGATCTCCGCATCCAGTAACGCCCCGTGGAGAACACGTTTGCTATTATCAATGCCTAAACGATCACAAAGCGCATCTAAGTTATTACGCTTTCCGGGGTACATTTGACGAGCAAGCTGTAAGCTATCTGTCACTGTACACATTTCTGCTGTTTTAGGTGGTGGATTTTCTAAGAACGAAAATTCGTGATCCATAAAGCCCACGTCGAAGGGCGCATTATGAATAACTAGCTCGGCACCTTTGATAAACTCAACAAACTCATCAGCGATCTCCGCAAAGGTCGGCTTATCCGCAAGCATTTCATTGGTAATGCCGTGAACCGCAATGGCTTCCGCATCCACTTCACGTGGTGGCTTGATATAGACGTGATAAGTTCGTCCCGTTAAACGGCGATTAATCACTTCCACAGCACCAATTTCAATGATGTTATGTCCAATATGTGGCGCACCACTAAAGTTCATACCAGTGGTTTCCGTATCTAACACCACTTGGCGGACGATTTGTTCAGTCATTATTTTCTCTTAAAATTTATCCAATATGCACATTGCCAGATGGGTATTTTAACTTACTATGACTTGGAATGGTAATGATATAAGCGATAGTTAAAGGGCCAAGTCTGCCCATAAACATCATAACCATTAAAATAAATTCTCCCGTAGGACTCAAATCTCCCGTAATTCCCCGACTTAACCCAACTGTTCCAAGGGCCGAAACCACTTCAAATAGTACATCAATAAATGAATGCTTACTTTCAATAATGAGTAATATAAAAACGCTAACAAAGACAAGTATCATACTAATCATAAATAGTACAAAGGATTTTCTCACTTGCTCAGTTGAAATGCTATGTTTGAAAATAGTTGCAGATTCTTTATGTCGAATAAAAGCAATTGTTGCGGCAATTAAAATCACAAAAGTCCCAACCTTTATCCCACTTGCCGTTGAGAGTGAACCACCACCAATAAACATATAGAGCAACATAATCATTGTGCTAGCATCAGCCATTTGACTAATATCTAAGCTATTGAATCCTGCTGTTCGAGTAGTAACAGCTTGAAACCAAGAAGCAAGAATTTGTTGCTGTAATCCAGCATTTTCTAATGTATTAGGATTATGAGTTTCTAATAAAAATAAAATAAGAAAACCAACTAGATTTAATACTAAAGTTGCTGATAATACAATTTTGGTATTGAGTGAAAATTTTCGCCAAAGTCTATTACGTTTAATATCCATTACAACGGTAAAGCCCAAACCACCGAGAATAATCAAGGTTGTTAAAGCTAAATTGACAGGGATGTTATCTACATAGGGAATAATATTTTCTGCTGTAAGAGCAAAGCCAGCGTTGTTGAATGCAGAGATACTTAAAAATAGCCCTTCATAAAAGGCTTGAGCGATACCTTTTTCATTTGCCCAAGTAATGGTAAGAATAAGAGTCGAAATAGATTCAAGCAGCAATGCAAAGAGAAGAACAAACTTGGCGGTCTCTTTGATCATATTAAAAGGCACGACGCCAAGCGCTTCATAGGCAACTTGTTGGCTACCAAAACCTATTTTTGAACCAAGGCTCGCAATAACCGCAATTGCCAACGTCATAAAACCCAAACCACCAATTTGAATCAAAAGCATAATCACGACTTGCCCAAACTGTGTGAAATTTGCAGTATCTACAACGGATAAGCCAGTTACAGTCACTGCGGAAGTAGCCGTAAAAAACGCTTTAACCCAAGAAAGCTCTCCACCACTATAAGCACTTGGAAGCTTTAATAGCATAGCTCCCAATACGATAAAAAACAGAAATCCCCCAACCAATAAATAGATCGGTTTGGAGGATGAATTGTAAATTTTCATTATTTTTTGACCGCTTGTAAGTCTTTGGCTAGGGATTTCAAGTCAGCTAGACTGCCAATAATTAATAATCTATCTGCTTGTAATAAGCTGAGTTCAGAAGAAAATTGTCGAATAATTTCTTCTTGGCGAATAATAGAGACAAGTTGAAGCTTAGGGTATTTTCCAAGTAATGAATTGATATTAAAACCGTTTTTCTCAATTAAGACTTTAACTAGGAAATGATTATTTCCTAAAGGAATGGATTGTTTGATCATAGGATAATTCATTGCTTGTGCAATTCGAATTCCCATATCGTGTTCCGGACGAATGATATGTTCAATACCTAGCGCTTCAAGCATTAAAGCGTGAGCTTCGTTTTTGGCTTTAACCCAGACATTTTGTACATTGAGATCAATAAGGTTGATCACTGTAACTAAGCTAGCTTCAAGGTTTTCACCAATGGCAACTAAAACGCCATCATAATCAGAGATATTGAGTTCTTGTAAAGCTTTTTTGTCCGTAGAATCTAAAATAACGCTGTAATTAAGGTTCTCACTGACTTTTTCTACTTCTTTTTCATCAACGTCAATGCCGGTAATATGGTTACCCAAAGCTTGAAGTTCTTGAGCTGCTGTAGAGCCAAAACGACCAAGTCCAATCACTGCAAATTGCATATAATATCCTAAAATTAATGCGAGCAAGAAAGTGTGTCTATTATCTCACAGAAGAAATTGAGTGAATAGAGAGAGCAAAAAATAAAGCCCCCTATTTATAAAGGAGGCTTTAGAGAGATTAACTATTTTTTAACTCTTCAATCGCTTTTTTATCGAAGAAATATTGTGTGCCACAGCATTCACATTGCATATCAATAACGCCCTGTTTTTCTGCGAACATTTCATCTAACTCTTCTTCAGGTACTAACATTAATGCTGCACCAGAACGATCTCTTGAACAACCACATTTAAATTCAGTGTCTTGCGCAGGGTAAAGCTCTACCGTTTCTTCGTGGAATAAGCGGTAAAGTAACTCTTCTGCGGTTAAGCCAAATAGCTCTTCATCTTTAATCGTTGAGGCTAGGGTTGCTAAGTGCCCGAAGTCATCAGGTGTACCTGTACCGTCTGGCACAATTTGTAATAGAGTACCGCCAGCAACTGCCTTACCTTCATATTCGCCAACACGAATAATTAACTGCGTTGCTAACTGCTCTGAACGTGCAAAGTAATCTTCTAAACATTCGCTGATAGTTGGTTTATCTAAACCTACCACGCCTTGATAACGTTCACCTTTCTCTGGAATGATTGAGATCACTAATACACCGTTACCAATCATCTCTTTTAGGCTTGCGTTTTCAGCTACGTCGCCTTCAACACGAGCTAATGCACGTAATTGCTGATGTTGGTTACCATTTACTACCGCTAGTCGTAATGGGCCGTCACCTTGAATTTGTACTGTGATAGTTCCTTCAAATTTTAAGGTTGCGGTTAAAAGGCTGGTAGCCACTAACATTTCACCTAATAAATTTTGCACTGCCGTTGGGTAGTGGTGAGTATTTAACGTTTCAGTAAATGTTTCATTTAAGCGTACCCATTCACCACGCACTGCACGGTTTTGGAATAGGAAACGGTATAATTTATCATTGTCTTGAGTATAAGTAGCTTGGTTCATTTAGCTTTCCGTATTGATATGTTTAAATTTAATGAGATCACGACGCTCTTTTTTGTTTGGTCGGCGATCTGGGTGAGGCATTGAAAGCGCATTTGCTTTGCGAGCAAAGGCAAGTTTTTCACGTTCTACAATGCTTTTTTCGGTTTCTTGATAAAGTTTTTGAGCTTCTGGCGCACCACGACGTTGGTCGCTTAACGCAATAATCTCAACTTCTTTTTCTTCATTGCCTTGGCGTAATTTAATGATTGCACCAATTTCGACAATTTTGCTGGTTTTAGCACGCTGACCATTATAATGCACTTTGCCCCCTTCGATCATTGCTTTTGCAATGCTACGGGTTTTATAAAAACGTGCGGCCCATAGCCATTTATCGAGGCGGACTTCGTTTGTGTTTTCTGCCATAAGGAATTCCTATCTGTAGGGGCGTGTTGCACACGCCCGCGCGGGCGTACGCAGTACGCCCCTACACAATGTGGCTACACAAAATAAGGCTAAATTCACATTTTTCAAGTAAACAAGCGGGTATTTTACAGAAAAAATTTGCAAATTGCTAAAAATCGCTGTATTCTTCGGCAACTCAATTCTATAGTGAATAACAATTCCGAATTTATCCCAATTCCAATTATTTTTTAACGAACAACATTTCTATATATATCTATGCATCTTACAGAACTTAAAAATACTCCCGTATCGGAACTTGTCCGTATCGGTGAAGAACAAATGGGCTTAGAAAATCTAGCTCGTTTACGTAAACAAGACATTATTTTCGCAATCTTAAAACAGCACGCAAAAAGCGGTGAAGATATCTTCGGCGAAGGCGTATTAGAGATTTTACCAGATGGTTTCGGTTTCTTACGTTCAGCAGACAGCTCATACTTAGCAGGTCCTGATGATATCTATGTTTCACCAAGCCAAATTCGCCGTTTTAACTTACAAACCGGTGACTCAATCGAAGGTAAAATCCGTCCACCAAAAGAAGGCGAACGTTACTTTGCACTTTTAAAAGTAGATGAAGTAAATGATGACAAACCTGAAGTTTCTCGTAGCAAAATCCTTTTCGAAAACTTAACCCCACTTCACGCAAATTCACGTTTACGTATGGAACGTGGTAACGGTTCTAAAGAAGACTTAACAGCTCGTATCTTAGATTTAGCATCACCAATCGGTAAAGGTCAGCGTGGTCTAATCGTAGCACCACCAAAAGCAGGTAAAACAGTTCTTCTACAAAATATCGCACAAAGCATTACCTACAACTACCCTGAATGTGAGTTAATTGTATTATTAATTGACGAACGTCCAGAAGAGGTAACGGAAATGCAACGTTCCGTAAAAGGCGAAGTAATTGCTTCAACCTTTGATGAACCAGCAGCACGCCACGTTCAAGTTGCGGAAATGGTAATTGAGAAAGCAAAACGTTTAGTTGAGCATAAAAAAGATGTAGTAATCTTATTAGACTCAATCACCCGTTTAGCACGTGCTTATAATACTGTAACCCCAGCATCAGGTAAGATCTTATCGGGTGGTGTGGACGCAAACGCATTACACCGTCCAAAACGATTCTTTGGTGCGGCACGTAACGTAGAAGAAGGCGGTAGCTTAACTATTATCGCTACAGCACTTGTGGATACAGGTTCAAAAATGGACGAGGTTATCTTTGAAGAGTTCAAAGGTACAGGTAATATGGAATTACATCTTTCTCGTAAGATCGCTGAAAGACGTGTATTCCCAGCTATCGACTTCAACCGTTCTGGTACACGTAAAGAAGACTTACTCACAAGTCCAGACGAATTACAAAAAATGTGGATCCTACGTAAAATTCTTAACCCTATGGGTGAAGTGGAAGCGATGGAATTCCTTATTGATAAACTTATGGTTGCTAAGACCAACGATGAGTTTTTTGAAGTGATGAAACGCTCTTAATAGTATTTGATAATAATTCTTATTTATTTTTGTAAATTTTCTTGCAATTCATTTTGAGAATTATTATCATCTAACCACTTCAAAAATAATAGGTAATCACTCCAACTCTTAACGCCGTATCCCCCCACAAGATATGGCGTTTTTTTTCGCCTTTTTTCATTGTTTCCCTTTGATTTTCAATTGATCTCGTTATAATAAGCCCCATTCGTTTACAAATATCTCAAAATAAAAAAGGAACAACAATGGCTCACTCATTAGAAACAATGCTTGCCGAGTTAAAACGTGGTGTTGAAGACGTTTACTCTGAAGCAGATTTAATCGAAAAATTAAAAGAAAACCGTCCATTACGTATTAAATTAGGTGCAGACCCAACAGCGCCAGATATTCACTTAGGTCATACCGTTGTTTTAAATAAATTACGTCAATTCCAAAACTTTGGTCACGAAGTTATCTTCTTAATCGGTGACTTCACCGCAACTGTGGGCGATCCGTCAGGTAAAAATGCAACGCGTCCGCCACTTTCTCGTGAAGACGTATTACGCAATGCGGAAACTTATAAAGAGCAGATCTACAAAATCTTAGATCCACAAAAAACCCGTATCGTCTTTAACTCAGAGTGGTTAGGCGAATTAGGTACTGTAGGTATGATCCGCTTAGCGTCAAACTACACCGTTGCTCGTATGTTAGAGCGTGATGACTTCAAAAAACGCTTTGCGAACAACCAGTCAATCGCAATTCACGAGTTTATTTACCCACTTCTTCAAGGTCACGACTCAGTGGCATTGGAAGCTGATGTAGAATTAGGTGGTACAGACCAAACCTTCAACCTATTAATCGGTCGTGAGTTACAAAAATCAGCAGGTCAAAAACCGCAAGTGGCAATGACTTTACCACTACTTGTTGGTTTAGATGGCGAGAAAAAAATGTCTAAATCATTAGGCAACTACATCGGCGTGACTGAAGCACCAAGTGAGATGTTCGGTAAAATTATGTCGATCTCTGATGAATTAATGTGGGATTGGTATAACCTACTTTCATTCCGTCCATTAACAGAAATCGCACAATTAAAAGCAGATGTTGAAGCAGGTAAAAACCCACGTGATGTGAAAATTTTATTAGCGAAAGAGATTATCACACGTTTCCACACCGAAGCAGATGCGGACGCAGCAGAGCAAGAGTTTATCAACCGTTTCCAAAAAGGTGCAATGCCTGATGAAATGCCAGAATTTACCTTTGAAGGCGACATAGGCTTAGCGGCATTATTAAAAGAAGCTGGTTTAGTACCTTCAACGTCTGAAGCTATCCGCTCAGCACAGCAAGGCGGTGTGAAAATTGATGGCGAGAAAGTTGATGATGTTCGTCAAAATGCACAAAAAGGCACATTCGTTTACCAAGTAGGTAAACGTAAGTTTGCACGTGTAACAGTGAAATAATCGCTTAATATGATGAAAAGGGAGATTCTAACGAATTTCCCCTTTTTCTATCTAGCTCTACCCCAAATCCTGTGGGTCGATATCTACCGTTAAGCGAATATCATTTCTTAAAAATTGATCCTTAACTAAGTCAAATTGGCTAAGTAGTTGCTGAATAGCGCCACGCTGTGCATGTTGTACCAACAACTGCCAACGGTAATGCCCTGCTTTTTTTGCCATAGGGGCATTAAAAGGCCCGAGTAATTGGAAACCCTGCCACTGATTTTGGGTAGTGATTTGTTGTAAACAACCGGTAAGATCTTGCAAAAATTTTGCAACTTTATCGTTATCTCGGCCCGTTGCTCGAATTAATACCTGCGATGAAAACGGCGGTAAACCCATAATCTTACGCATATTTAAAGCTTGATCCGCAAAGGCTAAATAGCCATCATTAAGCAAACTTTTCAGCAAAGGGTGATCAGGATAGTGGGTTTGTAACACCACTTCCCCTTGCTTTTCCGCACGCCCTGCTCGCCCTGCCACTTGCACATAAAGCTGGGCTAGGCGTTCTTCCGCACGAAAATCCGTTGAGAATAGACTGCTATCCACATTTACCAATGCCACCAAGGTGACATTCGGGAAATGGTGTCCTTTTGCCAACATTTGCGTGCCAATCAAAATTTGACTTTTACCTGCTTGGATTTCCGTTAAATGCTGTTCCAACGAGCCTTTTTTAGCAGTGCTATCTCGGTCAATTCGGCTGATATTGTATTGTGGAAAACGCTCTGCAAGCACTTGTTCAAGCTGTTCTGTCCCTACGCCAGTCGTAATTAAATTGGTTGAACCACAATGCCCACACTGACGAGGAATAACTCGTTGTGAGACACAGTGATGACAACGCAATACTCGGCTTTTTTGGTGATAAGTAAACGGCTTTTCGCACGAGTCGCACTGGCACATCCAGCCACATTCGTGGCACAGCAATACTGGCGCAAAACCACGACGGTTTAGGAATAACATTACTTGATTGCCTTTTTCCAAATGCTGTTGCATCTGCATAAGCAATTTTTCAGATAACCCTGCATTTATGCGCTGATTTTTAAGATCGATAATCCCCTGTACAGAGAACTGCGCATTCCCCGCACGAGCTTTGAGTTCTAGCTCAATAAACTTGCCATTTTTCACATTCTGCAAGCTCTCAAAACTCGGCGTTGCGGAACCTAAAATAATCGGAATATTTAGATTTTTAGCACGTAGAACCGCCAAATCCCTTGCGTGATAACGCCAACCGTCTTGCTGTTTGAAAGAGCTGTCGTGTTCTTCATCAATAATAATCAAACCAAGGTTAGCAAACTGGCTAAACAGTGCTGAACGAGTACCAATAACAATCGCACTTTCGCCATTTTTGGCACGTAACCACGCATTTAAACGTTGGGTATCGTTAAGATTAGAATGAAGTGCATCAATCTCTACATTAAAACGAGCTTGAAAGCGTTGAATTGTCTGCGGGGTTAAACCAATTTCTGGCACAAGTACTAGTACCTGTTGCCCACGTTTCAGCACTTCTTCAATCACTTGTAGATAAACTTCGGTCTTACCCGAACCTGTTACCCCATTCAACAAGAAAGCCCCAAAGCCTTCACTATAATTTAAACGACTAACCACCAAGGTTTGTGCTTTATTGAGTACAAGGCGATTTTGGGCGTTGCAAAGCGGTTTATTGCTCAATTCTAAACGCTGTTGCCAAGATTGGCTTTGAAACGGTACTTCGACTTTTTCAATATAGCCTTTTTCGGAAATTCCCTTCCACGTTGAAGCATTACAACCGGTCGGTTTTTCAAAAAAATTTGCAAATTGGCTTAATTCTTTCAACAACTCTTGCTGTTTTTTAGCTCGTGCTAATACCCCATTCTGCAAGGCTTTTTTGCCAATTTCCGTTACCGCAAAATAGTCTGGCTGAGTACGTTCAGTACTATCCCCTTGACGTAATTTGATAGGTAATGCACTTTGTAATACTTCACCCAAAGGGGCGTGATAATAACGAGCTGCCCAATCAAGTAACTGCCAAATTTCATCATCAAATAGAGAATTTTCATCAAGTAATTGCGAGATCGATTTCAATTTTTCAGCAGGAATATCACTTGTTTCAGGGAAATCGACCACAATCCCGAGTTTACTTTGGCTACCAAAAGGCACAACAACCCTAGCCCCTTTTTTAACCGTATCAAACGGAATATCAAGGGGAAGTAAGTAATCAAAATAACGAGCCAATGGTACGGCAAGGGCGATACGGATTAATTTCAAATTGGGGTACCTGATTGATGAAATATTAAGGGAACATTATGACATAAAAGGGAAAAGAAGTTGATGTAGTTTCAATCTCAATTTTATTAGCACAACCATAACTTTCCACTACTTAAAATTATTTTTGTGATCTCTATCGAAAAACAAAAATTCTCTACTTTTCTTTATATAACTCTTAGTTAAAGTTATTTCTATTTTTGCAAGGAAATAGCTATGCCACTCTATTCTAATGCTATCGACAAAATTCGAGTTAATCTGTGTAAACTGGCACAAGGTGAACGAGCAACCTATGAAGAAATTGGTTATTTCACTGAGCAACAATTTAAAGATATTAATCAACTACGTTTAGAGAAAGGACTTCCAACGTTAGAATGTAATGAGATTTTATATATGGGACGACATCACTATACAAGTAGATCAAAAGATGGTTATCAGATTGAAGACTTAATCAAACAGATTAAAAGTGCATTATCCGAATATTCAGAAGTAGATTTAAATAATAATCGTGGAACCGTTTTAGAAAATCCCAATAAACGACAGGACGGCTATGGTAATTTAGTCAATGATAGAGCTGTTTTAGAATTAACCGCAAAGAAACCTAGAGCTGAACTTTTTTCTGTTATTCCAAAAGGTGATCACATAAAGCCCTAGATTTGACCCAATAAAAAAGCCTTCCAAAGTAGGAAAGCTTTTTTACATTGAAGTAGTCTTGGGTAACTTAGATATCCAACGCCCCTACTTCTCTATTCTCAACAGCAATCTTGGGTAACTTAGATATCCAACGCCCTTGCCGAAGATAGTCAAATTATAAACAATTATATAAAGAAAATAAAGTTTTCTTTACACCTTTCTCTTTTTGAAACTATCCACACTTAACAACAAAATCGCTAATCCTAAACACACCATCAATATATAAGATTTAGGATCTAATGCTTGTCCAATTGCAAATGAGATAAATAACATAACAAGCGGTTCTGCATAGCCGAGTAAGCCTAAAACATTAATCGGTAGCTGGTTACTAGCAGCGATATAGAGCATAAATGCCATACCATTTACTAAACCAAGCAGAGCCAAAAACAGATAGATTTTATCATTTTCAGCGAATATCACCGACATATCCACTTGCGAAACATAATAGAGAGCAAAAGGCAAAATAAGCACTAGCTCCATAAAAAAGGTCGCAAGGCTGTTGATTTGGAAATAACGGCGTAGCGCAATATAGATTGGATAGCCAAAGCCTGCGACAAAGGTTGCCCAAGATATTGAGCCTGTGAGAACAATATTCGTTGAAACCCCAACGACAGCACAGGCTAAAGCAAGCCATTTTAATGGAGAAAAGTGTTCTTTAAAGACGATTTTGCCAAGTGCAACCGCCACTATCGGTAATAACAGATAACCGATAGATACTTGAATAGCCTGATTGTTATTTGGCGCCCATAGGAATAACCATAACTGCACGCCTGTATTTAATGCAAGTAGGCATAGAATTAACAATAAATAAGGCTTTTGTTTGATTTTGAGATAAAGCTCTTTGAATGCTCGTTGTTGACCAAATAGAAAAATAGCTAAAAGAATAAAAGGCATTAACACGACAATGCGAAAACCCAACATTCCTTCGCCTGACAAAGGGCGAAGTAAAATCGCAAAATAATAACCTGCCCCAAATAATACGTTAGCAGTTAGTGCACATAAGATTCCCTTTAACATTCTGCATTTTTCCCCTTCTGTTTTTTGATTGCCACAATGCCATCGAGCATAACCAATGCAACCGAAATCACAAGGCAGATCATTAATAGATAAGATCCTTCACTCAGTACTTCGCCGATAAGGAAAGATACAACTAGCATTGCCATTGGCTCTACATAGCTCATTAGCCCCATTACATTCAAGGGGAGCAAACTACTCGCCATAATATATGAAATCAGCGCAGTGCCACTCACTACGCCAAGTAGCGCAATAAAGTAGTAGATATTCGCATTTTGACTTTCAATAAATGCCATATCCGTTTGACTGATAAAATAGGTTGCAAGTGGTAATAATAAAACAATCTCACACACAAAACTTGAAAGGTGTGAAATATCAAAATGTTTACGTAGGCTAAAATAAACTGGGAAACCGGTTAATACCATCCACGTCGCCCACGAGATTGAGCCTGCGGTCACAAAAGAACTCACTACCCCAATAAATGCAAAAATGATAGCAGCCATTTTCAACGGCGAAATAATCTCTTTAAACCAAATTCGTCCAAGACCAGCCATCACAATCGGCATAAGCAGATAGCCAATGGATACATCAAGTGCGGCATTATTATTCGGCGCCCATAGGAATAGCCACATCTGCGAACCGCCAATTAAGGTTGTGATAATTAGCACAATGATTAATTTAGGCTCTTGTTTGAGGCGTTTAAGAAATCCGATAAATTGCGGTTGCTGTTTGAAGAGAAAAACCGCAGCCACTAAAAAAGGCAAGCTCACCCACATTCGAAAGCCGAAGATACCTTCTCCAGATAACGGACGTAGTAAACTAGAAAGATAGTACATCACCCCGAATAGAAGCGAAGCAGAGAGAGAAAAGAGAATTCCTTTGAGCAATGATTATTCCCTATAAACTTGTAGGGGCGGGGTTTATCCCCGCCCTTTATAATACACAGATAATTCAATATGTTATGGACAGGGATAAACCCTGTCCCTACGATACACTATTTTTAATTTTCACAATAAATATCTGCGGGCGTGTGCAACACGCCCCTACATAACATTAAAATTAATCCTGACGATAAGTTTTTAAGAACTTCGCTAAACGTCCAATCGCTTCTTCAAGCTGATGAACATAAGGCAAGGTTACCACTCGGAAATGGTCTGGTTTATGCCAGTTAAAGCCTGTACCCTGAACAAGTAATACTTTTTCTTGTTGAAGAAGATCAAGCACAAACTGTTGGTCATCTTTGATACCATACATTTCAGTATCAATCTTCGCGAACATATACAATGCACCTTTTGGTTTCACACAGGTGATACCCGGAATTGCCGTTAATAGCTCATAAGCACGATCGCGCTGTTCTAATAAACGTCCACCTGGTAGGATAAATTCATTGATACTTTGATAGCCACCTAATGCGGTTTGGATACCGTGTTGCATTGGCGTATTCGCACATAAACGCATTGAAGCAAGCATATCTAAGCCTTCAATAAAGCCTTTCGCTTGTGCTTTCGGACCATTTAATACCATCCAACCTTGACGGAAACCTGCTGCACGGTAAGATTTTGATAAACCGTTATAAGTTACCGTTAATAAATCTGGCGCAAGCGGTGCTAAGTGATGATGTACCGCGCCATCATATAAGATCTTATCGTAGATCTCATCTGCAAAAATAATTAAGTTATGCTCACGAGCAATCTCAACGATCTCTAATAAAATTTGACGACTATATACCGCACCCGTTGGGTTATTTGGGTTAATCACTAAAATCCCTTTAGTGTTCGGGGTAATTTTAGCCTTAATATCTTCAATATTCGGATTCCACTCATTCTCTTCATCACATAGGTAATGCACTGCTTTACCACCCGCAAGGGTTGTTGCCGCACTCCAAAGTGGATAATCAGGCATTGGAATTAACATCTCATCGCCTTCATTTAATAAGGCTTGCATTGACATTGTAATAAGCTCTGATACGCCATTACCGATATAAACGTCTTTCACATCTAAATCGCGCATACCTTTAAGCTGGTAATATTGCACAATCGCTTTACGTGCTGAATATAAACCTTTTGAGTCACAATAGCCTTGAGCGGTTGGCATATTACGAATAATATCCACCAAAATTTCGGCAGGGGCGTCAAAACCAAATGGGGCAGGGTTACCAATATTAAGTTTTAAAATTTTATGGCCTTCTTCTTCAAGGCGGGTTGCTTCTTTATGTACTGGCCCACGAATATCGTAGCGAACGTGTGCTAATTTATCTGTTTTTGGGAAACGTTCCATTTGATTTTCCTGTATAAAATTTGTGATATGTGAAAAAATAGTTAACTCTACTCCGATTTGCTAGGAAATTAAAGGGGAAATAAGCTAAAATGCACTTCTTTTTTTATATCAAGCGGTCTGATTTTTAGAATTTTTTGCAAATGCCTATTTTTAACCAATTAAAACAACAACTTAGCCAAAAGCTAGCTTCACTAACAGTAACTCAAGGTTTGATCCAACTTCAAGCCGAAGTTGCTATTTCAGTGGAAAATGCTCAATTATTGGCTTGGTTAAAAGGGCAAACAGTATTTCCACACTTCTTTTGGCAAAATCGAGATACTGATCAGACCATCGTTGCTATTGGAGCACTCAAACACTTCGATGATTTGGAGCAAGCTGAAAGGTTTAATCAAACAAATCCTTATACACTCATTGGCGGCCTACAATTTAATGGGCAAGCGACTTTTATTTTGCCTAAGTTACTTTTTGTAAAAGAGAGTGAGAAATTAACCGCTTATTTAAATATTGATTTGAATAAGCCAGTTGAGCTAGATACGCTATTTCAGCCTTTAAGTGATTTACAGGTTCTACAGTCGAATTCGATTGTGGAGATGAAATCGGCTTGTGATCCTAACTGTTGGCAGCACAATATTAAATTAGCTATTCAAGAAATTGAGCAATATCATTTCAGCAAAGTGGTACTGGCAAATGCGAAAACGCTGACTTTTGCACAACCAATCAATCCTTACGATTTACTCTTTGCAAGCCAGCATAAAAATTTAGGTTGTTATCACTTTTTATGGTCGGAAACAGGCGAACAAACTTTTGTCGGCTCAACACCTGAACGCTTATATCAACGCCAAGATCGCTTGTTTTATACCGAAGCGCTGGCTGGCACTGTTGCAGTAAGCGAAGATCCTGAAGAGACTGAACAAAACGCCCTTTGGTTACTCAACGATCAAAAGAATATCTATGAAAATCTGCTTGTGGTTGATGATATTTGTAGTCATCTTGCTGACTGTGCTGCGGATATTAAGGTTGGCGATGCACAAATTAAGCGTTTGCATAATGTTCAGCATTTACGCCGTCCGATTCATACGACTCTTGCAGAGAATGTAACGGATAGCGATTGCCTTGCGCGTATTCACCCAACAGCTGCTGTCGCTGGTTTACCACGTGCCGATGCAAAACAGTTTATTGCGGAACACGAAGCATTTAAACGCGGTTGGTATGCAGGCACTCTTGGCTATATTAATCCTAACAATGCGGAGTTCTGCGTAACGCTACGTTCAGCATTGATTAAGCAAAATCAAATTACCGTTTACGCAGGTGCAGGAATTGTGGAAGGCTCTGATCCAACATCAGAGTGGTTGGAAATTGAGAGAAAATCCCAAGCTATGTTGGGATTATTGAAGTTTTAAGGCTCCCTTCGACAAGCTCAGGGAGCGGAACAGCAAGCTCTGGGAGCGAAATCAATTTTCTGTTGATTTATCTTCGATTATTCAAATGCTCACGAATCAGTTTTAAGAATGGCGGACCAAATCGCTCTAGCTTACGTTCGCCTACACCATTCACATCTAACATTTCTCGCTCGGTTTCTGGCATCATCTGCGCCATTTCTTGTAGGGTCGCATCATTGAACACCACATAAGGCGGGATATTCTCTTTATCCGCAATCTGTTTACGCAGGAAACGTAACCGCGCAAAGAGATCTTTATCGTAATGCTTGATTGTCGATTGTTGCTTTTGAACATAAGCCGTCGCAGAGAAACTGATTCTTGGTGTCGCAAGTTCTAAAGGTGATTCTCCCCTTAAAAAGGTCTTTGATTGCTCCGTAAGCTGTAACGCTGAATGGCTCACAATATTTTGCGTAATTAAACCAAGATGAATGAGCTGGCGCGTTACACTAATCCAATACTCTTGGGACTTATCTTTACCAATTCCATAAACAGATAAGCTATCGTGCCCATTCTCACGGATTTTTTGATTAGTTAAACCACGCAATACTGCAACGGTATGATGCAAACCAAAGCGCTGCCCGGTACGATAAATTACTGACATCACTTTTTGTGCATCAATTAAGCCATCATATTTTTTAGGCGGATCTAAGCAGATATCACAGTTACCACAAGATTCTTGGCGAGATTCCGCGAAATAATTTAAAAGTACCAAACGGCGACAAGTTAGAGATTCAGCAAAAGCACCTATAGCCTGCAATTTGTGTTGCTCGACTTGACGCTGATCGCTCTCTGGTTTTTCCATAAGTACTTTATGCAACCAGCCATAATCTGCTGGATCGTAAAACAATACAGCTTCAGCAGGCAGATCGTCGCGTCCTGCTCGGCCTGTCTCTTGATAGTAAGCTTCCACACTACGCGGTAAATCGAAATGCACCACAAAGCGCACATTAGATTTATTAATCCCCATTCCAAAAGCAACAGTCGCCACAACAATTTGGATATTATCGCGTTGAAAGGCATTTTGTACCGTTTCACGCTCCTCTATCGTCATTCCTGCATGATAACCCATTACCGAAAAACGACGCGCAGAAAGTTTTTCAGTTAATTCTTCAACTTTTTTACGGCTATTACAATAAACAATACCGCTTTTACCGTTCTGACTACTTACGAATTTGACTAGCTGTTCGACAGGCTTAAACTTCTCTTGCACCGTATAACGAATATTTGGGCGGTCAAAACTTCCCAAATAGGTATGTGGGTTATTGAGCTGTAAGTGATGGCTAATGTCAAAACGCGTTGTAGGGTCAGCCGTCGCTGTCAGTGCTACAAGCGGTATATTTGGGAAAGCATTTCGCAAACCGCCAAGTAAAGTATATTCAGGGCGGAAATCATGTCCCCATTGTGAAACACAGTGTGCTTCATCAACGGCAATCAGACTGATTTTGCAGTGAGAGATAAAGTGATAGAAATTATTTGTCATCACTTTTTCTGGAGAGAGATAGAGCAATTTTAATTGCCCAGACATCGCTTTTTGTTCAATTTCTCTTTGTTCTTCAAGGCTTTGAGTCGAATTAAGATAGCCAGCTTCAACGCCATTAGCTAAAAGCTGATCAACCTGATCTTTCATCAAAGAGATAAGGGGCGAAATTACTAAAGTGATTCCGTCTAAACATAAAGCTGGAACTTGATAACAGAGCGATTTTCCGCCACCAGTCGTCATAATCACTAGACAATCTTTTCCAGCCAAAATCGCATCAATCACTTCTGATTGACCTTGACGAAAAGATTGATAGCCAAAGACGTTATGCAGAACTTCTTTGGCTTTGTCTAGATTAGAAAGCTCCATTAAAACGGATTAGCTGAACGAAACCGTTTCTCCGTGACGAGCAACAGCTTCTTCTAAATGAGTCCAGAATGAACGACCTTCAGAACTTAGCCATTCACCAT
Organism: Pasteurellaceae bacterium LFhippo2; assembly: GCA_029852775.1. Lineage (GTDB taxonomy): Bacteria > Pseudomonadota > Gammaproteobacteria > Enterobacterales > Pasteurellaceae. The sequence continues at coordinate 216,125 of LEKJ01000116.1, forward strand.
CACGATATGCGAAATGGAAACCACCAAGTTTACTTGCAAGCCATAGTTCAAGCATCGCTTCTTGTTTGTTGATCACAATTTGTGAATCATCATCGAAGAAAATCGTAAATACAGCACCTTGCGTTTCGCAATCTACATCACAATCTTGCGCTTCTAATTCTTCTTCGATTCGTTCCCACACTTGTTCAATTTGTTGGTGAAATTCAACTACGTTCATTGTATTTTTCTCTTTTACATACTCTCCCGCGCGATAGTGCGGGAGACTTATTAATTAAATTTAAGGGCGCATATTCTAATCTTTATCAGCTCAATTTCAACCGAAATTTACATCCAAGAATTGCTACGAATTACACCAACAGCAATTCCTTCAATCTCAATAAATGAAACTCGAGAATCAACCACAATCGTTTCAAGCTCATCATTTTCTGGGTGTAAATAAACGATAGGGCCTTTTTGCTCCAAACGTTTTACCGTTACTTCATCATCAACACGCGCAACAACCACTTGGCCATTCTTCGCGGTGTTTGTTTTATGTACTGCCAATAAATCGCCATCTAAAATACCGATTTTTTCCATTGAATTTCCATTAACTTTTAATAAATAATCCGCTGTTGGTGAAAACATTGCGCCATTTACTGGATAGTGATTTTCAACGTGTTCAATAGCCATAATCGGTGAACCCGCTGCCACTTTACCGATAAGTGGTAAACCAACATCATCATTCGCCGCTTCTTCTTCATCATCTCCAAGAATAACTCGGATACCACGCGCAGAACCTGAAAGCATTTCAATATAGCCTTTACGAGCTAATGCTTTTAAATGCTCTTCTGCTGCATTTGGTGATTTAAACCCCATCTCTGCTGCAATTTCTACACGAGTTGGAGGCATACCTGTTTGTTCAATATGACGCTTAACAAGATCTAAAATCTCCTGTTGGCGTGCAGTTAGATGTGTTCTACTCATAGATCCTCTCTGTTAGTTTTAATAGGCTGGCTTTATATACAGAATGATTGATATTATATACAGTGAACTGTGATTTGCAACAGCAAAAAGCGACTTTTTTGTGAAATACTCCGCTTTTTGTAAATTTTCTTATAAAAGAAGTGAAGAAAAATGCTAAAATTCAGCAGATCCGACCCGATAACAATTAAAAGGATAAAATATGTCTAGTTTAATCAAGCTGTATCGTGCCGCGTTAAATTTGCCACTTTCCCTGTTGGTGAAAACACGTCCGATTCCCACAGATCCTATCAGTGAACTTAATCTGAATATCGATCAGCCCATTGTTTATGTATTACCTTATACATCTCAAACCGATCTTTTGATTCTGCAAAAGAACTGCGCAGCGTTAAATCTTCCCGATCCATTACAAAATAATGAGATCGATGGTCAATCGTTGCCGCGTTATGTTTTCTTAGATGAAGGTCGTCGTATTTTTAAATCTAAAGGCGCAAAAAGCGAAACGGAAAATATCTTCTATCGCTATTTAGATTTACACCGCGACAATCAAGAACTAAATGTGCAAGTTATGCCTGTTTCTGTTCTTTGGGGGCGCGCACCGGGTAAAGAAAAAGGCTTACCTGTATTACGTTTGTTAGGCCCATTCCAACGTATTATTACAACCTTATGGTTTGGCCGTGATAACTTTATTCGCTTCTCACAAGCGGTATCTTTACGCTATATGGTTACCAATCACGGTGCTGATACTGGCATTGCGCAAAAACTTGCTCGTATCGCAAAAATGCACTTTGCGAAACAGCGCTACTCTGCGACAGGTCCACAATTACCTGATCGCCAAGCGATGTTTAATAAATTATTACAATCTCCAACAATCTTAGCTGCCATTGAAGAAGAAGCGAAAAATCCAAAAAGCTCGCCTGAAAAAGCGCGCAAAGAAGCTGAAAAAATTATGGATGAGATCGCAGCTAATGTTCGCCACGAAAGTCTGCGAACTGCAGATCGTGTATTAAGCTGGTTATGGAATAAGCTTTATCAAGGGATCAACGTTCAATATGCAGATCGTGTACGTAAGCTTGCGTTAGAAGGCCACGAACTGGTTTATGTGCCGTGCCATCGTAGCCACATGGACTATCTACTTTTATCTTACTTGCTATACCATCAAGGCTTAGTACCGCCACATATTGCCGCAGGTATCAACCTTAACTTCTGGCCGGCAGGCCCTATTTTTAGAAGTTGGGGCGCGTTTTTTATTCGCCGTACATTCAAAGGAAATCGTCTCTATTCAACGATTTTCCGTGAATATTTAGCTGAATTATTCTATCGTGGCTATTCAGTAGAATACTTTATCGAAGGTGGACGTTCGCGTACTGGTCGTTTACTTGAACCAAAAACAGGGATGATGTCGATGACAATGCAGGCCCTACAGCGAGGTTTAAAACGTCCAATTAGTATCGTGCCTGTTTATATCGGCTACGAACACGTACTTGAAGTAGATACTTACGAGAAAGAGCTACGTGGTGCGGAAAAAGAGAAAGAAAATGCCGGCTTAGTGTTACGTGTAATCAAAAAATTACGTAATTTAGGTCAAGGCTATGTGAACTTTGGTGAGCCAATTTCATTAAATAACTATCTCAACCAGCACTTCCCTGAATGGAAAGAACATTCAGAAGAAAATGAACGTCCTAAATGGGTAAATAACGCCGTTGACGCCGTTTCTAAGCAAGTGATGGTAAATATTAATAATGCGGCTGCGGTAAATGCGAAGAACTTAATTGGTTCCGTGTTGCTGTCATCACGTCAGCGTTCATTAACCCGTGAACAGTTATTGGAACAAGTGGAAAGTTACTTACAACTTTTCAAAAATGTGCCATATTCTCAAGACGTTACAGTGCCTAATGATAGCGCGGAAGAAATGCTAGATCACGTTATCACTCTTCCACGTTCTGGTGTTGTGGCTGAAAAAGATAACTTTGGTGAAATTGTGCGTTTAGATCGTCAATCAGCAGTATTGATGACTTACTACCGCAACAATATTCAGCATCTATTTGTACTGCCATCGTTAGTTGCAAGCATTGTGTTACATCACGAAGCAGTTTCAAAAGATCTGATTATGCAGAGTGTGAATCGTATCTATCCATTCTTAAAAGCGGAGCTATTTATCCACTTTAAAGATGAAGAAGTGCGTCCACATATCGAAGCATTATTAGAAGAATTTGTAAATCAAGGCATTATTCGTTGTGAAAGCGATATGTATATGATCAACCGCCCACGCTTACGTAACCTACAATTACACGCATCGGCAGTTAGAGAATTGCTACAACGTTATTACATCAGCTTAAGTATTCTGATTGAACAACCAGAAATGAACCGAGCAACGCTTGAAAAAGAGAGCCGCTCTGTGGCACAACGTTTATCTGTTTTACACGGTATCAACGCACCGGAATTCTTTGATAAAGCACTATTCTCAACCTTTAGCAATGCATTAAAAGCGCAGGGCTATTTTGATGAAGAATCAGGCCATGCACTTGTAGAAAAAGTGAAAGAGACTGAAGAACTATTGCGTGGTTTAATTTCAGTTGAAATTCAACAAACTATTCAAGCTGCAATGGTGAAATTGGAAGAAGCTGAAAAAGCATCGGAAGATGAAAAATCAGAAGACGATAAACCAAAAGAGACTAAATAGCACAAAGGCGGGGTAACCCGCCTTTGTTATACATATTCGTCAATATCAGTACCATTTTGCAAAATTTTAATAAAATCTAACCCCTTGTTCATATCTTAATCTATTTAATAAATTAGTATCTTCCAAACTGACTCTCATATGCTCATGATGTGGCTCATTTCTATGGCATAGCTTACACACAGCTTTAAGATTATTGCGGTTATTATGCTGTTTTACACCGTCTTTATGATGAACATCTAATAAGCTTCTATGATTATTGAGATTAACACCACATTCTTCACATTTAAAATTAACCGACTCTCGGTAATTTGATGAAATTGATTGCCAATCGGCAGAATAACCTGCTTTATCTTGCCCATTCCTATCCGGCATTTTTCTAAAATATGTTTCATAATATTTGAAAAATTCATCTAAAGTAAAGCGATTAAAAACAGAGCTTCTATTTTGCGAATAATTTTGGTAATTCAGTTGAGTTAAACAGTTTTTACAAACAGAAAGCTCTACATCAGTCTCTTGTCCTTCAGACCCAACAATATGAAAAATGCCTTCCCGATTATTTGTTGCATGATAACGAGCAAAACGCCCTTTCTTTCTCATATCTTCTAATGTCTTACAATCAGTAAGGTGATATTTATTTCCTTCATTTTTAGGATCTAAGATAACCTTGTCATATTTGAAACTATGATCTGGAATAAATAATACAACGTGCTGACCTAGATAAGTAAATACTCCATTTGTAATATCCACATCATCAATAGGTACTTCTATGCCTCCTGTAGTGGATAATCCATCAACCTTAATTTCAGGTGGCTTAGAATTGAAGTCTACCCGAAAAGGGACTAATTCCGTAATCCCCATTCTTCGCACTGATGAAAATAATTCCGCAAAATTAATCTCTAACTTCATTATTTCATCTCCGACAATTTTTGTAATTGTTCTTCGGCATTAGTAATGATTCTGAAAGTTACTCGTTTGGAAGATTGCTTATCTTCTTTACCATCACTATCTTGAATGACTTTAGATGAAGATAAACCAACCGCGGAAATATTTGATTTAATCCATTTTCGATATTTCTTCACATCCGATAAATTGTAAATATAATAGAGAACTTCTCTTGTTCTATCTTGTGAGAGTCGCATATTTTCAAAATAGGCAGAATCTTCATCCGAATTTAAATTCCATTCACTACTTGTATGTCCTTCAACTCTGACTTCACTGATTGATACCTTATATTCATCTATCACTTTCATATAACGTGGAAAAAACTCATTTAGCGTTCCTTTAAATCTTTGCTGAAGAGATGATTCCCCTGTTTTAAATAACACTTCTGGATCAGTAAAAATAAACGTAAGTGTATCTTTATCTATTTTTGCTTTCCATTCATCTAGGTTCGGATCAAATTCTGCTTTTAAGGCTTCATATATTTTATTCTGATTATCCTGATAATTCTCAGCAACTTTTTTAGTATTCAAAACAAAACTTACTGCAATAAATAGAAATAAGATCATTAATCCTGACATTAAATCTGAAACAGGAAGCCATTGAGAGTCATCATCAGCCCCTTTCTTATTTAACTGAGATAAATCGATATTCATTAGAAGCCTCTACTTTTTTCAGTTACTTTACGCATAGCTTCAACTAATTTTGAATAATCGTTTGTAAATTGGTTACTAATTGAAGCTAATGCTTTACCCATATCACCAATAACACGAGATAACTCTGTTTCTAAAGCACTGTCAAGAGCCTTAATTTGTTTATCGATACTTTCACCCGTTCTGCTTAGTGCCACTTCACTCTCTTTTTCTAGACGAGACATCAAACGACGGCTTTCATCAATATGAGATTGGATTAATGACTCTACAGACTGAGCAAATTGTTTTTGAATTTGTTGCGTATTTTGCTCAAATTGACGTTGCCATTCACTGATAAAATCCGTGATTTGAGTTGAAATTTGAGATTGTTGCTTCAAGAATCGTTGTTGCTCATCAACCATAGCTGTTGATGTTTTCTCTAATACAGAAGCACTATCTAATAACGCTTGATGGTTTTTCTGAATCGAAGCTGTTAAATTATCTGTAGATTGAGTTACTTTTTGAGTAAACTCATCTCCACTCTCTTTAAATGATTTTGCCAACGAAGTTGCTGTTTCTGTCGCTTTTTCACTGAAAGTTGCTGAAACTTTCACAATATCTTCACCAAGCTGTTTACCACCATCTTTCAAACCTGTAATTAGCTCAACGTTTGCTTTTTCCGTATTTTCTAACATTACTGACATCTGTTTTTGAATGTCTTCATGATGTTTCTGAATTGTCGCCGTTAAATTATCCGCAGATTGAGTTACTTTTTGAGTAAACTCATCTCCACTCTCTTTAAATGATTTTGCCAACGAAGTTGCTGTTTCCGTCGATTTCTCACTGAAAGTTGCTGAAACTTTAACAATATCTTCACTAAGCTGTTTACCACCATCTTTCAGGCCTGTAATTAGTTCAACATTTGCTTTTTCTGTATTTTCTAGCATAGATGAAATCTGTTTTTGAATCTCTGGTACAGCTTCAATCGCTTTATCACGCAATTGTGCAAAAGTACTTAAATGACTTTCTAAGTTTTCAATCTGTTGCTGATTTGTTGAAATAATCTGACTAAGATTATTCATTGTAGTTGGAATTGCTTGGGCTGAATGTTCAATTTTTGCAACAGAAGTTTCTGTCACTGAAAGACTCTGAACACCAGCACTATAAAGAGCAATCATTTCATTTAATTGTTTTTTATAGTTTTCTTGCCAATCAATTAAAGCAATTACAGCTTTATTTAACTCTTTAAAATTCTCGCCAAACTGTTCGGTTAAATTATTATTAAAATCTTGAATAACTTGTTTTAAAGCATCAATAACAGCTTCGGTGGCCGATTTTGACATCATATCCGCAAAGTCTTGTAACTTAATCCATAGTTTATTTTCAAAACTTGCAAAAGTGGTTTGGTTATTTTTAGTAAGATCCGAAATACTTGATAAATTGGTTACCATGAGATCAACAGCATGAGTAAATTGTTTATGATTGTCAGATAAATCACTACGTAAAAGCTTAATTTGCCCTAAGATACTGCTATCTGAATCACTTCCTAAACTTTTGGTTAAAGATTCGATATTTGAAACTAACGATTCTGAATGTAAAGCTTGTTTTTTAAGGCTCAAAGTTTGTTCTTTTAATTGCTCTGTTTGACTATAAAAATTATCTACTACAGATTGAATATCTAATGCATTTTCCTTACTCTCTTCTGAAGCTTTTTTAGATACTACTGTATAAAAAACTTTTAATAGAATAGAAAGAGTAACACCTATTACACTCGTCAAAAAGGCGGTTTTCATTCCCCCCAATAAAGAGCTGATACTTGTATCAATATTATCAATATCAAAGTTTAATAAACCAGACACAATACCTGTGAAAGTACCAAGAATACCAAGAGATGTTAAAAGTACAGGTGTATATTCTGCAAACTCAATGCTTTTCTTTTTATTAGATTTGCGAGCAGATAAAAAAGCCCACGCACCTAATATAAATACAAGAATAAGAATCCCAAAGAAAATATTAGTGATAGTGTCTGAAGATAGATTTCTTAGGAAAGATTCAATGGGTGAAATCATAAAATTATGCTCCGATATTGCAATTCAAATTGAGATGAAATAATACCAATAAAGCTCAAAAAAAAAACAACTATGATTGCAAAATTTTACATTTTAAAAGTGAAATTTTGGGAAATTATGAAAGGGAAATAAGTTGAAAAATAAATAAAAAGAGACTAAATAGCACAAAGGCGGGATGACCCGCCTTTGTTATATAAAATTAATGTAATTTACCAAACACCTTCATCAATGGTAGAACTACCGCACAAGCAATACAGCCAACAATAATTCCTACTACTAAATCAACTAAGCTTGCAAAGCTCGGAGCGATATTTAAACCTTCCACAAAATGATGAATCATCGGTAAATTGTGAGAGAAGATTCCCCCGCCAACTAAGAACATCGCAATACTTCCGATTACTGATAAACTCTTCATAAACCACGGCATTGCAAATAATAGGCCTTTTCCGACCGCTTGCGACAGCTGACTTTTCTTTTGAGTTAGCCATAAACCGATATCATCAAGTTTTACAATTAACCCCACTAAACCATACACAAAAATTGTAATCCCAATACCAATGGCTGATAACGATAGAATTTTTGTCATCGTGCTTGAATCTTGTAACACGCCTAATGCGATAATGATAATCTCTGCTGATAAAATAAAATCAGTACGTACTGCGCCTTTGATTTTATCCTGTTCTGAAACCATCACTTTTTCGCTATTTTCTTCTGCTTTATGTAAAAATTTATGTAATAGCTTCTCTACCCCTTCAAAACAGAGATAAGCGCCGCCAATCATTAACAATGGGATAATTGCGACCGGCAAATAAATAGAAAGTAACAATGCAATTGGAATTAAGATCACTTTATTAATTAAAGAACCTTTTGCTACCGCCCACACAATCGGCAATTCTCTCTCTGGCTTAGTATGTTCATCACTAACTTGATTTGCATTTAATGCTAAATCATCGCCAATCACGCCCGCTGTTTTTTTAGCTGCAACTTTTGTCATCACAGACACATCGTCTAAAACCGCTGCAATATCATCCAATAATGTAAACAATGAACTAAATGCCATTGTAATTTCCTCTTAACAAATAAAAATAACGCCCACAATAACGTGGGCGACAAACTTCTTAAACATAAAAATTTATTAGGCATTCGTAGGGACAGGGTTTATCCCTGTCCAAAGCAAAGAATGAATTTAGGACAGGCATAAAGCCTATCCCTACAATAAATTTATCCCCATAAAATATTGGGCAAGTAAAAAATTTCTACAAGCTAATATTGAGCCAATTTCTGCAAAGTTTCAAATGCTTTGTTAGTTGCAAGCAGAGATTTTACTTTTTTGACATTCTCCTTCAAATCTCTTTCTCCAAATAATCGCATCAGCATTGCAACATTCACCGCCACTGCATCAATATGGGCAGGTTCTCCTTTACCTTGTAATAAAGCGGTAATTTTTGCCGCATTTTCTGCAGGTTCACCACCTTTTAAGGCTTCTAATGGATGGCGTTCAACCCCAAAATCTTCGGGCGTTAGCGTGAAATAATTAATTTCTCCATTTTCAATTTCAGCGACTTGAGTTTCACCATGAATTGCCACTTCATCTAAACCAGAACCGTGAACCACTATCGTATGCTGATGCCCTAATGCTTTTACCGTTTCCGCATAAGGCTTAATTAAATCTGGAGAATAGACACCAAGTAACTGATGTTTTGGACGAGCAGGGTTCACTAGTGGACCAAGAATATTAAATAGTGTACGGGTTTTTAACGCTTGGCGCACTGGGATCGCATATTTAAAACCTTGATGATATTGTGGTGCGAATAGGAAACAAATCCCTGTTTCATCTAATGCTTTACGGGCTGTTTCGGCATTGATATTCACATTAATCCCTAATGCAGTGAGTACATCACTCGCCCCGGTTTTACTTGAAACACTGCGACTACCATGTTTTGCCACTTTAATCCCTAAAGTCGCAGCAACTATCGCACTCGCAGTAGAAATATTAATGGTATTTGCGCCATCTCCACCTGTACCGACAATATCTGTAAATGGATAATCTGGGGTTGGGAACGGTTGGGCATTTTCAAGTGTTGCGGTTACCGCCCCTGCGATTTCATCAACGGTTTCACCACGTAATTTTAACGCAATCAACAAACCTGCAAGCTGTTCATTGCTCAAATTGCCTTGCATTAGTTGTTGGAATAAGGCGTGAGATTCACTTTGAGATAAGGTTTGACGATTGAAGATTTTTTCTAATAGTTGTTCGTGTTGCATATTATACTCCTTGTCATTTGCGGGCGTACGCAGTACGCCCCTACGATAATTCTTCGTATCGTAGAATGTAGGGGCGTATTGCATACGCCCGCCACATATTACCTATGAATTTGATACTCCAAATCCGTTGCTTCATTGCCGGTCATACCACGGAAGCCCCAGCAGTGTTCTGGTTGCTCTTTTATGGTAATTTCCACATCCATTGGCGAAAGCCCTACTTTACTTTGTAACGAGCTAAATAAACCTTTGATCAAACGTTTTTTAGTCTGCTCTGCACGGCCTTGCATTAAGTTAATTTCAATCACAATAAAGTCATCTGTACGGTTTACTGGGTGATAAAAATTTTCTGCATCTAAGGGTTCAAAACGTAATGCATGACGGCTTTTCGGCACACCTAAACTCATTTCTAAACATTCAAAGATCACTTCCGCAATTTGCGCACGGCGTGGTTCTAAAGTCTCTTTTAATCCATATACACTAATCATTTTCGTATCCTATTTTGTTAATAACCATTCAACTGATTGTTTCAATAATTTGGTTCCTTCAACGGTCAAAATTGACTCTGGATGGAACTGGAAACCACAAATCGGTAAGCTTTTGTGGCGAATCGCCATCACAATATCGCCGAAATGCGCATTAACTTCAAGTTCTTCCGGTAAATTATCTCCCATTAATGAGTGATAACGCGCAACGGGCATTGGATTATTGATTCCGGCAAACATCGCTTGATTATCGTGTTCGATTTTAGAAACTTTACCGTGTAGCACTTGCCCTGTATGCACCACATCGCCGCCTAAAGCTTCAATAATCGCTTGATGGCCTAAGCAGATCCCAATCATCGGCACCTTGCCTTTTAGCTCTTTAATAATCGGCAATAGATTACCTGCTTGTTGTGGATTACCCGGCCCCGGTGAAAGCGCCACAATGCAATCTTCAGTATTTAATGCTTTGTCTAAAAAGGCTTGAAATGGATAGTCATTACGAAAGATCGTTACTGAATGCCCTAACTGACGAAACTGATCAACAAGGTTATAAGTAAATGAATCGAAGTTATCCACGAAAAGTATATTAGCCATAGTTGTATTCCCTTTTATGCTCGGACACGGGCACCGTGTC